>JAHDYE010000015.1:10910-30320 GCA_023383035.1 Burkholderiaceae bacterium | reverse complement strand
CGGCTTCCTGGCCGCGCAGACGGTTGAGAATGTCATCGCGGCTGAACACGCGGCCGGGCTCGCGTGCAAGCAGTGCCAGTAGTTCGTACTCCGTGCCGGTGAGTTCCACCTCATCGCCGAGACGAGACACGCTGCGGCGGATGGTATCGATCGACAGCCCCTCGAACTCGAGCGTGGAAGGCGTGCCCTCGGAAACCGCGGTTTCAACGTGGCGCGAGGGCCTGAAGCGCCGCAGGACGGTCTGCAGCCGCGCCACCAGTTCGCGCGGCTCGAAGGGCTTGGGCAGATAGTCGTCTGCGCCCAGCTCGAGCCCCACCACACGATCCATCACCTCGCCCCGGGCCGTCAGCATGATGATGGGAACATCGCTGTCGCGGCGGATCGTGCGACAGACTTCGAAGCCGTCCATCTCGGGCAACATGACGTCCAGGATGACGGCGTCGAACCCGCCGTTGCGCAGGCGCGCCAGCCCATCACTGGGCGTGGCGGCCTGCGTCAACTGCAGCTCGAAGCGCTGGAAATAGGTGGCCAGCGGAGGCCCGAGCTGCTCGTCGTCGTCAATCAGAAGGACTCGTTGCATCGGTGGATGGATGGTACCGGTCAGAAACCGGGACCGCGCCGACCCCAGCCGCCACGGCGCTTGTCGAGGCGTTCGCGCACCTGTTGCTGCTGCGCCGGCGTCAGGCTGTCATAGAAGTCGGCCAACGCGGTCAGCACCTTGGGTGCTTGCTGCTGCACGGCCGCGGTTTTCTGCTCCAGCAGCGCCTGCGCCTTGGTGCGGTCGAACTTGTCGCCGGCGATCAAGGTCTTGACGTCGTCGCGCGGATTGGCGCTGTCGCCGCGGAACGCCTTTCGCTGGGCGTCCATCTCGGAGGCGAGGGCATCGAGCTTGAGCTTCTGTTCGGCATTGAGATCCAGCTTGTCGCTGATGCGCTCGACCATCTTGCCGCGCATTTCGGTGGCGCGCTCTTCGCTCCAGCCGCCTGGCCCGCGTGTTCCGCAGGCCGCCAGGCCGCCAAGCAACAGGGCGGCACCGGTCAGGCCGATGACGATTCGCTTGATTCCGGACTTCATGAGGATTCTCCTTTTTGCGAAGGGGAGTTGAACATGGCCCTCATGGTGCCGCTTGACACGTCGCGCCGCTTCTCGGGCAGGTAGCGATTCTTTTCGCTTTGTTTCACCCGGCCCAGCGCGAAAAGGACTTCGCAACGATTGCACGGGAGTTGCGGGCGGCCGCCGCCATCCAGAATACCTTTCCCGGAGTCTGCGATGGGCCAGGCACCGAGGGGCAATCCCTTTTCGAGGATCGTGCACCTGTTCCTACGGCCTCCCGAACCCGCAGGGCAGGTCCGATCGGTAGCGCGTGCTGACTGCCTGAGGGATCGGTCGCTCAGACGGGCGCCCGTGTGAAGGCCGAGGGATCCAGTCCCTCGACGTGTTCGGGGTCGAGAAGCAAACCGATCGTCGGGGTTCCGCGAACGTCCCGGGTCAACGTCGGCGAGCCGCTGGCGTCTGCGGACCTGAGCATCTTCGCCTCTTGCAGGGCGCGAAGCGCAAGGCTGGGCAGCAGGCCGTGGCGCTCGAACTCGGCCAGCGGTACGAAGATCCCTTCGGCGATCGTACAGACGTCCGTGTCGCGGGGCGATCGGTTCAGCGTTGCCACGGCCTGTGCGAGCGCATCTCTGACGGCCGGGTCCAGGCGCAACGGTGCTTTCAGTCGAAGCGGGGGGCGGCCGTGCTCGGGCCGCGGGGTCGCTTCATTGCGTGCATGCTCGCGCGCTGCATCCGCGCCGCTCCCGGAGAGGACCGCCGCTTCGAGCTCGGCGTCGATCAGGGGGAGCTGTTGACCGCGTGCTTTGGTTGCCATGGGCGGTCCGAGTGATGACGAAGCCTCGGCGCGCGCTGGTGTGTTGCGCGTCGCGGACGCAGTGCCTTGCGGCAATCCGGCGTCCAGGTCGCAGGCAAGGGGGTCTGGCGGATCGGCTACCTTCGGCTTGCGGGGCTCCAGCAAGGGCACGGTCAATGGCTCGGGCGCAGGATCGAGCTCTGCCAGCGCGATGGCCGGCGAGGCGAGCTTGACGGCTTCGATGGGCCCCTTTGCGCCAGGAGGGCGGATTCGCCAGGTCTGTTGCCCATCGTCCGCAGCGACCAGGACGCCTGCGGCGAGCAGGAGCTCGAGCATGGTTTGCGGTGACTTCGGGATGCCAGCCAGCTGATCGCTCTCGAGCAGACCCAGGACGTCTGCGGCGGCCCCGGGCCAAACCAGGAAGAGGCCTTCCTTTCCCAACCACAGTCGGCTTTTCTCGCGGTTGGGGATCCACGCCGAGTGGGTCGCGGTGAGCCTGCGCAAGGCGTCGCCGAGGTATCGCGCGAGGTGGGAGCCCACCTTTGGCGTACCGTTGCGGTCGGCGCTGGCGAGCAGGTTGCGGTCGATCACCAGCGCCTGCGAACGTCGTACCAGTGCCTCGAGGGCGTTTTGCTCCCGGGCCTGCGGCAGGCCGCCGACACAGGCCAGCAACTGCGGGACGACGATTTCGTTGCCCGCGGACAGCCATTGGAGGCGTTCGCCAGGAATCACATGCGGCAGCGCGAACAATCCGAGTCCGAGCGATTCGCGCGCGTGCGCACGCCAACGCACGTAGTAGTGTGACGCTGAGCACTGCGCGAGCCAGTTGGCGAGCCCTCCGAGGTAGGCCGGCCACTGCTGTCCGTCGGCCGTGGTGACGATCGCATGGCTCAGCACCCGGTTCAGTTCGCAGCACAGGCCGCCGATGAAGGTGGCGACGCGCCACCGTGGCTCGAGTTCAAGGCGTTCGGAAATCGTGGCGCGCCCGGAGAAGATGTGCGCATCGGTGCCCTGCAGGCTGAAGAAAGCCGCCTCGAGGCCCAGTTGCAGCAATCCGCCCGGTGCGCAGAAGTAGTTGTCGGCCGTTGCCGGCAGCAGGTGCACATAGCCTGCATAGCCATGCACCAGCGGCATCACCTCTCGCTGGAACGTGGCGCGATCCGCACCGAAACAAAGCTTGATGCGGTTCAGCAGGGCGTCGTGGCTCACCAGCAGATCGCTCAGGGGCTGCGCCTCGATTCCAGGATCGGAGCAGGCGTAGGCCGAGGTCATGAGCGGTCCGGCGCGGGAAGGGCGCCCAGCGAGTTTCTTCTCGCACGCGCAGGACGCATCCAGCCCGCCGGTTCACTCACTCGTCGCCGTGATCCGGCCGGCGAAAGCGCGGGCAGGTGCGGGGCGGTCTGCAATCGATGCGGGGCTGCGCTCACAGGCGGCGCAACCAGTCCGAAATCGCTTCGCTCGAGCCATCGACCGGCGCCGCGACCGAGGCCGTGAGGCGAGGATCGCGCTGATGGCGATTGATCAGATCGCAGAAGGGACACAGCCGGTGCGCGCGAGGTTGCGTGCCGATCGCGGCCAGATACTCGCTGCCGCACCGAAGGCATTGCTGGACCTGGAAGACAGGTGATCGTGCAATCCACAACCCTTCGGTATGTGAAGCCAGATCGAACGCGCGGTCGAAGCTGATGCGGTACGGCGGCCGATAGACCGACTGATAGTAGCGGTAGCTGGCGACCAGCGCTTCCGCAGCGGCAAAACCCATGACGCGCAGGCGCCGAAAGTTCGCTACGACCACGGAGGCCTCGGTGCGATACAGCAGGTTGGCCGTGTGGTACCAGTCTCGCGTGTCGGGCGCGCGTCCGCGCGGCGGGGGCGAATGCTCGGTGAACAGCAGGCGTTGCAGATCCCGCGGCCGGACTCCGGTGAGATGGTGAATGGTTCGCACGCGGGCATCGAGCGCCGCGCAGTCGCGCGCCAACGCCAGCGTGCGCATGCACAGTTCGACGCGGGGGGTGGACGCCATCGCGCGCCTACTGATGGACCTTGGGTGTCGGTGTGGGCGGATGTGCTGCGGCAAGTGTCCCCGCCAGTACCTGGGGCGCCTCGAGCAGCGCGATGATGTCGCTTCTCGGGATGAAGAGGGATGTGTTGCCGATGGCGTGTACTGCCGCCCAAAGCGCCTCGGACGACATTTCGCGCAGCCGCGCCGCCTGGCGGGCATGCAGCCCGAACCGGCGGCAGGTATCGACCAAGTCGCGCTCCATGCCCAGTCGGATGGCGTAGAGCAGTTGAAGGTTCGTCGCTTGCACGTCGGACAGCGGGTGGCACATGGTCGGATTCCGGTAGCGCGGCGCTCGGACCGCCGCCTCAAGTGGTGTGTTCAACGATGGCCCTTGATGCGTCGAAAAACGAAACACGCATTGATCAGCATATGCCGTCTCGGTGGGCGGATTGCGCGCAAGACGCTTCTGATCGAGATGAGAGATTCTCTTGCCACAGGAAAGAGCCGGTTTTTTCCGCCGATCTCGCAAGAGGGGCGCACCCCTCTTGCGATTTCGCTCTCAGCGCCTCATGCCGCTTCGGCGAGGCCCTTCCATTCCTGCCTGGTGAGCTCCATCAGCTTGCCGCCGAGCATCTCGAACTCGGTCGCCCGGTCGTAGTCTTCCACATCGTGGCTGTATTGCGTAACGGCGTTGATCAGCCCGTAGCCCGAGAGGTCTGCGCCGGTGACGAGATGTCGCAGCACGCCGCTGCGCTCGGCGTCATTGAGCGTGTAGCGCTGCGCCAGTACCTGCACGACCTGAACCGGATCACCCGCCAGCGCGATGCCCATCGTCCGCTGCATCTTTTCGGCGGCTTGCCGGAACGTGACTTCGGAGACGGCGGCCTGCACGATGTCGCGTACCTTCAGGAAGAAGGCCTTGTCGTCGGCCTGCAGCGTGTCGTCCTGATAGACGGTCACGCCTTCTTCCTGCTGCGCGAGCGCGCGCCCCGCGTGGGTCTTGCGCAGCGCGCGATCCGCGACGATCAGGCCGTTGCGACACACGAGACGGAACAGCAGCGGCTGAACCGACAGCGTGCCCTGGCCGACCTCGGAATTCGAGATCACGATGCCGGCCTGCACGACATCGCCGGGCGCCATCTCGAACTTCAGGCGGGGCGTGACGCACTTGATGTACATGCGCGTCTCCGTCAGCTCCACCGACTCGAACACGATGTCGGGCAGCCCCTGCAGGATCGGCAGCACATGCTCGGCGAGGTCGTAGTTGTCCAGCCGCCGGTATCGGTCGGACAGCACCGCGCGGACGTTTCCATCGAGCGTGCGCAGCAGGCGGCGCTCGCTCTCGCTCTGCAGCCAGGTGTTGACGTTGCGATCGAGCAGTCCGGGCTGGTTCTCGCGCATGCGTTCGAAGTAGGCATACGGGATTCCCAGCTTGTCGGCGAGCTGGCGACGGGCCAACGGCATCACGCCGTAGCTGGCCGAACCAGCGGCCTCTTCGACGACCAGCTGCGTGCTGCCGTGTTCGCTGGTCTCGTGCCGCACGAATGCCGAAGGGACGACGAGGTCCTTCTTCGTGTCCAGTTGGCGCTGCAGTTCCTGCGCGAGGCTCAGCAGGGTTCGTCCGTTTCTCATGACAGGCTCCTTTGACGAAAAAAGAAGCGCGAGGACGGCCTGCCCCTGGCGGGGCAGCGCGTCCCCGCGGGGTATGACTGGTTCCGGCGGATGCCGGAACCGCGAAGGCGCGACACGGGTCGCACCGCACTCTCCAGGGCTGCCTTTGCCGTGCTTGCACGGCCTGGTCTGGCAGCGACCAGGGGAAAGAGGTCTGCCTTGTCGGTGCAGGCGCGCGCAGCGAACCTGCGCTGAAAAGGCGGGGAGCAGCGCAATGCCGCTCCCCTCGAGCCGTCACGCGGCGTGCAGTCGGGGCTCTTTCTGCGCGCCCTCCTGCCGCTGGCGCCATACTTCGGCCCAGTCCGAGCCGGGCTGCCTGGGGATGAAAACGTCGACCTGCCGCGTGCCGCCCGGCACCGGCTCGCGCCGCGCCCGTCGGGCCAGCGCATAGGCGCTCGCCTGGCCGGTGAAGTCGGTTCCGGCGTCGTTGTCGCCGTAGATGCACAGGCGGCGCACGGTGTCGGGCACCCAGAGCTTCTCGAGGTTTGCCGCGTTCATCGCGCACCAGACCGGCTTGCCGGTCGCAAGCAACACCGCGATGCCGTTCTCGATGCCTTCGCACACCGCCAGTTCGTCGGTGGCCGCAGCCAGCTGCACCGAGGCCCCGACGTAGCCGCCGCTCAGCAGCTTCTTGGCGTCCTCGGCGTCGAGCTTGCAGCCGTCGGGCAGGTAGGTGCGATGCAGCGTCACCAGGCCCTGCGGGCTCTGCACGCTGGCGAGCATGGCGGGGTACTCGGCGACCTTGCGCGCCTTGCCTTCGCCCTCCTTCCTGTAATAGCCCAGCGCCGGGTGAAAGCGCAGCGACGGCGGATAGGCGGCCAGCCCTAGGCGGCGGCTGCGCAGGTACCGGTCCACGGCGTCGCCGACCGTGACCGGCCGCGCTTCGTTCCAGATGCGCTGCGCGAGCTTCTTCATCCACTCGGGCGAGGGTTCGGCGCTGCGCGCCGTGTGAGGCAGGGTGCCGAGGGCCTTCTCGACCGCGCACAGCGCGGCGTGGAAGTCCGTGCCCGTGCAGGCCTGCAGCAACTTGAACCCGCCGCCTGGTCCGCACTTGCGGCAGTGGTAGTTCCCCTCGCCGAACTTGTCGGTGAACTGGAACCGGTCCACGCCGTCCTTGCAGACAGGGCAGGCCATGGGCTTGCGCTTGAGCATCCGCTCGTCCAGCCCCAGCGCACCGAGCAGCTCGGTCCAACGCCCGTGGGCGCGTCGCCTGACCGCATCGATACGGGCGGCGTAGTCAGCATCGAGCATGACGGTCTCCGCCCGGTTGCGTCTCGGTCGCGCGGGTCGCGGCCAGCACCACCGAATGGCCCGGTGCGCCGCCGATGCCCACGGTGACTTCGAACGTCTTGCCGTGCAGCAGCGGATATCTTCCGAGCTTCAGCTCGGCCAGCAGCGCATCGAGCGTGGCGGCGGGGTCGGTCGCACGAAGATGCCGGATGAGCTCGGCCAGCACCTCGCGGTCGGCCTGCATCGCGTCATCGAGCGCAAACTCGTTCTCGTCGACGAAGTCGGAGAACTGCCGCACCGCTTCGCCGGACGTTTCGCCAGCAGGCACCAATATGGACCCTTCATGGCATACGCCGGCATCGGCGATCTCGGCCTCTTCCTGGCCCAAGCGGATGCGCACCGCCTGGCACAGGACGACCTCGGGGTACACCCAGCGGCCTTCCATTCTCACGCGCGCCTGCACGTCCAGCGGTTCGACTTCGACCGGCACAGGATCGAAGTCGCGCACAAAGCGCTGCACCCAGTGACCGGCATCGAGTCCGTGCGCCCGAAAGATCAGCCATCGGCAATGCCGGGCCATCATCCAGAGGGCGGCATTCTCCTCGCCGAGGGGGTCCAGGACGACCAGACGAACTTCGCCCTGTTCGATGGCGCTGCGCGACGGTGCCGCCTGTACAGGCTGCAGATAGTCGCGTTCGGCGGCATGGACCTGGATCGGATAGTCCGCGATGCGTTCGAACAACTCCGCAGGCAACGTGTCCACATCGTTGAGCAGGTCCAGATGACCCCAGCGGCGCATCGCGTCGTAGTAGGTCTGCACGAACTGCTGCTCCGGGAGCTGCGCTCTCGCGCATTCCAGCAGCTCTCGCCAGGACTGCTTGAGCTGGCCGCTCACGCGCATGAGCTGCTGGTCTGCGTCGATGAGCATGTCCCGGTCGGGCAGCCGGGCCAGGAACTCTCGAGGGTCGAGGTGAACCACGTTGACCCGAGTGCGCTGCAGGTACGACGGGGCCTGTACGCAAAAGCCCTGCAGGAAGACCAACGTGTCGCGCGTGCACCGACCGTCGTAGCCGCCCGCAAGATGGACCGCACCGATCGGCGTGGACATGAAGGTCAGCTGGTCCTCGGCATAGCGTCTTTGCAGGGGCTGGCCGTTGAACACGACGTCGATGGGAAAGCCTTCGCACAGCGTGTCCATGCGCCTGGCCAGATCCGGAAGATCGACGCCGTGCAGATCGATGCAGGTGCCGTCGATCGGCGCGGTCGTGCCCTGGACCTCGAAGCGCTCGCGCCGCAGCGCCGCAGCGGTGTCGATGTCGACCCGCTGAGCGCCGGAGGCGACGATGCAACGCGCGGCCGCGTACAGGCACTTCGAGAAGCCGACGCCGAACGGGCGTTCGAGCCCGACCGTGTCCTCTCTCCAGCCCGATTCGTGCAAGCTCACGAGCTTCTGGAAGTCGTCGATGCCGCGGCCGTCGTCGCGCACCGTCAGACGCCGTCCGGCGGCGTCGTAGTCGACCACGACGCGCCGGGCACCGGCGCGACGGGCGTTTTGCAGCAGCTCGGAGACGAGCGTGAAGCGATCGGTGAAGGCATAGCGCTGATTGCGCAGCGCCCCTTCCTCGTTGATGCAGACTTGGATCTTCATGATGATCTCCAGCGGATACCGACGCGGACGCCCCCTGGCGGGAGCGACCTGTCGGCAAGTGGGTGAGGTCAGTCGGTGCCCGGCGTTCGCCGCGGAACCGGTGGGGTGAGGAGGGCGCCGCAGGCCGGCGCGTCGGCAACACTGCGCACGGCCCGGCCGCTCGATACCTCGCCTTCGGCGATGCCGCGCAACGCGGACGGTGCGTCGTCCCTTGCATCGGCGAGCAGCGCGGCACAACGAGCTTTCGCGTCTTCGCGCAGGGCTTCCTCCAGCGCGATCGCATCCTGGTAGTCCAGGTTGCCGACCAGGCCGTAGGCCGCAAGGATCGCCAACAGGCAGAAGATGCCCTTCCATTGGGACATGGCGGACTCCGTTGAGGGTTGTGTGGCGCACGGCGGACGGCGCTTCGTCGCCGGCGGTGAACGTCAGGTGAAGAGATCGCCCGCGACAGCGATGCGTCGGACCTCCTCGTTGATCCACTGGGGATTGCGCGCCAGTCGGGCTTCAACCCAGTCGGGGTGATTCGCGACCGCCTCGCGCACCCACAGCGGATAGCGCATGAGCGTCTGATGCAGCCAGCGCTTCGTGGCGACGCGAATGTGGTCGCGCACCTCCTCCACGTCGATGAGACCGCAGTACGGCAACGGCGAGAAGGGGCTGCAGCCCGCCACCCGCACACACGAGGCGAACGAGAACGGCTTGTCGTCCTTGTCGCGTTCGGTGAACACCCAGCGCAGGGTGTCGAACTTCTCTTCCAGCGGCGTCTCGGGGTCGGCCAGTCGGCCGACTTCCCTGAGCAGCCGCCAGTGCAGCAGCACCACGTCCTGCTCGCTCCATTCGACGGGGGCGTCGTCGTCTGCGACGTCGAGCAGCGCTCGAGCGGCAGCGGCCGGGATGGCAGACCGCTTCTCGGTCTGCAGGCTTTCGAGAAGCGCGTGAAAGACCTGCGTCGTGACCGGCCTGCCGGCGGTCGCGTCGGTCGAGGACAGGGCAGGGGCCCGCGATGAGGTGTTGAACTCCAGCATGGTTGTCTCCTTGGGATGAGCGCAGGAGGCAACGCACGCCGACATGGGGGCGGGATGCCCCCAAGGGGATGGACAGGACGGACAGATCCGCGCGTGTCGGATCAGGGCTTCCAGGGCTGGCTTGCGCACGACGGCGGACGTCGCGCAGCCGGTGTGCCAGCGACCGGCAGGAAGAATGGCTTTCGGCGCCGGGCCGAGGTGCGGACTACCCCGGAGCCGGCCTCGAAAGCCGCCGGCAGGAAGGATCTGGCTCGCCGATGGCGGTCGCGCACGCCGTGGCGCGCGCGGACCGCATCTCGGGGGAACTCCAGTGCTTGCCGGACGAAACGCAGGGCCAGCTACTGCATGGCGTGGACAGTACGGGCCGCTGCGCCATGCGTCAACGCCAGCACCGCGCCGATCTGCGCCCGATGCCGAAACCAGCCCGACATCGTGGCCGTTTCGCGTGGCGATGCGCTGCGGTTCCTGCCGATCATTGCCCTCGAACGCGAGCCCCGGAGGATACGATCATGGCCGATATCGATCTCGTCAAGCACGACCAGGGCGGCGTCAACGCACGCATCCTCGCCAAAGAGAGCAAGGCGGACTTCCGGCGGATCGAGGCGGCGAGCCTGAAGATCAAGACGAGCTTCGCGAGCGCTGAGGGCAAGCGGCTGTTCATCCGGTACTTCAATACCTTCCAGCTGGGCAATCACTTCATCTCGGTGATCGCCCGCACGCGACTCGATCACGAGGACGTCGCGAAGGCCGAGGCCGCGATGCGTGCGCAGATGGACAGGATCGCCGAGGAACTGAACCGTGCGATCGACGGCGCCGAAGCGCTCTTCCAGGCCAACGGCATCACGCGCATCGCGACCTACGATACGTTGCCGCTGGAGGTGGAGGTGGGCGTGCTTTCGTCGAGCAGCCGGCGGTATCTGGAAATCCTCAACAAGCTCGACCAGCTGATGCCGCTGTTGCAGACGCTCGAGATCCACGAGGTCATCACCACGCAGGCGGTCGACATCGAGCGAGCCGCCTTCAAGCGCAAGGTGCGCGATGTTGCCAACGGCGCGCGCAATATGGCAACCCGTCTCAGGCGCGAAATGAACGCGCTGGATACGCGCCGTGCAGTCGGCGATGGCGGCGCAACGTCGGTGGAAGGCGGGCAGTCGTCCGCATCGATGCAGGCAGTGACCGTCGAGGCGATCGCCGCTGTGCCTGTCGCGTCGGAGCAGACCGAGGAGGCGAGGCCGCCAGAGGGCCTCGAAGACAGCCAGCGGCAGCCTATCGCCGAACCGTGAAGCGGCTTGGCTTGCGGGCATTCGTGCGAGAGGCGATCACGCTCACGATGTCTCCATGCGCAAGCGCAAGCGCCGGCGGTCGATTGTCCATCCGCTTGCGCCTCGCACATCGCGTAAGCCGGACATGAGCGGTACAGTGGTCAAGCGCGAATGCGTGATCGCATCACCGTCGTGCGCCGCGCCCGCGCGTCCGGGCGCCTCGTCGCAGTCGTCACCTGCCTTCGAGCAGCGCTCGCGCCGCTCTCATGTACCAGGCGCCATCGTCCGGGCCGTCTGTCCGTCACGAGCTGTGACGTGACTTTGGTGGCTTGCGCATGTTCGCGCGCCCGTCGACACCCGTTTTCCTCTGCCGTAAGGGAACGCCCGCAGAGGAACTGAAGCCTTGCGTTCCTCGGCAGCGGCACCCCTCGGACCACCACCGCTGCGACAGAGCTGGTCATGCCCTCACACCGTTGGCGATCGCCAAGGGAAGGACTGATCATGCAAGCGCCCTCCACAACTCCCCAAACCCAAGGCGAGAGTCAAGGTGCTGCCGCCCTGGTCTTGCCGGACACCGGATTCGTGCGGCAGAACTTGCTGCTGCGTTTCGTGCCGTTCTCCAAGTCGACGCTGTGGCGGCGCGTGAAGGCGCGCACGTTTCCCGCGCCGGTTCAACTGTCCGAGGGGATCACGGCCTGGCGCGTGGAGGATATTCGTCGCTGGATCGCGAACCCGGAATCGTCGGACGCACGGTGGTGACTGCCGGGCGCGCTCAGGGCAGCGGTGGCATCGGGTCACCCGCATGCCAGAGCCAAACGCCCGACCCGCCGGCGCGCACCGCCTTCTCCTTCAGGGTGCGATCCTTCGGCGCCATGAACTCGCTGGTCAGGTGCAACGGAACCGGTTGCGCGCCACGGTCCAGGAGCAGGACGTTCGCGAACGCAGCAGCGCTCTGGGCGTCATAGCGTAGCGGCTTGAGGAAGCGCCGCTGGTGGGCCACCAGCGTGTCGATCAACGCGAGCTCATGCACGCCTTCCACGGGAATCCACTGCTCGCTCACCAGCATCAGGCTCGCGGCGTCGATCTCGTAGGTGAATTCACGCCGCGCATGGATCAGCGCCGCCATGATCAGACGTACGCGGTGGCCGGTGTCCGCGTCTCGCGCTTCCAGCAGCGGCGCGTGCACGCGTGCCAGGCGGTCCCAGGTGCGTGTGCTCAGCAGCAGCGGCGCGTCGGGCATGTGGCGAATCCAGACGCGGCTGCCTTGTTCGTCCCGATGGCAGGCTTTGAACTCCCCGATCACCAGCGCCAGCGGCGCGGACCCGTCGCGGGGCTGCAGCACCGCCAGCTTCTCGCGTCGGCGCTGCGCGATGCCGGCCTTGTCGGGTTCGCTGAACGGCTCGGGGACGTAGAGCCGTTCGGTCAGGGGTGCACCCTTGACTTCGATCTCCATGGCCGCTTCCATCAGGTATTTGTGAAGGACGCGCTGGTTACGTCGTCCGGCCATCGCCGGCGTCCATCGGTTGAAGCCCGCGCGTTCGAACAGGTAGTGCAGGACCGCTCTGAGGGACATGCGCCGGCGCGGCACCGAGATGTCGCCGGGCGCGCCCGCCTCGCCCGGGGCGATGGCGCGTCCGTGGATGCGGGTCCACGGGAAATCCACGCGTAGTTCGATGCGCCCGGGTTCGGTCTCGAGGACCGCGTCGCCCACCAGGTCTCCCAGTCCCGAGCACGCGCCATCGGGCTCATAGGAAGGGCAGGACGGATGATGGTGGCGGCCGGAGTCCGGCATGCGCTTGACAAGGTAGCGGCGGTGGCGCGCCACGTACATCTCGACCCCGCCCGCCACGCACAGGCAGCGCGGCCGCTCGGCGGTCTCGTGGACTTGCGCCAGTGCATCCTGCAGATCGGGATCGTCGGCTGCCCATGCGCGGTCCCGAATGGCGAACCGCTGGCCATCTCGATGCGCTGCGGGCGTGTCCTCGGCCATGGCCGCTACACCAGATCGTTCGTCAGCGCGTCCAGCGAGGGCAGGCGCCGCGGGAACTGCTCGCGCACGGCGCTGCGCTCGGCGATCCCCAGCAGCAGGCCTACCTGGGACTCGTCCGCCCCTCTCGCATAGAGCCGATCCGCCACCGTGTGGCGCACCGTGAGCGCGGTGATCTCCTTGAGCTCGGCATAGCGAAACAGCTTGCGATAGACCTCCTGGATCGCCCGGCACCGGAACCGCTTCTGTCCGTCCACGCCGTAGGGCATGATCGCGAATCCGAGGCCGCTGGGCGAGAGAAAGAGCCTGCTTGCCGGATCGAGACCCCGGTACTCGCCGTCGCGGCCCAGGGCCTGCCCGCGATCGACACGATCGGCAAGGTAAGCGTCCAGCGCGTCATTCAGTCGCGCACTGCGGAAGAAGAGCGGCCGAGCCCTGCCGGTGATCGCGACCTCCGTGCGAATCTGCGAACTGCGCCGCACGCTGCCGTCGGCATGAAGGTAGTCGCGGACTTCCAGGCGTGCGATCTCCAATGGCCTGGCACCGGTGGCCAGCAGGATGTAGTACAGCGCCAGGTCTTCGAGCGGCTGGTGGCTGCGCCCGCGAATACGCAAGGCTCCGATGGCGATGTCCTCGTCTGCGAGGATACGAACGCATCGCGGCGCCACCGGTTGTGCCGGTTCGAACGTCTTCAGCGCCTCGAGCACCGCGTCGCGGTGCGCGCGAAGCCGTCGGACGAACGCTGCGCCGTCGGTGTTCAGCCCGGCGATGCCTGCCGTAGCAGCCACCTGCACGGCGACGGCCTTGATTCGCCGCTCCACGGCGGTGCGGCTGATGCCATGCCGGGCGCCGACCGCATCATAGGTGTTGTCGTCCAGCACTGCGCGAAGCATCTCGACCGAGAGCGCCCACGAATGCGGCTGCTCGGATTCGGCATCGACGGGTGGTTTCTGCTCTGGCACGCCATCGGCTCCTGGTTGCTCAACGCCGGGTTGCTCCAAAGAGTCCATGGCCTCCATGCTGAACAACCGGATGGCCTTGCGCCAGCCGAAATCGCGGCGCAATGCGGGCAGTTTCGGCGCCTGCCGATGGCCGCTGCCCCCGAGGTCTCGGCGTCACCGGACGGCCCCCTTCCATGGGCGGCGAGCGGATCTATGCCGGTACCGAAGCCTTGGCCGGACTTGAAGTGGGCGTGCAGCGCGAGAGCATGGCTTGTCTCAATGAGCCGATGTTCATCGAAGGAGCGCTCACATGGCAAACGCGATCGTCAACGTGCAGGGCGCACCGGGTGCGCCGCCCACCTTGCTCGGCCAGGCTGCGATGCGCATTCCCACCGCAGGCAAGATCCGTCCGGGTATCATGGTCCTCACCCGCAAGGCCGCCGAGAGCCCCGAGGCCAAGGCCATTTACACGCGGGGCGTAGCCGAGGGCCGCTCGTTCGAGGACATCGAGCGTGCGCTCGCCGAGGCCGTGCCGCAGCTCAAGTCGCCGCTGGTGCCGCGCAACGTCGCCTGGTTCACGGTGCGCGCCTCGGATTTCCCGAACCCGCAGATCGCGCAGCAGATCCTCGACGCCTACGGGGAGGACCGGGGCCAGGGCCGGCGGCTGTACCGCTTTCCGGTCGTGTTTCCGTCGGACCACTGGCAGATCGTGATGCCGCACGAGCTGGCGGTCTGGAGCACGCACGAGAAGCGCTTCTGGTCGCAGTACTCGCCCGACGGGCAGGTGCGCCACTGCATGCGCCATGCGCCGGTACCGGTGGACGACACCGGCCGCCGGACGATCCGCGTCTTCGGCGGGCGCAAGGTGATCGAGCGCGAGGACAACGGCGGGGTGTGCAATCCCGAGGCGTGCGTCGAATACCAGGCGAAACAGTGCAACCTGACCGGGCGCTTCCTGTTCTTCATCCCGGGCATCCGGTCGATCAGCGCAATGGAGCTGCCGACCACGAGCTTCTATGCGCTCAGCAACGCCATCCAGCGCTTCCAGGCGATTGCGCAGATGCGCGGAGGGCGCATCTCCGGCTTCATTGGCCGCGACCGCTCGACGTTTTTCCTGTCCAAGGTGCTCAAGGAGGTTGCGCACATCGACGAGCGGGGTCGGGCGGTGCGGGTTCCTCAGTGGATCATCGAGCTTGAGGCGCCCGTGGACCTCACGGCGTTACTGCGCGAGCATGAAGACGAGGAGACGGTGATCCAGCAGGCGCAGTGGGCGAGCCGAGTGCTCGAGGCAGGGGTCGAGTCTCCAGGGGCCTTCGGCGAGGACGCTGGTTGCGCTGCCTCGGACGGCGATGTCGACGGTTCGTCGCCGCCCACGCAACGACCCACGCTGGAGCAGGTGCTCTCGCGTGCCCAGGCGATGGGCGTGCCCGCCGCTCGCTACACGGCCTATGCGGATCGCCGTTGGGGCAGAGGCTGGCGGGTCAATGCGCAGGGTCGCAGCCGTGCGTGGGATGAGCTCGAGCGCTACCGGCACGACCCCGACGGCTATCTCGACAAGATCGAGGCCGAGCTGCGCTCGGTGACTTGAGCTCGGGGCGCCATCATGCGAATCGCACACTTCTCCGATCTGCACTTCGGCACCAAGACCCTGGGCGAGGCCGACCGGTGTCTGGCAGCGGCCATCGACCGCGCCACGGCGCTCGGCGCGCAGGTCGCGGTGATCTCCGGCGACGCGACCGATCACGCGCTCGATCTGCATGCGCCTGCCGCGGCGCGGCTGCTCGCGCAGGTGCGTCGGCTCGCCGACCTGTGCCCGGTGCTGATGCTGCAGGGCACGTACTCGCACGAACCTGCGGGCACGCTCGCGGTGTTCCGGTGCCTGGGTGGACGCCATCCGATCCACGTGGCCGATCGCATCGAGCAGGTCGCATTGACCGGCAGTGGCCGCTGGGTCGCCTCGCCCGAGTGGCGCTTCGAGGCATTGCCCACCGATGCGGCGGCGCTGTTTTCCTGCGTGCCTGCCGTCAACAAGGCCACGGTGGCCGCCACGGCCGGGGCAGCGGATGCGGCGCAGGCGCTGGGTGAACAGCTCGCGCGGCTGCTCGCCGGATTCGCGCGGGCGAATCGGCGCGCGCGGGGCGCGGGCCTGCCGACCATCGGCGTGTCGCACGGCACGGTGTTCGGCTGCCTGAGCGAGCACGGCGTGCCGATGGCCGGCTTCGATCACGAGTTCACGACCAGCACGCTGTTCGCTGCCGAGGCGCAGGCCTTCATGCTCGGCCACATCCACCGGCACCAGTCCTGGACCCGTCAGGGCCTCGCCGGCAGGCAAGCCATCGCCTATGCCGGCTCGATCGGTCGATTTCACTTCGGCGAGGAGGGCGAGAAGGGCTTCCTGCTGTGGGAGGTGAGCGCCGAGGCAGCGCACTTCGTGCTCGAGGTCACGCCTGCGCGTCGCACCATCGACATCGTCTTCGAGGGCCGCCCCGACCTCGAGGTTCTTCGCGACACGGTGGCGCGACTGGACGTCGCGGGTGCCAGCGTGCGCGTGCGCTGGACGGTGGCCGAGGAAGACCACGCCGGCGTGGACCGCGACGCCATCGCGCGCATGCTGGCCGGCGCCGCGCAGACGAAGCTGGAAAGCCGCATCGTGCCCGTCGTGCGCACGCGTGCGGCAGGCATCTCCCGGCTCGCGCGCATGGAAGACAAGCTGCGCGAATGGGCTCGTGTCTCGCAGGTGAACGCCGAGCCGCTTCTCGCCTGCCTGGCGGCACTGACGCAGGCTGCACCCGAAGACATCGCCGCGCGGCTGCTCGAGGAGGGGGGCGAGGCCGAGGTCGAAGGGGCGGTGCTGGACGCGTCGGACCGCTCCGAGGCCCGCGAGGCGTGAGCAGGGAAGTTTTCCGCAGGCCGCGTTCGCATAGTGAGGAGTTTGCCACCTGAGGCACGGAATGTACCGCGCGCGTTGTCGTGTAACTACGATGTAGTTATACTTTCCATACATGAGCACACTTCGGTTCGAGTGGGACGAACGAAAGGCGGCAGCCAATCAACACCGGCATGGCGTCTCGTTTGAGGAAGCGCGCACGGTCTTCTTCGATGAACGTGCGCGCTTGATCGACGACCCGGATCATTCGGCGGACGAAGAGCGCTTCATCCTCCTGGGCCTGAGCAGTACGCTTCGCCTGCTCGTGGTCTGCCATTGCTACCGCAGCGAAGGCAACGTCATTCGCATCATCTCGGCACGCAAGGCGACAGCGCGCGAGTCGAGGTCTTACCCGCAATAGGTGCAGCATGCGCAAGGAATACGACTTCTCCAAGTCTCGAAAGAATCCCTACGCCTCCCAACTGAAGAAGCAAATTACCATTCGGTTGGATGAAGACGCTATTGCGTACTTCAAGGGCATCTCGGAGGAGATGGGCATCCCTTATCAAAGTCTGATCAACCTGTACCTGCGTGACTGTGCGGCTTCGCAGCGAAAACTGAGCCTAAACTGGAAGAAGTCCGCCGCTGGCGGCTAACCCCTCCATCGAGCGGCCCGCCTTTGGCTGCCGCTCATGTAGAACGTTGAGCAGGCAGGTTGGTCGAGAAACCGGCCTGACCGATCTCACCGCGCCAGGGAGCTCCTCATGCAACCTCTGCAACGCATCGTCGGCCGAGAACGTCACGGCGTTGAAGAGAACACGGCTTGGCGAATCGCCCCACCCGTCATCCGGCGAGCCGGGTGAACCGGGCGCGTGACAGCAGGCGCTTGAAGTCCGCGTCGGAGCTGACCACGTGCTCACCCTGGTGGCCGTCGCCGCCAAGCGGATCGCCTTTGCAGGGCCAACGGACGCGGCGAACCACCGCGATGGAGAACCTGCCCCCTCGTGCCGAGCGCACGGCGTCGATCCAGCGCTTCGGGCTTGAACTGCCAAGCATGTGAGCGAGCCTGTTCAAGCGACGCACGACAAAGGGAGTTTCTCCATGCAACCGCTCCGGTTGACCCTCAAGGGCTTTCGCGGAATCCGCGACGGCCTGGGCCTTTCCGAATTGACGCTGGACCTCGAGCGCCTCGCGGCCGGCGCGCAGCTGATCGCCATCGCCGGCCCCAACGGCAGCGGCAAGACCACGGTCATGGACAACCTCACCCCCTACAACCTGCTGGCCAGCCGCACGGCGGCCGGCGGGCCTGGGAGCTTCTCCTACTATGACCACGTCTACCTCCCCGAGAACCAGAAGGATCTGGTCTGGGCCCACGAGAGCCGCACCTACCGGTCTCAGATCGTCATCCGGCTCAATGGCCGGCGCCGGACGGAAGCCTTCCTGCACCGGCTGCACGACGACGGGAGTTGGCGACCCGTGGTGCTGGACGATGGCACCGTGTCCGATGGGCGCATGGAGTCCTATACGGCATGCGTCGAGCACATCTGCGGAAGCGCCGAGACCTTCTTCACTTCGGTGTTCGCCCCTCAGGGCAAGCGCCAGCTCAACACCTACCGCAACGCCGAGATCAAGTGCCTGCTGGCCGACCTGCTCGGGCAGGAGGAGATTCGCCGGATTGGTCGGCAGGCCGGCGAGACGGCGCGCCTGCTCAAGGCCGGGCTCGCCTTGCTTCGGCAGGAACAGGCTGCCCAGGAGCGGGAGTCCGAGCGCATCAAGACCGCCTTGCTGCGGCTGGAGGGCGCGCCTGCGCGCGTGGCGCGGGCCGAGACTGACAGGCTGGCGGCGCAAGCGAAGCTGGATGCGGCCCTCGAGCGGCACGCCCGCCTTGCGGCAGAGTTCGAGCGGCAGCGCGCCACCGAGCAGCAGCGCCAACAACTTCAGGCCGACCGCCAGGCCGGCATGCAGGCGAGCGCGCGGGCGATCCAGGCGCTGCGCATGCAGGAGGCGGCCGAATCCCAGCGGCTCGAACGGCTCGAGCGGCGCGTGCAGGAGCGCCAGCAACGCGAGCAGGCGCGCCGTCAAGCCCTCGCGCAGTCCCGGCGCCGATGCCTATCGGAGCTTGCGCAGTCCCGGTCGGTGGCCCGCGCAACGCGACGGCTTGCACTGGCGCAGCGCGTGCTCGAGGCACGCCGCTCGATTGTTCAGGACCATCGAGCCCGAGTCCAGGCGTTGAACCTGGAACGCGGCTCCATGCGCCTGGCAGAGCAGAAGCTCGCTGGCATCGAGCGGGACGCAGGCGAGGCAGTACTCAGGGCCGAGGAGCTGGTGCGTCGGTTCGGCCTGATCTCCGAGGTGCCTTGTGCCGGAACTGCCATGCAGGGCCGCTGCCAGCTGCTGGGAGATGCCCGCGAAGCGAAAGCCCTGCTGCCCGACGCGCGCGTTCTCGTGGCGCGGTGCGCGCGCCAGAAGGCCCAGATCCAGCGCGAGCTGGCCGAGGCGCGGCAGCGATGCGAAGCGCTCGCAGCCAGCCCGCAGATGCTGGCCTGGGCCGAGCACCGGGAGGTCATGGCGAGCGAGCGGGCCGGCCGCTTGGCGGTGCTGGCGGCCCAAGCCGGTTCCTGCGCCCAGGCCGAGGCGACGCTGGCCGAGCTCGAGCGGGAAATGAGCACGCTGGGACCCGCATCCGACGCCTCGCAGTTCAACGCCGAGGAGCAAGCAGAGCGGGGCCAGATCGCCGCATCGCGCCGGGCGATCTCGCAACAGGTGGCGCAGGAGACGCAGCGTTCGGCGGACGCGCTAGCTCGCATCGACCGCGCGTTGTCGCGGCTGGCGGCCGGTGGCGACGAGCGCGAGCTCGCCACCGCGGCGCGGGGCGCGCGCCGCCCCCCCCCCGGCCGGGGCGCCCCCCCCCCCCCCCCGCGCGCGGGCGGGG
>JAHDYE010000015.1:338-10900 GCA_023383035.1 Burkholderiaceae bacterium | reverse complement strand
CTCGCGAGCGACGCCCGCGAGGCGCTGGCCGCCTCCCAGCGCACGTTGCTCGAGGCCGTGCGCGATGCCCAGACCGCCGAGGACCTGGGCAGGCAGGCGTGTGTCCTCACGCGGCGGCGCGAGCAGTGGGCGGCGCACTGCGCGAGGCTGGAGAACGAGCTCGCGAACTGGACCCTCCTCGCGCGCTGCATGAGCAACGATGGCCTGATCGCGCTGGCGATCGACGACGCCGGTCCGGTGCTATCGGCGCTGGCCAATGAGCTGCTGCTGGCCTGCTACGGGCCACGCTTCACGGTGGCGATCCACACGTTGTTGGAAACCAGCAAGGGGGATGCTCACGAAGGCTTCGACATCGTCGTGCATGACGGCGTCACCGGCGAAGCCAAGAGCGTTGGCCTGATGAGTGGGGGCGAGAAAACCTGGGTCGAAGCCTGCCTCACCCGCGCCATCGCCCTCTATCTCGCCATGCATACGGGGCGTCGCTACACGACGCTGTTCACGGACGAGGCCGATGGTGCGCTGGACATCGAGCGCAAGCGCATGTTCATGGCGATGAAGCGCGAGGTGCTGCGCCTGGGTCGCTACGAGCGCGAGTACTTCGTCTCGCAGACGCCTGAGCTGACCGCCATGGCCGACGCGGTGATCGACTTGGAAGCGTTGAAGTTGCAGCCCGCAGACGAGGCGGTCGTCGCAGGATGACCGTGAGGCTCGGGCGCCGCCGACCTGCCACGGCAGGTCGGCGAACAGCGCTCATGTCTGCGGTTCCAGGGGCTCGAAGACGGGCAGTCCGTCGATGACGGGCGCCTCGCTGTCGAATTTCAGCCAGACCACCCCGGCCTGCTCCGCAGCCTCGAAGATCGAGGCCAAGTCGACCTCGGCCGGCAGGCGATGACGGGGTGCGCCCACGAACACGAAACCTCCGAAGTCCGTGCGATAGGCGTTGACCGACAGATCGTTGTCATGGAGCCGCTGGCGTGTGCTCGGCGCCAGATGCGACAGCGACAGCGCCGCCAGCGGTTCGGCCTGCTCACGCAGGCGCTCAATGCAGATCCTGTCCATGGGGCCTCCTTGTGCTACAGCTCTCGTGGTGGGACGTCGTAAGCACAGACCGCGGATGCGGGGTTCCACATCGAGGCCTTCGGAGCGGGGCGCGGCGCTACATCAGTCCGCGCTCTGCCATCGACAGCAGCTGGTCGCCGGCGACGATGAAATGGTCCAGGGCGGATACGTCGACGAGCGCCAGCGACTGCTTCAGTGTCGTCGTCAGGAGCCTGTCCGCGGCGCTGGGTTCGGCGTAGCCGCTGGGATGATTGTGTGCGAATGCGACGGCAGCCGCATTGCGCGCGAGCGCGGCCTTGACGACCTCCCGCGGATAGACGGAAGTCTGCGTCAGCGTGCCGCGAAACATCACCTCGGCGTCGATCACTTGGTGTCGCGCGTCGAGAAAGATGGCCACGAAGACTTCGTGCTCCAGGCTTGCGCAGTACAGGCGCAGCCAATCGCGCAATGCCGACGGGCTGTCCATGGTCTGGCCGCGCAAGTCGTGCTGCAGATTGCGTAGCAGCAGTTCCTTGGCAATGGCCAGGACGTGCTGCACTCGCAGATCCTGGGCCCCGTCGCATGCGGCTGCGGCTTCTGCGGCGCCCAGAGGGCGGGTGGGTACACGACGTTCGGACGCTGGTCGGCCGGTCGCGCGCAGCAGCGCTTCGACTAGCGCGTCGCGACTCATGGCGGAAAGATTCACGGCATTCTCCTTGGGCAAGGGAATGCCATCTCCCCCGGGGAGCGGCATCCCCGGTGAGAGGTCGGTGCACAACAATGGTCGGCACGGTGAACAAGGCAGGTATCGACTGCGGCGCCGGCTCGTTGCCGGAAAAACTTCCAACAGGTGGAAATACGATCGAGTGTGGGCCGGTTAGCAACTGACAGCAAGCGGCGAGAAGGTCGATCGCCGGCAATGCTCGCCGGGCGCAGCCGTTCCGCGTGGCTACGCGCGAAGCCTAGAGGGAGTGTGGCGGTTTGACGACGCCGGACACGAACACCTCTGGCGCATCAATCCCGAGTGACAGCGGGCTGCGACTGCAGTGTCAGCACAGAAATCTTTTCGCGGGAGGTCGTCTGCACGCCCACAGCTTCTTTCAACTGCGTCACGATGACGCCATGGATAGACCTGCCTACCATGCTGCAACTGGGTTCCCATATCCGATTGACGCGCCCAGAGATTGAACGGCTGCGCTGGTTGACTGACATCGAGCCGGTCGAGATCCGCACGCTCGTCGACCTCGAGGCGTATGTCGCGAAGTGCAAGGCGCACTACTGGGGAACATCTGCGGACACGCAGTTCCTGCACTGGATGATTGACGAGCAAGTCGCGCGGTGCTTGGCTGCTTGAGTGTCGGCTCGAGCACCGCCGTGTTCCCCAACGCCTTCGGCCTGGGGAACATGGCGGTACCGGCGGTGGGCACGAATCAACCACCTGCCCGGGCCGCTCGCGGCTTCGCTTGAACCGCTGCTGGCTCAGGTCCTGTGGCCGCCGGCGTTGACGCCTCGGCCTGTGCCTTGAACACGGTACGCGCGGCGCGGACCTTCGGGTCCGCGGACAGCCGTTGAACCTGCAGCGTCGCCGGTTCCCCAGCGACGTCGGGCAGGCAGGCAACAGCGACGTCGCCGCCGCGGCCGAATGCGCGGCGCAGCGCCAACGGGAGTCGAACGAAGAGTCCGCCGAGCATCCAGCGCACCGACCGTCCGATGCGCTGGTTGCGCGCATCGCGAGCCTCGTGCAATCGCAGCGACTCGCGACAGCACAGGTACAGCGCCAGATGCTCGCGTTTCATCTCGGCGTCGGCATCCAGTTGGGCCAGTACCTCGACGGCGATCGCCGGATCCCTCCCGACACGCTGGTAGAAGGACACCCAGGCACGCTCTTCCTCGGTGGCGAGGGCGGTGCGCCGTGGCCGGGCGCGGGATGCATTGATGGTCATGGTCGTTTCTCCTTGGTTGCGGGAAGCACGCCGGCTCGCTCGAGAGGCGGCAGTCTCCCGGGGTGGCGGCGACGCGGGGCTGGGCCACGCTTGTCTTCCAGATGCCTCGGACGGCTCGCACAGGCTTCGTGCAGGCCGTTCGCTTCGGTTCATGTCCGCCGGAATCGAGGAACTTCGAGGAATCCCAACTCGACGTCGGCGCGACGCGAACGCAGGACGACCTCGACCAGACGCCGGCCCGATGGGCCGGCATGCTGGCCGAGAACCGTCGCTCTGGCGGAGAAGATCGTCGCCGCGCTGGCCGAGGCGAAGGGCGCCTCGCTACCCACGCGGCTCACGCGCGTGTGCCGAGGCGCCTCGCCGGGCGTTCGCTTCGGCGAGCGCGACCCACCGTTCGGCGATGTGCTCCAGATAGACCAACTCGTCCGGAGCGATCGCGCCCGCTGCACGCTGACGGGCGATCACTTCCTTGAGCCGGGAGGGATCGTCTCGGAGCATTTTCACCACGGTGGCGGCGATGCGACGCAGGTGCGGGTCGATCGTCATGAGACCTGACGGGTGGCGTTCCCCGCAGGCGTGGCCCGTGAGCTTGCTCGAGCACGGCAGGGAACGCAGCAGCATCGGCGGCTTGCAATGCGCAATGGGCGGGCGACTGGCCAGGCCAGACCCACCCAACAGCACCGGCACGCGACGCGATTCTTCGTTTGCAGCAATTGCGAGCATGGGGTTCTCCTTCGATGAAAAAGGGGAACGCCCAAACCCTGACGGGGACTGGGGTCCCCGTTCGGGTAGACCTCGCGCGAGCGAGGCGGCTCGACACCGGCCCGACGGGCCGGCGTGGGATGAAGGCCCGCCTCCTTGCGGCGCGGGCCTTCGCTCGATGGCGAGCGGCCACAGGGCCGCCGCACCATGTACGGGCGTCGGCCGAAAGGCCGACAGGAACTCACGGCTGACGCTGCAGCCGCCCCAGACAAAGCCGGGGATCTCGAGGGCAGGTAACGACTGCGACGCCAGCAGGGCTGGACTTCGGCGCAGCCAGCAGCTGCGAGGAAGGCTTTGTGGACGCGATGCCCACGGAAAGCCGCACCAGTATGCGCGTCGTCCAGCGGAAGTGCGGGGGCCTCGGCGGGCGTTGCCACCTGAAACTGCCGGCAAGGCCGGTCGAAGGTCGATGCTTCGTGGATGCTCCGATTCGAGGTGGCGGCGGACGAGGGCGGCGACGCACCGATCGAGATCGGCTGGTTTACGGGCCGTCGCTGACCTCCTTTGTCCGGTGCCGCACACCGCGTCGGAAATCGATTAGATCGGATATAATGAATGCTTGATATCCATGATAATCCGATCCTCGGAGCCTTCCATGACCGCTGTCCGTGACCGTGCCACCCTCGTGGGGACACCCCGTGAAGTGCGAAGCCGGCTCGGCCACTCTACGGCCGAGCGGGTGATCGTCCTGCCCGTGAAGCGTACCGATGCTCGGCATGCGGACCTGATCGCGCAGGCGCTCGCCAGCGTCATGCCGCTCATCGACGCGGCGCTGCTCGAGCAGAGCGAGCAGACCTTCAAGGCGCTGGTCAACGCGTTGGTGCCCAAGGCGCCCCCGGCGCCGGCTTTGCTCAAGGAGGCAGCCATGCTCGCGCGTTCCCGCAAGGCAGTGCTGGGAGGCGCGGACTGGCTGACTGCAGCCCAGGTGGCCGAACTGGCTGGGCTGAGCGCGACCAACCCGAGCACGCAGCCGAACAAATGGAAGCGCCAAGGCCAGATCTTCGCCGTTCACCACAACGGCGTCGACTACTTCCCGGGCTACGGTCTGGATCCGCAAGCCGGCTGGCGGCCGCGCAAGGCCATGAAGCGGGTGCTAGAGGTCTTCGGCGACAACAAGGACGGCTGGGGTTTGGCCTACTGGTTCGCCTCGGTCAACAGTCTCCTCGGCGGGCGACGCCCGCAGGACGTACTTGCGACGGAGCCGGAGCGGGTCATCGCCGCGGCCCAGGACGAGATCCAAGACGTGGTTCATGGCTAGGCCCCGCAAGGCCTCGCCTGCACCCGAAATCCGAGTGTCCGCGAGGGCCGCAGGCCGACCGACGCCACTGCCGCCGGCCACGCTGCATATCACGCCGTGGACGCTGCACAGCAAGCAGGTCCTGCACCGAGTGCATCCGCAGCGGTACACGGGTGAGCAGCTCAACCCGGGCCTCAAAGGCAATGCGCGGTTCAGTCCGATCCGCAACGCAGAAGGCGCTGCGATCCCCACGCTTTATGCCGCGGTCACGTTCGAAGCCGCCGCGATGGAGACCGTATTCCACGACGTGTCGCATGCGCCCGGCTTCAAGCACTACGACAAGCGCAAGCTGGAAGGGCAGTTGCATTCCGAGCTCAAGGTCAAGCGCGGCCTGACGCTCGCGGACCTGGGCAGCGTCGCGCTGCGCACGCTGGGCGTGCCGCGCAAGCTCCTGATCGACACCGAGAAGGACCAGTACCCCGCGACTCGCCTGTGGGCCGAGGCCGTCCACGCGCAGCATCCGCAGATCCAGGGCTTGTCCTGGATCTCGCGACAGGACGATTCGGCCCGGGCCGTGATGCTGTTCGGCGACCGCGTCCCCAAGGGCGCACTGCAGCAGGTGGGTGATTCCCGCAGCCTGCTGCACGACGAGCCGTGCTACCTGGCGCTGCTGGAGTTGGCCGAGCGCATTGGCGTCGACATTGCGTCGGCCAAGGAGAAGAAGTAAGAGCGGCCATCGATGGATCCCGCACTACCGCCTCAGTCCCTCAATGAAAATCCCGGCTGCGCGTCCTCTGCGCCAGCCGCCCCAGCAAGGGTGTGAGATCCAGCAGCCGCTGCGCGACCACGTTGCGGATCTCGCCCTCGCGCTGCCAGCGTCCGTACACGGCCAGCAGCTTCGATTGCAGCAGCGCGCGGCGCTGGGCGTCGCGCACGTGCCGCCAGACGATCACCTGCACCACGCCACTCTCATCCTCGAGCGTCACGAAAATCGTCCCCTTGGCGGTCTCGGGCTGCTGACGCAGCGTGACGATTCCGCAACAGCGCACCAAGGCACCGTCGGGCAGATCGTGCAGTTCCTCGGCGCTCCTTAAGCGCCGCTCGCGCAGCATCGGCCGCAACAGCGCGAGCGGATGACGCCGCAACGTCAGGCCCGTGCTCGCGTAGTCGAACACGATCTCCTCGCTCTCGGGCGCCGGCACCAACTCCAGGAAGTGCTCTCGCACGGGCGCATCGTGCAGCAGCTTCGGGGGCGTCTTCAGCGCCGCGGCTTCCCATACCTGCTGGCGGCGATGGCCTGCGAGGCTGGCGAGCGCGTCGGCGCCGGCGAGTCTGCGCATCTCGGGCTCGTCCAGCGCAGCGCGGCGTGCCAGGTCCTCCGCGTCATCGAATGGCGCCTGTGCGCGTGCGGCAACGATGCGCTCGGCTGGCGCCTGCTTCATGCCCGAGATCATGCGCAGCCCCAGCCGCACCGCCGGCGGGTTCGGCAAGTCCTCGCAGGTGCAGTCCCAGTCGCTGGCCATCACGTCGACCGGCCGCACCTCCACGCCGTGGCGGCGTGCGTCCTGCACCAGCTGGCTCGGGCTGTAGAAGCCCATCGGCTGGCTGTTGAGCAGCGCAGCCAGGAACTCCGCGGGGTGATGCCGTTTGATCCACGCCGAGGCATAGACCAACAAGGCGAACGAGGCGGCATGGCTCTCGGGGAACCCGTACTCGCTGAAGCCATGGATCTGCGCGAAGATGGCTTCGGCAAACGCAGGGTCATAGCCGCGCGCGGTCATGCCGTCCACCAGCTTGGCGTGGTACTTCTCCAGGCCGCCCTTGCGCTTCCACGCTGCCATCGCGCGACGCAACCCATCGGCCTCGCCCGCCGTGAAACCGGCCGCCAACATCGCGACCTGCATCACCTGTTCCTGGAAGATCGGCACCCCCAGCGTGCGCCCCAAGGCCTGGCGCAGCGCCTCGCTCGGATAGCTCACCGGTTCCTTGCCTTCGCGTCGGCGCAGATAGGGGTGGATCATGCCGCCCTGGATCGGCCCCGGGCGGATGATCGCGACCTGGATCACGAGGTCGTAATAGCGCTGCGGACGCAGCCGCGGCAGCATGCTCATCTGCGCGCGCGACTCGACCTGGAACACGCCGATGGAGTCGGCGCGCGAGAGCATCTCGTAGGTCGGGTGGTCCTCGGGCGGGATGTCCTGCAGCTCGAACACGTGGCCCTTACGCTCGCCGATGTAGACGAGCGCTTTGCGTATCGCGCTCAGCATGCCCAAGGCCAACACGTCGACCTTGAGCAGGCCCATGGCATCCAGGTCGTCCTTGTCCCACTCGATGACCGTGCGATTCTGCATCGCCGCGCGCTCGATCGGAACCATCCTCGACAGCGGCCCGCGGGTCAGCACGAAGCCGCCTACATGCTGGCTCAGGTGGCGCGGACAGCCGATCAGTTGTGCGGTCAGCTTGATGAGTTGCCGCACCTTCAGGCTCTCAGCAGACAGCCCCACCTCGGCCAGCCGCTCAGGGGCGATCCCGGCGCCGTCCCACCAGTGGTGTCCCTTGGCCAGTGCGTCCAGCGTCGCGGCGTCGAACCCGAGCGCCTTGCCGACGTCGCGGATCGCGCTGCGCGAGCGGTAGCTGATCACCGTGGCCGTCAGCGCGGCACGATCGCGGCCGTATTTCTCGTAGAGATACTGCACGATCTCTTCGCGTCGCTCGTGCTCGAAATCGATGTCGATGTCCGGCGGTTCGTTGCGTTCGCGGCTGATGAAGCGCTCGAAGAGCGTGGACATACGCGACGGGTCCACCTCGGTGACGCCCGTGCAATAGCAGATCACCGAGTTCGCCGCGCTGCCCCGGCCCTGGCAGAGGATGTGTCTCGATCGCGCGTAGGCCACGATGTCGGCGACCGTCAGGAAGTAATGCTCGTACTTCAACTCGGTGACCAACGCCAGCTCGTGCTCGATCTGCTCCTGCACCTGCGCCGGGATGCCGTCCGGCCAGCGCCGGCCGGCGCCTTCGTAGGTGATGCGCCGCAGATGGCTCGCTGGCGTCTCGCCCGCGGGCACTACCTCGTCCGGGTACTGGTAGCGCAGCTCCTCGAGGCTGAAGCAGCAGCGTGCCGCGACGTGCAGCGTCTCGGTGAGCAGTTCGGGCGGATAGGTCTGCGCGAGCTTAAGCCGCGTACGCAAGTGGCGCTCGGCGTTGGGCTGCAGCGCGCGTCCGCATTGCGTCAACGGCAGGTTCAGGCGCGTCGCGGTGAGCACGTCCTGCAAGACCTTGCGCGATCGCAGGTGCATGTGCACGTCGCCGCAGGCCACCAGCGGGATCGCGGTGAGGCAACTGACTTCGCGCAGCCGGTGCAGCCACATCTCGTCGTCGAGCCTGCGCACCAGTTCGACCGCCAGCCAGCATCGCCCCATGAAGCGATCGAGCGCCCAGTGCGCGGCGGCGAGCAGCTGCTCGGGCGTGGCCGGCCGCTGCGGCGAGACCAGTACCACGCAGTGGGCCAATGCCTGCGGGTCGATGTCCTGCATGCGCAGCCGGTAGCTGCCCTTCGCCGACGCGCGTCGCAACTGTGTGATGAACTCGCACAGGTTGCCGTAGCCGCTGCCGTTGCATGCGATCACGATCAGCGTGAACGGCGCGAACGGTTCCTCGATCTCGACCGCGAATTGGCTGCCGATCAGCAGCGTGAGCCCATGTTCCTTGGCCGCGGGGTGGGCGGGCGCGACGGCCGCCCACGCGCACGCGGCGGGGATCGCCAGGGCCGGGGAGCGCAGCTTCTTCGCACGTTCGACCAGCTCCTCCGGGTGACTCGCCCCGCGCAGGAAACTGAAGTTGCTCAGGCACCGCAACTCGGCGTAGTCCGGCAACGAAGGCGACGGGCCTGCCATGGCGCTCAGGCGAACGATCCGTGGAGGAACCATGCCGTGTCGTCGCCGGCCAGCCGCTGCTGAAAGATCCACAGCAGGCCGGCGTGCTCGCTGAGCGCGACCCAGTAGTCGCGCTCGACATGGTGTGTCGCCTGCGCATCGTCGTCGTCGACCCGGTGCCACCAGCCGCCTTCGATGCGGTGCGGGCCGGCCAGCAGCATCAGCGGCCCCTGGTACAGCGGACGATGGCCACGCACGGCCAACCGCTGCGGTTCGGGCAGGACGAAGGTCGGCTGCGGGATGTCGGTGGGCGCAACGCGCTGCCGGGGCAAGGGGTGCGGTGCCGGCTGCCAGTGCTGCGCCCACTCGACGCGGTGGTCCTCGCACAGCACCGGCCGCAGCACGCGCTGCGGCCCGAGCCGCGCGGCGATGCGCTCCAGCGCCAGCGCAAGCGACTCGCCGTCATTCGGCGGGTCCGGCAACAGCGAGGCGCTGCGCTCTTCGAGCGGCACGACGTCGATCGCCTCGAGCTCGAGCTCGCCCACCGGCGCCTGCAGCGAGACACGCGCCAGATGCTCGGCCAGCAAACGACAGAGATGCTCGACATTGCGCATGGGCTGCGCCGTGCGCACCGTCAGCTCGCCGCCGTCGCCCGCGCTGCGCGCGCGCATCGTGTCGTGCGCCCAGCGCACCTTGAACGACGTTGTCCCGGCGTGCCGGGCCGCGAGCCAGCCGCACAGCTGAACTAGCAGCCGGCGCGCACCGAACAGCAGCGCGGGCGCGGTCTCCACGCGCGCCATCAATTCCAGCCGCGCGCGGAAGGTCTCGGGCAGTTCGATCCAGCGGTACGCTTCGGGGCGCAGGCCGTAGGCCTGGTCGAGCGCGTTCAGCAGGTCTTTGCCGAAGCGCCGGCTGATGCCGCCGCGCGGCAGGCGCCGCAGCTCGCCGAGCGCGCAGCAGCCGAGCTGGGCCAGGGTGAGGCGGTGCGGCGCGGTGGCCGACAGCACGTCGATCGGCAGCGCATCCAGCACCTTTTGCAGCGGTTCGCCTAGGCCATCGGTGACGCCTGCGCGCGCGCATGCCAGCGCCGCCAGGCTGGTGGGCGCCCAAGCGACGGCCGCCACGCCGAGTTCGCGTGCGACCTCGACGACGCGCTCGTGCAGCCGCGCGCGACCTCCGAACAGGCGCAGGCTGGCCTGCGCTTCCAGTACAACGGCTTCATCGGCGATGGCAACGCGAGGGGTGATGTGCAGTGCCCACGTTGCCAGCCCATGCAGCGCATCACTGGACGGCGGTGTCCCGTCGGGGGCGCAGGGCAACGACAGGGCGGCCCACAGCATCAGCGGGGACCTCGCGACCAAACAGCCGGCTCGGGCGCCGCAGCCGGGGCGTGATGACGCAAGCCAGGCCGCCGGGCGTCGACGGCAGCACGATCGGGTCGTCCAGCGTGGGGCCGCGGCGCTTGAGGATCTGCAGCCGCAGCTCCCAGTCGGGCCCACAGACAGCGAGGACGCGCAGCGGCGCGGCCGAGGCTTCATGGCGCGCGCCTTCGGGCCGGCACAGGAACGCGAGCCCCTCGAAGGATTGCGCGCAGACTTGCAGCCGCCGGATCTGCTCGGGCCTTGCCTGCGGCAGCCACGCGACGACGGCGCCGCAGCTTGCCGACTTGATCAGTTGCTCGGCGACCCACAAGCGCTCGGCCGGCGCCTC
>JAHDYE010000015.1:0-328 GCA_023383035.1 Burkholderiaceae bacterium | reverse complement strand
CCAGGCCATCATGCTGCAGGCCGGGCAGGTAGGGATGGCGCGGCGGCGCGACGAGGGCGATCTGGCCGTCGCGCGCGGCGACCTGGCGCAGTGCCGGGCTCAGCAGGCGCCATTCGAGGACCGCGGGCTGCGGTGCCAGCACCTCGGTCAGCGACTGGCTCGGCCAGCCGCCGCCCGGCAGTTCGCAGTCGAGCTGCGCCCAGCCGGTGGGCACGACTGCCGCCGGCTGCCGGCCGAGCTCGTCGCCGCGCCACACGCCGGGCAGGGCGGTGCCGTGCGGTACCGGTGCGAGCGACGCGGTGCGGGAGGCGGGGGCCGGATCGGGAGG
>JAHDYE010000014.1 GCA_023383035.1 Burkholderiaceae bacterium | reverse complement strand
GCTGCTCGCTCGGACAGATCACCCGCGCCCTGTTCGACGTCGGCGGACAGTACCGGCGCAACATGTAGCCGCCGAAGTCTTCGGCCGGCGCCGCCTGCCGGCCGCTCGTGGGAGACGCACATGGACGCTGCCTTCGCGCGACCGCTGTGGTTGACCTGCCTGGTGGCCGCAATCGTGTGGCCGGCGCTGGCGCAGGCAGCGGCGCCGGCGCAACCGCTGCGCCGCCGCTCCGGCTCGGCGCTGGCCCCGCCGGGTGGGGCGTCCCCCGGCGAGACCGCCGCCGGCTGTCATTTGGGTGCGGACCTCGCCAGCGCCGACGGGTCGGTGCTGGCGAGCTACTGGATCATCGGGGTGCCCGCGCAGATGCGCAGCAGCCCGGTATATGGGCGCTGGTACGCGACACCGCAGCAGGCGGTGCTCGCGACCCTGACCAGGATGGGCACCGTACCGATGCAGTGCAGCGCACCGGGCACCCCGGTCCCGGGACTGTCGACGATGGAATGCCGCAATGCGCAGGTCACCGGGCTCGCGGTCTACCAGGTGTTTCCGCTCACCGATGGCGGGTTCGTGGTGGTGATGCGCACCGCCGGCGCGATCCCTGCGCGCTGGCGCCGCGATGCGGCGATCGCCAGCGCCGTGGCCCGCTCGGTCCGTTGCAACGTGCCGCTGAAGCCGTCGAGCGCCGACTTCACGAGCGGGCCGTCGGGTTCGGGCAAGGCGCGTCGCAAGGGCGAAGGCGATTCCGGTTACAGCCGCTGGCTCGAGATGGAGAACTATCACGACTCGCGAACCGGCCAGAACTACTGGGTGAACCCCGGCAGCGACTGGCAGCAGAACGGACCACAGGGCCCCGGCTACTACGCGAGGCTCGGCGGCGAACTGCGCAAGCTCGAGCCCGGGCGCTCGGACTGAACGGCGCGCTGCCCCGACGGGTTCCGGGTTAACCCCGAGCAGTTCATGTCTACATTTCGGACCACATGATGCAAATCATGGCATTCTTTTCCTGTTTGTCAGCGGAGGAGCTGGTTCGAAAATTCCTCGACGAGGAGATCCACAATGGACATGAGCAGGAGACAGTTCTTCAGGGTCAGCGGAGCGGGGCTCGCGGGCTCCAGCCTGGCGGCCCTGGGGTTCTCGCCGGCACCCGTGCTGGCCGAGACCAGGCAGTTCAAGCTGGCCCGCACCACCGAGACACGCAGCACCTGTCCGTACTGTTCGGTCAGCTGCGGGCTGATCATGTACTCGCTCGGCGACAAGGCGAAGAACGTCAAGTCGACCATCATCCACATCGAAGGCGACCCGGACCACCCGGTGAGCCGCGGCACGCTCTGTCCGAAGGGCGCCGGCGTGCTCGACATGATCAAGAGCGAGAACCGCGTCAAGTTCCCGCAGGTGCGCGAAGCCGGCTCGAGCGAGTGGAAGCGCATCACGTGGGACGAGGCGCTCACGCGCGTGGCCCGGCACATGAAGGCCGACCGCGACGCCAACTTCATCCGCACCAACGCGGCCGGCGTCACGGTGAACCGCTGGAACACCACGGGGCTCCTGCTCTCCAGCGCGGCGTCCAACGAAACCGGTTATCTCGCCGTCAAGGTCGCCCGCGGCCTGGGGATGGTGGCGCTCGATACGCAAGCACGCATCTGACACGCGCCGACGGTGTCCAGTCTGGGCCCGACGTTCGGTCGCGGAGCGATGACCAATTCGTGGACGGATATCCGCAACACGGATCTGATCCTGATCATGGGCGGCAATGCCGCCGAAGCCCACCCGTGCGGATTCAAGTGGGCGACCGAAGCGATGCAGCACCGCAAGGCCAGGCTGATCGTGGTCGACCCGCGCTTCACCCGCTCGGCCGCGGTGGCCGACACCTATGCGCCGATCCGCGTGGGCACCGACATCGCCTTCCTGGGCGGCGTCATCAACTACCTGCTGACGAACGACAAGATCCATCACGACTACGTGAGGATGAATACCGACGCGACCTTCCTGCTGAAGGAAGGCTACGCGTTCGACAACGGCTTGTTCAGCGGCTACGACGAGGCCAAGCGCGCCTACGACAAGTCCACCTGGGGCTACCAGCTGGGCGACGACGGCTTCATCAAGGTCGACGAGTCGATGCAGGACCCGCGCTGCGTGTTCCAGCAGCTGAAGAAGCACTACAGCCGCTACACGCCGGAGATGGTCAGCCGCATCACCGGCACGCCGCAGGACAAGTTCCTGGCCATCTGCGAGCAGATGGCCGGCACGGCGGGCCCGGCCAGGGTGATGACCATCATGTACGCGCTGGGCTGGACCCAGCACTCGGTGGGCTCGCAGAACATCCGCACGATGGCGATGATCCAGCTGCTGCTCGGCAACATGGGTCGGCCGGGCGGCGGCGTGAATGCCCTGCGCGGCCACGCGAACGTGCAGGGCATCACCGACATGAACGCCTACTCGGAGGTGCTGTCGGGCTACCTGAGCGCGCCGACCGACGCCGACAAGACGCTGGACGAGTACCTGGCCCGGCGTACCGGCAAGCCGATGCGTCCGAACCAGATGGCGTTCACGCAGAACTTCCCGAAGTGGTTCGTCAGCCTGACGAAGGCCTACTACGGGGGTGCCGCCACGAAGGAGAACGGCTTCGCCTACGACTGGGTACCCAAGCGCGACGCGCCCTACGACGTCCTGCACATCTTCGAGCTGATGCACCAGGGCAAGATGAACGGCTTCCTGTGCCAGGGGTTCAATCCGCTCGGTTCGGTGCCGAACAAGAAGAAGCTGTCGGCCGCGTTCTCGAAGCTGAAGTATCTGGTCATCATCGATCCGCTGGAGACCGAGACGAGCGAGTTCTGGAAGAACTACGGTCCGCTCAACGACGTCGATCCGAAGCAGATCCAGACCGAGGTATTCCGCTTCCCGAGCAGCTGCTTCGCCGAGGAGACCGGCAGCTTCACCAACTCCAGCCGCGTGATCAGCTGGAAGGAAAAAGCGGTCGATCCGCCCGGCGAGGCCCTGGGCGATCCGGAGATCATCGCGCGGCTGTACATGAAGTTGCGCGAGATGTACGCCAAGGACGGCGGCGCGCTGCCCGAGCCGGTGCTGGCGCTGAACTGGCCGTACCTGAACCGCAACAACCCGCATCCGGGCGAAGTGCTGCGCGAGATCAGCGGCCGGGCGCTCACCGACCTGCTCGCGCCGCCCGATCCGAAGAATCCGGACGCGCCGCGTGCGGTGCAGGTCAGGGCCGGCGAGCAGCTGTCCGGCTTCGCGCAACTGCGCGACGACGGCAGCACCGCCTGCGGCAACTGGATCTACGCCGGCTGCTGGAGCCAGGCGGGCAACCTCACCGCGCGGCGTGATGTCACCGACCCCACCGGTCTGGGCGTCTACGGGAACTGGGGCTACTCGTGGCCGGCCAACCGCCGCATCCTGTACAACCGCGCGTCGGCGGACAAGGACGGCAAGCCGTGGGATCCGTCGCGCAGCTACCTGTCGTGGAACGGCAGGACGTGGGCGGGCGGTGCCGACGTGCCCGACATGCGGCCCGACGCCGCGCCCGAGCAGGGCGTGGGCGCGTTCATCATGAACCCCGAGGGGGTGGCGCGCCTGCACGCGATCGGCATGGCCGAGGGGCCGTTCCCCGAGCACTACGAGCCGTTCGAGACGCCGCTGGGCGTGAACCTGATGTGCCCGGACAACCCGAAGGCCGTCAGCAACCCGGCCGCGCGCGTCTACAAGGGCGATCTCGAAGCCTTCGGGAAGAAGGAGGAGTTCCCGTACGCGGCGACCACCTATCGCCTGACCGAGCACCATCACTTCTGGACCAAGCACGCGCGCAGCAATGCCGTCGTGCAGCCGGCGGCCTTCGTCGAGATCGGCGAGGAGCTGGCCCGGGAGAAGGGCATCGGCCACGGCGACAAGGTCAAGGTGCGCAGCAACCGCGGCGAAGTGGTCGCGGCCTGCGTGGTGACCAAGCGCATCAAGGCGCTCGATGTCGACGGCCGGAAGGTGCATCAGGTCGGCATACCGATCCACTGGGGCTTCAAGGGGGTGACGCAGAACGGCTACCTCGCCAACTCGCTGACGCCGTTCGTCGGCGACGCCAACTCGCAGACGCCGGAGTTCAAGGCGTTCCTCGTGAACATCGAGAAGGTCTGAGGAGGCGAACATGGCCAGTCTGCAAAGTCTCGACGTGGCGGCGCGTTCCGCTACCACCACCCCCTCGCCGTCGGTACGCCGGTCGCCGCAGGTTGCCAAGCTGATCGACGAGTCCAAGTGCATCGGCTGCAAGGCCTGCCAGGTCGCGTGCATGAACTGGAACGACCTGCACGAGGAGGTTGGCGAGAACATCGGCGTTTACGACAACCCTTCCGATCTCACGCCGCAGTCCTGGACGGTGATGCGGTTCTTCGAGGTGGAGCCCCAGGCGGGCAACCTCGAGTGGCTGATCCGCAAGGACGGCTGCATGCACTGCGACGACCCGGGCTGCCTGAAGGCGTGTCCGGCTCCGGGCGCGATCGTCAAGTACGCCAACGGCATCGTCGACTTCATTTCGGAGAACTGCATCGGCTGCGGCTACTGCATCACCGGCTGTCCGTTCGACGTGCCGCGCATCTCGAAGCAGGACAACAAGGCGTACAAGTGCACGCTGTGCTCGGACCGCGTCGCGGTGGGGCTGGAACCGGCCTGCGTGAAGACCTGCCCGACCGGCGCGATCGGCTTCGGCACCAAGGAGGACATGGTCACCTACGCCAACCTGCGCGTCGGCGAGTTGCGCGAACGCGGCTTCCAGAAGGCGGGGCTGTACGATCCGCCCGGCGTGGGCGGCACGCACGTGATGTACGTGCTCAAGCATGCCGACCGCCCGCAGCTCGAAGGCCTGCCGGCCGATCCGAGCGTCAGCCCGATGGTGTCGCTGTGGAAGGGCGTGACCAAGCCGCTCGCAGTGGCTGCGATGGTCGGCGCGGTGTTCGCCGGCTTCTTCCACTACATGAAGGTGGGGCCGGTCGACGCCGACGCCGATGACGCCAGCTCGGGCAGCAAGACGCCGGGCGAGAAGACCGAGGTCTGAGGAGAAGCCCATGACACGCTACATCCAGCGCTACGGCGACGGCCTGCGGCTCAACCACTGGGTCGTCGCGCTGCTGTTCTTCCTCGCCGGCCTGTCCGGCCTCGCGTTCTTCCATCCGAGCCTGTTCTTCTTCACCAACCTGTTCGGCGGCGGGCAATGGACGCGCATCCTGCACCCGTTCCTCGGCGTGCTGATGTTCGTCTCGTTCCTCGGCCTGTTCTTCCGGCTGCGGCGCGACAACCGGATCACCGCCGAGGACCGCAAGTGGCGTGCCGGCATGGGCGCCATGCTGCGCGGCAACAAGGCGGGCCTGCCCGCGGTCGGCAAGTACAACTACGGGCAGAAGGTGGTGTTCTGGCTGATGGTCTGGAGCCTGCTGATCCTGCTGGTGACCGGCGTGATGTTCTGGCGTCCGTGGTTCGCGCCGGCGTTCCCGATCGGGGTGATCCGCGCTGCGACGCTGCTGCACGCGGTGGCCGCGGTGGTGCTGGTGCTGACCACCATCGTGCACATCTACGCCGCGATCTGGGTCAGGGGTACGATGCGGGCCATGACGCGCGGCACGGTCTCGGAGAAATGGGCACGGCTGAACCATCCGCTGTGGTATCGCGACACGGCGCAGGACAAGTGAAGGCGGTGGCCATCGCTCGGACCGGCCGCGCGGGGCGAGCGGCGCGATGACCGAAGCGACGATCCGGGTGATGACGCCCGAGGAGATCGCGGCCCGCGCGGGCGGGGAGACGCCGTTCGTCGTGTGGCCGCGCCGCGAGGAGCTGTTCGCCGAGCGCTCGGTGCGCGCGCGGCAGCTCGCGGCGGGTCATCCGATGCGCGACTTCCTGATCTTCGTGGCCGACATCGCGCAGCAGCAGCACGAGCTGCTGCGATGGTTCCCGTCGGTGCCCGTGCCCGACAAAGCCGCGCTCGCGCGCGCCGCCGCCGACGGCGTGGCGCCGCTGCCGGCCACGACCTGGCAGCGTGATCCCGCCTGGCGCGAAGGGCTGCGGCGCATGGTGGCGGGCCTGCGCGCCCGCGGCGCCACGCCGACGGCCGCGGCGACGCTGGAAGCGCTCGCGGCGGCTTCCGACGAGCATCTCGAATTGCAGGCCGACCGCCTGCTGAACGGCGTGATGACCGGGCTGGACCTGGCGGCCGCGCCGCTGATCGCGGCAGCGCTGCAGGCGTACTGGACCCATCTGGTGCTGGAAGTGCAGCGGGTGCATGCCGAGCTGCGTCCGGCGCCCTTCGGCCGCACGCGCGACGCCACCACCTGTCCATGCTGTGCCAGCCTGCCCACGGCGAGCATCACGCGGCTCAGTGCCGAGACCTCGGGGCAGCGCTACCTGCACTGCGCGCTGTGTTCGACCCAGTGGCACCTGGTGCGCATCCACTGCGCGCACTGTGGCGGCAACCAGCGCATTGCCTATCAGACGCTCGAGCCGCACGCCGGGGTCGAGTCGCGCCCCGGCGGCACGGTGCGCGATGCGGTCCAGGCCGAAACCTGCGACGACTGCAACCACTACCTGAAGATCGTCCATATGGCGAAGGACACGCAGGTCGATCCGGTGGTCGACGATCTGGCGAGCATCGCGCTCGACCTGCTGGTGGCCGAGACCGGCAAGCAGCGCCATGGCGTGAACCTGCTGCTGCTGTTCGGCGATTCCGCGGCGCCCGATACAGGGGGCCCGTGATGGGCGCGCCCGAGGAGTCCGTGGTCCACGGCTCGACGGCGTCCCCAGGCAAGCTGCCTTCGGTCGATCGATTGCTGCGCCAGGACGCCGTGCGGCCGCTGGTGAGCGAGCACGGCCATAGCTTCGTGGTGGGCGAAGCCCGGGCGCTGCTCGACGAGTTGCGCGGCCGCGCGTTCGCCGGCGATCTGCCTGCCGATGCGCTGACCGACGCCGCGCTCGGCGCCGCGCTGGCCGGGCGCTGCGCGCGGCGGCTCGCGCCGGGCATGCGCGCGGTGCTGAACCTGACCGGCACGGTGATCCACACCAACCTGGGCCGCGCGCTGCTCGCCGAGCCGGCGCTGCAGCATCTGCTCGCGATGATGGCCGGGCCGAACAATCTCGAGTACGACCTCGCATCGGGCAGGCGCGGCGATCGCGACGCGCTGGTCGAGACGCTGCTGACCGAGCTCACCGGCGCCGAGGCGGCCACCGTGGTGAACAACAACGCGGCCGCGGTGCTGCTGACCATCGCGGCGCTGGCGCGCGGGCGCGAGGTGATCGTCTCGCGCGGCGAGCTGGTGGAGATCGGCGGCGCGTTCCGCATGCCCGACGTGATGGAGAGCGCCGGCGCGCGCCTGGTCGAGGTCGGCACGACCAACCGCACGCATGCGCACGACTACGAGCGCGCGATCGGCGAGCGCACCGCGCTGCTGATGAAGGTGCACACCAGCAACTACGCGGTGCACGGTTTCACCGCGTCGGTCGACGAGGCCACGCTGGCCGGCATCGCGCACGCGCGCGGCCTGCCGCTGGCCAGCGACCTCGGCAGCGGGGCATTGGTCGACCTGACGCGCTACGGCCTGCCGCACGAGCCGATGCCGCAGGAGAGGCTCGCGGCCGGCTGCGACGTGGTCACGTTCTCCGGCGACAAGCTGCTCGGTGGCCCGCAGGCGGGGCTGATCGTGGGCACGCGTGCGGCCATCGATCGTATCCGCCGTTTTCCGATGAAGCGTGCGCTGCGCATGTCGAAGCTGCCGCTGGCGGCTCTCGAAGCGACGCTGCGGCTGTACCTGCGTCCCGAGCGTCTCGCGCGCGACCTGCCCACGCTGCGCTTGCTCACCCGACCGGCGCAGGCGATCCGCGCGATGGCCGAGAACCTGGCGCCGCAGCTGGCGGCGGCGGTGGCACCGCGCTTCACGGTGACCGTGGTCGAGCTGTCGAGCCAGATCGGATCCGGCTCGCTGCCCGTGGAGCGCCTGCCGTCGGCCGGCCTGGCGCTGGCGCCGGCCGCAGGCGGCCGGCGCGGCACCGGCGCGGCGCTCGACGAGCTGGCACGCGCGTTGCGCGCGCTTCCGGTGCCGGTGATCGGCCGGGTGGCCGAAGACCGATTCGTTCTCGATCTGCGCTGCCTGGAGGACGCGGGCGCGTTCGTTTCGCAGCTCGGCGCGCTGCGGGCCGCGCTGGGTTGAACGCCGCGCGGGCCGGCCGATGATCGTAGGCACCGCGGGTCACATCGACCACGGCAAGTCCGCGCTGGTGGCGGCGCTCACCGGCATGGACGCCGACCGCCTGCCCGAGGAGAAGAAGCGCGGCATCTCGATCGAGCTGGGCTACGCCTGGCTCGACGTGCCGGGCGACGCCGGTCTGCGCATCGGTTTCGTCGACGTGCCCGGGCACGAGCGCCTGGTGCACACGATGCTGGCCGGCGCCACCGGCATCGACTACGCGCTGCTGCTGGTCGCCGCCGACGACGGCCCGATGCCGCAGACGCGCGAGCACCTGGCGGTGCTGTCGCTGCTGGGCCTGGCGCGCGGCGCGGTGGCGATCACCAAGTGCGACCTGGTCGATGCGTCGCGCGTGGCCGAAGTGTCGGCGCAGGCGTCGGCGCTGCTGCACGGCACGCCGCTGGCGGGCGTGCCGGTGCTGCCGGTGTCGGCGCGCAGCGGCGACGGCGTGGAGGCACTCAGGACGCTGCTGTTCGAGGCGGCGCGCCAGACCGTCGCGCGCGGCCGGCACGACCAGGCGTTCCGCCTCGCGATCGATCGCGTGTTCGTGCTCGACGGCGTCGGCACCGTGGCCACCGGAACCGTGCACGCGGGACGCGTGCGCGCCGGCGACGAACTGGTCGTCACCCCGTCTGGCCGGCCGCGCCAGGTGCGCGTGCGCGGCCTGCACGTGCACGACCGGCGCGTCGAGGAGGCGCATGCCGGCCAGCGCTGCGCACTCGCGCTGGCCGGCGCGAGCCGCGACGACATCGCGCGCGGCCAGTGGCTGGTCGCGCCCGGCGTGGCGCTGTCGACCGACCGTATCGACCTGCGGCTCGCCGTGTGGCGCGAGGAGGCACGGCCGCTGCGTTCGGGCACGCCGGTGCACGCGCATCTGGGCGCCGGCGACACGCTCGGCACGGTCGCGCTGCTCGATGGCGACGCGCTGGCGCCGGGCGCGAGCGCACGCGCGCAGCTGGTGCTGCGCGAGCCGGTCGCTGCCTGGCACGGCGACCGCGTGGTGCTGCGCGATGCGTCGGCCGCGCGCACGCTCGCCGGCGGCGCGGTGCTCGACGCGCACGCGCCCGCCCGCTACCGGCGCACTCCGCAGCGCATGGCCGAGCTCGACGCCTGCACGCTCGACACGCCGGCCGATCGGCTGGCGGGGTTGCTGGCTGCCGCCGTGCACGGCGTCGACCTCCAGGGCTGGCTGCGCGGCCAGGGGCTGCACGCGGACATGGCGCCGCCGTTGCCGCCGGGATGCCTGCATGCCGGGGACGCCGGGTCCGGCTGGGCGCTGGGTGCCGGACACGCTGCCGCGGTGCGCGAGGCGGCGCTGGCGGCGCTGCGTGAATACCATGCCCGCGTGCCCGACGAACTCGGTCCCGACGCCGGGCGGCTGCGGCGGCTGAGCGCGCCGCGCCTGCCCGAGCCACTGTGGCAGGTGCTGCTCGCGCGGCTGGCGGCGGACGGCGATGTGACGGTTCGCGGCCCGTACGTGCATCTGCCCGAGCACGGTATCCGGCTGTCCGCTTCCGAGGAGCGCATCGCGCAGAAGACGGCGCCGCTGCTCGAGCAGGCCGGTTTCGAAGGCGCGTGGGCGCGCGACCTGGCGCGCGAAGCGCGCGAGCCCGAGCCGCTGATGCGCGCCACGCTCGCGCGCCTGGCGCGGCGCGGCGACCTGCATCAGGTGGTCAGGGATCTGTACTACCCGCCGCAGGCGATCGTGCGGCTGGCCGCGATCGTGCGTGCGCTCGCGGCGCGCGACGGCGGCGAGGTCACCGCAGCGCGCTTTCGCGATGCCACCGGGCTCGGACGCAAGCGCGCGATCCAGATCCTCGAATACTTCGATCGCGTCGGACTGCTGCGACGCGTCGGCGATACGCACAGGCTGCGCACCGATACCACGCTGTTCGCCGAGGAGTCGCCCCACGCCGAAACGGCAAGCTGATATCGTCGAGGAACATGGAGAGGGAACGGCCCTGGTGGGTCGGCCGGGCTTCAAACCCGGTGGGCGGCGCCACGCGCTGCCGGATGGGTTCGACTCCCGTGCCTCTCCGCCAGTTGCGGCGCCGGACCCTGCGCGGGTCCGGCGCCGCCCGGAAGAACCGGTCGCCATGGACTTCGAGCAACTCGCGTTTCCGGAGCACCTGCACTACCTGGTCGACGAGGACACCTGGGCGCGGGTCGAGGACGACGGCAGCGTGACCGTGGGCATCACCGCGCTCGGCGTCGCGCTGTCGGGCGAGCTCCACATGTGCCGGCCCCGGTCGGTCGGCACCGTCGTCGAGCAGCGACGCGGTATCGCGGTGGTGGAGCTGGCGAAGTCGATCGTCTCGGTGAAGAGCCCGTTGTCCGGCGAAGTGGTGGCGATCAACGAAGCGCTCGCGCAGCAGCCCGCGCTGGTGAATCGTGATCCGTACGGCTGCGGCTGGATCGCCCGACTGCGGCCGCTGCGCTGGAACGAGGAGCGCGCTACGCTGGTCACCGGTGCCGCGGTCGCGCCCGCGATGCGCGAGCACGCGTGGCGGATGCGCCAGGCCGATGCGCCCGGCGCCGCCAGCGCGGAGGACGTGCCGTGAACGAACCGGCCACGAATCTGGCCATCCTGCTGTGGGCCTGCGATCCGGACGATCCGGCGCGGCTGGCCACGCCGTTCTTCCACGCTTCGGCCGCCGCCGCGATGGACGTGCAGGTCGAGGTCTACTTCACCGCCCGTTCGGTGCTGCTGCTGAAACCGGGCGTTGCCGAGTCGCTGTATGCCGGCACCGATCGCCGCAAGTCGATCTACGGCTACATGCGCGAAGCCGTCGCGCTCGGGGCACGCTTCTTCGCCTGCGCCGATGCGCTGGCCGCGCACGGCCTCGCGCGCGACGCGCTGGTGCCGGAGGCGACCGAGCTGGCCGGAGCGGTGAGCTTCATCGACCGCGTGATGGAGCCGGGCTGGCGGACGCTCACCTACTGATGCCGGCCGCGCCGAGCCGCTCGAAGTCGTCGATCGACAGCTTGTGGCGGGTGGGTTCGACGATGGTACTCATCGGAAGCCCGGGCACGATCCGCTCGCGCTGGAACGAAGTTGACCCGGTGTAGCGCAGCGCACCATCGTGCAGACGGCCTACGCAATGCGGCCGCCCGGATCGCGTGCGGCGATGCGCGTCAGGCCCGGGCCGCCGGCCCCGCCCGGTAGATCACCCAGTAGACCAGCGCCACCAGCACGCTGCCGCCGACCAGGTTGCCGGCGATCACCGGCACCAGGTTGCCCGCCATCGCGGCCCAGGTCACGTTCGCGGCTCCGGGCAGCGCGGCCAGCGCCGGGTCGATCGCGGTCAGGCCGATCGCCAGCGGGAAGAAGAACATGTTGGCGATCGAGTGCTCGAAGCCGAGCGCCACGAACGCGGCGATCGGCGGCACGATCGCCACCGACTTGTCGACGACGCTGCGACCGGCCGCGGCCATCCAGATCGCGAGGCACACCAGCACGTTGCACAGCACGCCGCGAAAGAACGCCACTTCCCAGGGCAGCGCCGCCTTGGACGCCGCGACCCCCACTGCCGCCTTCGCGAGCAGTCCGCCGTTGAGCGCCGCGGTCTCGGCGAGCATGACCAGCAGGGCCAGCCCGGCCGCCCCGACCAGGTTGCCCATGCCTACGACGATCCAGTTGCGCAGCACCTCCCCGGTGCCCACCCGGCCTTCGGCCCACGCCATCGCCAGCAGATTGTTGCCGGTGAACAGCTCGGCGCCCGCGACCACCACCATGATCAGCCCGAGCGAGAACACCAGGCCGCCCAGGATGCGCGTGACCGCGAACGGCAGCGCCGGATCGCTCGCGACGAGCAGGAAGGCGAGCGACCCGAGCCCGATGAACGCGCCCGCCAGCAGCGCCAGCATGAACATCGAGCGCAGCGGAAGCCGCGCCTTGGCCACGCCGATATGCTCGATGCGCTCCGCCACCTCCCGGGGCGAGAACGCATCGAAGCCGAAGATCTCGCCGGCCATCAGCGCGATCGGGTCCGCTGTGCGCGGCGGGAATTCGGGGTCGGGAAAGCCTGGTGCATGGCGCAAGCTTACGCGAACGCCCGCCGTTGACGCCGGCCGGTTTCAGGCGGACATTGGCAGGCTCGCTCGTCGATGCGGAACGATCCGGCCGGCGCTGCGGGGCCGGCGCCGACGCGCGAACTTTCCGATGGCCCCGTATTCCGAATGGAAGGCGATCATGGCGAAATACATCGCGCTCGCGAGTTTCACCGACCAGGGCATCCGCAACGTGAAGGGCACGCTCGAGCGTGCCGACGCGGTCAGGGAGGCCGCGGGCAGGTACGGTTGCCAGTTGTCGCAGATCTACTGGACGCTGGGCAGCTACGACGTGGTCACCGTCATCGATGCGCCCGACGACGCCTCGGCGACCGCGTTCTCGCTCGCGATCGGCTCGGCCGGCAACGTGCGCACCCAGACCCTGCGCGCCTTCTCGCGCGACGAGATGAGCGCGATCCTCGGCAAGCTCGGCTGACCGGGCGCGCGGCGCGCGGGCGGTGCCGGGCTACAATCGGCCACGCACGGCATCCATCTCGTTCTCCGGCGGCCGCCCGCGCCGCGCCCCGAACCATGAACCCTCAGACTCCGGACAAACCGGCCGACCAGCCGGATCCGCTGCACGATTTCTCCCGCTCGCACGCCGGCATCCTCGAACGGCTCGAGGCGCTGCGCGCGCTGCCCGGGCAGCTCGCCGATCCGGGTGCCGATCCGGCGGCGCTGCGCGAGGCTACCGCGGAGCTGCTGCGCTTCTTCCGCGAGGCGGTCATCGAGCATCACGCCGAGGAAGAAGAGGCGCTCTTTCCGGCGGTCGCGCGCAGCGCGGCGCGCGGCGACGAAGCGGCGCTGGCCATGTCGCTGGCGATCCGGCTCACGCGCGAGCACCGGCAGATCGAGGCCGAGTGGAAGGCGCTCGAGCCGGCGCTCACGCTGGTCGCGCGCGGCAAGCCGGCCGAGCTGGACGCCGCCGCGTTGCGCCGCCTGTGCGACACCTATGCCGCGCACGCACGCTTCGAGGAGGCCGCGTACCTGCCGCTGGCCGCGAGCGTGCTGGGCGCCAACGACCAGGCGGCGCTCGCGCTCACGCTGCACATGCGGCATGCGGTCGAGCCGGTGCTGGGGCACTTCTAGCGGCTGTGCCCGCGTCCTGAAAGACCCCAACTGGACGCAGCGGCGCAGGAAGCTCTAGTCTGAACGGCCGCGCGCGTGTGCGCCGAAAACGAACAGCGAGGAGCTCCCATGCAGAAGAACCGACGCCGCGTCATCGGCAGCGCCGCCACCCTGGCCGCGGCCGGCGCGTTCCCGGCCATCGTGCGCGCGCAGCCGAAGATCCAGCTCAAGCTGAGCCACTACCTGCCGCCCACCCACGGGCTGCACACCGATTTCATGGACCCGTGGGCGCGCGAGCTCGAAGCCAAGACGCAGGGCGCGGTGTCGGTGCAGGTTTCGCCGGGTACCTCGTCGCTCGGCCAGGCGCAGAACCAGCTCGACCAGTGCCGCAACGGCGTGGTCGACATCGCCTTCGGCCTGTGCGGGCTGCCGCGCGGGCGCATGACGCGCAGCACGATCGTCGAGATGCCGCTGCTGGTGAAGACCGCCGAAGGCGGCTCGCGCGCGATGTGGAACCTGTATCCGAAAATGCTCGGCCCCGACTACCAGGGCCTCAAGCCGCTGCTGCTGATGACGCACAACGGCGGGCTGTTCCACACGCGCGAGCGGCGCATCGAGACGCCCGACGACCTGCGCGGGCTGCGCATCCGCACCCCTTCGCCCACCATCTCGATGATGCTCGAGTTCCTCGGCGCGAGCCCCGTGGGCATGCCGCCGGCGCAGGTCTACGAGAGCCTGCAGCGCGGCGTGATCGACGGCGCGGCCTTCCCGTGGGACCCGGTGCGTGCGTTCAAGCTGAGCGAGGTCACGCGCCTGCATTGCGATGCGCGCGTCTATACCGCCGCCTTCTGGTTCGCGATGAACGAGCGCAAGTACCGCTCGCTGCCGGCCGACGTGCGCGGCGTGCTCGACCAGATCTCCGGCGCTGCGCTGCTGTCGAAGGTGCAGGGCTGGTGGGACAAGTGGGATGCCGCCGGCAAGCAGACCGCGATGGAGCGCGGCAACACGATCGTCCAGCTGAGCAACGAGCAGCGCGCCGAATGGGATCGCCGGCTGGTGCCGCTGTTCAACAAGGCGATGATCGACTTCGAGAAGCAGGGCGTGGCCGACGCGCGCGACATCTACATCGCGATGCAGCGCGAAGTGGCCAGGGTCGAGAAGGCGTAGCGGCGTGTCGCAGGTGCGCGCGACGGCGGGGCCGGCGGCCACGCCGCTGCATCGCCTGTGCCGCTGGCTCGCGGCGCTCGGCGTGGCGATCCTGCTCGTGTGCGCGCTGCTCACGGTGGCCGACATCCTCGGCCGGCGCCTGCTCGAACGGACCATCCCCGGCATGGTCGACCTGACGCAGCTGCTGGTGATGAACGCGGTGTTCCTGTGGATCCCGTACGTGTTCGAACGCCGCGCCAACGTCGAGGTCGACCTGCTGTTCGAGCGCCTGCCGCGCGCGGCGCGCCGCTGGCTCGAGCGGCTGTGGCCGCTGCTGGGGGCGGTGTTCCTGCTGGTGGTGGCCTGGTATGCCGGGCGCACCGCGCTGCAGGTATTCGAGTACGGCGACAGCTCGCAGACCATCGGCGTGCCGATGATCTGGTACTGGGCGCCGGTGCTGTTCGGCACCGTGCTCGCGGCGATCGTGTGCGTCATCCAGTTCGCGCAGGCGATGGTCGACCCCGCGGCGGGGCATTCGAAGCCGTGACGCGGCGCGCGCGCGATCTGCCGTCGCCGGCGGCGCTGCCGCCTCCGGCCGGCCGGAGGCCGCGTTGATCGCGCCGTCGCTGCTGGGCGTGCTGGGCTTCGCGGCGGTGATCCTGCTGGTGATGCTGCGCCTGCCGGTGGCCATTGCGATGGGCCTGGTCGGCTTCGTCGGCCTGACGCTGACCGAGGGCCTCGATACGTCGGGCTTCATGATCGGCCGCACCACGTTCGAGGCGGTGTTCCCGTATTCGCTGTCGATCGTGCCGCTGTTCATCGCGATGGGCGTGTTCGCCGGCCATGCCGGCCTGTCGCGCTCGCTGTACACCTTCGTCGCGTCGCTCGTCGGCCACCTGCGCGGCGGCCTGGCGATGGCCACGGTGGGCGGCTGCGCGATCTTCGGCGCGGTCAGCGGCTCGGGCATCGCCACCACCGCGACCATGGGCCGCGTGGCGCTGCCCGAGATGCGCCGGCACGGCTACGGCGATTCGCTCGCCACCGCGTCGGTGGCCGCCGGCGGCACGCTCGGCGTGATCATCCCGCCGTCGATCCTGTTCGTCATCTACGGGCTGGCCACCGAGCAGTCGATCGGCAAGCTGTTCCTGGCCGGCGTGCTGCCGGGCATCCTCGGCATGCTGCTGTACGGGCTGGCGGTCGCGTATGCGGTGCGCCGCTCGGCCGCGGCGGGTCCGGCCGGCGAGCGTCACGGCTGGCCGGAACGCTGGCGTAGTTTCCTCGGCGTGTGGCAGGTGGTGGCGCTGTTCGGCGTGGTGCTGGGCGGGCTGTACATGGGCTGGTTCTCGCCGACCGAGGCCGCCGCCGTCGGGGCCGTCGGCGCGATCGTGCTGGCGCTCGCCTCGGGCCGGCTGACCCGACGCATGCTCGCCGGCGGCATCACCGAAACCGCGCTCACCAGCGGCATGATCTTCGTGATCCTGATCGGCGCGGGCATCTTCAACGCGTTCGTCGAGTCCACCGGCCTGACCGACGCGCTGATCGCGCTGGTGGCCGACAACGGCTGGAACCGCTGGGCGGTGATGGCCGCGCTGATGCTCGCGTACGTCGTGCTGGGCGCGCTGATGGACGAGCTGTCGATGATCCTGCTCACGGTCGGGCCGGTGTTCCAGCTCGTCGTCTCGCTCGGCTTCGACCCGATCTGGTTCGGCGTGATGCTGATCACCGTGTGCGAGATCGGCATGATCCTGCCGCCGGTGGGCATCAACCTGTTCGTGATCCAGTCGATCGCCAACGTGCCGCTGGCCACCGTGGTGCGCGGCATCGCGCCGTTCGCGGCGGTCGACGGCGTGCGGCTGGTGCTGCTGAGCGTGCTTCCGTGGCTCGCGACCTGGCTGCCGTCGCGGATGATCTGACTCAGGCGAGCAGCTCGACGCGCAGCTCGTCCACCACGCGGAAGCGCGAGCGGTCGGGGCGCACCGTAGGCCCGGCGCGCCGCAGGCGCGGGAAGCGCTCGATCAGCTTCGCGAACGCCACCTGCGCTTCCATGCGCGCCACCGCGTTGCCGGCGCAGAAGTGGATGCCGTGGCCGAACGCGACGTGCTTGTTCGGTTCGCGGCCGACGTCGAACGCCTCGGGATCGGAGAACTGGCGCGGGTCGCGGTTGGCCGCGGCGATCGCCACGTGGAAGAAGGTGCCGGCCGGCAGCGTCTCGCCCTGGATCGTGGCGTCCACCCGCGAGCGCCGGTTGCCGATCTGCAGCGGGCTCTCGTAGCGCAGCATCTCCTCGACCGCCGTCTTCAGCAGCGCCGGCTCGGCCTTCAGGCGCTCGAGCTGCGCGGGGTGGCGCAGCAGCAGGTCGGTGCCGTTGGCGATCAGGCTGGTGGTGGTGTCGTGCCCGGCGTTGAGCATGAAGATCGAGTTGTGGATGATCTCGAGCTCGGTCAGGCCGTCGCCGGCGTCGGCCGCCTGGATCAGCGTCCACAGGATGTCGATTCCGGCGTCGTCCGGCGGATGCGCGCGCTTGTACGCGATCAGCTCGCGCAGGTAGGCCTTGAATTCCTCGACCGCGCGGTTGCCCGCCGAGAGCTGCTCGGGCGTGCGCACCGGCTCCAGGCCGCCCAGGATCAGCCCGGCCCAGCGGCGCAGCGGCTCGCGTTCGCCGCGCGGCACCCCGAGCAGGTCGCCGACCAGGTTCAGCGGAATCGCCACCGCGAACTCGCTCACGATGTCGATCGTGCGCCGGTCGGCGGCGCGATCGAGCAGCTCGTCGACCATGCGCGACACGCTCCGCTCCATGCCGCGCAGCGTCTGCACCGCGAAGAACGGCTGCAGCAGCTTGCGGACCCGCGTGTGGTACGGCGGGTCGTTGAACACCAGCGAAGTGGTGTGATGCTCGTACAGCGGGCTGTTGCCGAACTTCGGCCGGAAGTCGACGCGCTTGTCCGACGAGAAGCGCTCCGCGTCGGTGAGCACGGTGCGCACGTCGTCGTAGCGGCTCACCACCACCGAGCCGTCGGGCTGGCGGCACAGCGGCGCGTGCTCGCGCAGCGTCGCGAAGTCGGGGTACGGATCCTGCGCGAATTCGTGGCCCACCCGCGACAGCACGAAGTCGCGGGCGGTTTCGCGCGTCAGGCGCATGCTCAGGCGTTCGCGGCCGCGGCGCCCGCGGTCTCCGGTTCGCCCTGCCACAGCATGTCGTAGCCCAGCTCCCTGCTGTCGGTGCACAGCTCGGCCAGCGCCGCGAAGCGCGCCTTGAACACGGCATCGGCGTGCGAACGCTCGTGCTCGGCGAACGAACGCCAGTAGGTGACGATCGCGATGTCGTGGTCGGCATCGCGCGCGCCGCCCAGCGAACCCTCTTCCGAAGCGAAGCCGGCGAAGCGGAACACCTGGCCGGCGACGAAGCCGCCCTTGTCGCCGCCGTAGGTTTCCTTCACCACGTTGCACATCTCGCCTACCGCCAGCTCGACGTCGTCCATCGAGACGCCGGGCTTGAGCTTGACCGCGTTGAACAGCATCTTCGCGCCGAACGGGACGGTGATCGGACCGAACATCTGCGTGACCTCCGGAGGATTGTCGAATGCTCCCCGCAGTGTAGGGCGCGTCCGATGACCCTGTTCCCGGTGCCGGTGAACGCGTCGTTCACCGCGCCCGCGTCGGGCGGCGCCCCCGGAGCGCCGCCGGCCTTTCAGCCGATCACGTCCTGCAGCGACTGCCGTATCGGTGCCGGCAGCTCGCCCGACAGCGGTTCGGCGCCGCTGATGCGCCGGCGCTGGCCGAGCCGGCCATTATAGACCAGCATGCCGTCCTCGCTGACCATCACGGCGAGGTAGCGGGTGTTCTCGCCGCGCCATTCGAACGACAGCAGGCCGTCGTCGGTGACCATCGGGCTGGGAACCGGCGCGCTGACCGGCAGCAGCCGCACGAATTCGCGCGCGTAGTGCAGCACCCGAAGCGGCAGCGCCGTGCCGATCCGGTGCTCGAAGACGCTGCGCTCGGTGATCCAGGCCAGCGCCGCCAGGTCGGCGTCGAGCCTGCTCAGGCCGCGGTTGCCCAGCTTCGTCCGGGCTCCCGCGACCAGCCGCGACAGCTGCAACGAGCGTTCTCCCACGCCGATGGCGCCGGCGGTGGGCAGTCCTGCATGCGTGTCCGCGAGGCTCTTCATTGCCAGGTCTCCGCCAGCTCTTCCGTGATCAGTCCGAAGAACACGTCGTTCTTGATGGTGCGCATCGCTCCCAGCGTCTCGGGCAACCGTTCGCCGAACCGCGCATCGGAGGCGCCCAGGCAGTGGCTGCCCACGTCGACGTCGATGATCACCGGCAGCTCGTATTCGCTGCGCGCGCCCGCGTCGGTGGCCTGGGTGACGTCGACCGTCGTGCCTTCGAGGGTGGTGGGCAGCTTCATCTGCACCAGGAAGTCGTAGAACGTCTGGGGCAACCCCCGGGGCGTGCGCGGCGCCGACGTGAGGTAGTCGTCGAAGTCGAACGACGGCGTGATCGGCAGGCGGATGTCGTTGATGTAGCGCAGGCCGATCCGCCTGATCTCCAGCGGCGCCACGCAACGCCGGTAGCGGTCGTACAGCGCCAGGTAGCGTTCGACGAACGCGTCCCAGCCGGGGTAGTCGGCCACCCGCGCCACCGAGAAGCCATCGGTGCGGATCAGCGCCACTTCCAGTCCGTCGGCGCTCTCGCAGCGCCAGCCGATCTGCTCGGCGGTAGCGTCGAGGTCGGGCCGATTGCGGCGTTCCTCGGGAAGCCGCAGCGCCGCCGATGCGAGCCGGTATGGCTGCGAATGCGGGAAATCGGCGACGATGGCGTCGCGCAGCGCGGTGATGCGGGAAAGCTCGCAGCGTTCGGACCGGATCTCGATGATCGCTTCGCGAATCGGGGGCCGCGCCAAGGGTCGAATGATGGCCATGCGTCGGGGGAGCGAGCGTAGATGCCGTAAATTATTCCAGTAGCGGATTAAAAACAATAACTATCTTGTTGTTTTAGAAGAACAAATGGCAGGATTTCATGCTGCGCTGCAGTATAAATCCAGCCCGCGCGCTCGGCCGCGCGCCCCTCCGGATCGAGGCAGAACAGCGAACGCGTTCAGCCGGTGGCCTTGCGCAGCAGCGCTCGGCCGACGAAGCGCAGGCGCTGCGACAGCGGAAAACGCCTGAACGTGGAAGCCGAGGTGCCGCTGGTGAACGCGCTGCGCCGGGAGTAGTCGATGCGCACGTCGACGATCACGGGACGACCCTGTCGCGCCGCCTCGCGCGCTTCGGCGATCGCCGGGACGATGCGCGTGTCGTCGGGCATGTCGACGAAAGCGGCGCCGGTGGCGAGCGCCACCCCTTCGACGTTCACCGCTCCCAGCGTCGAGCACGACTTGCGGTTGTACGGGATCTGCTGCGCCTGCGCGATCTGCGACAGCTCGCCGTCGTGGAACACGAAGAAGATCACGCCCAGGTTGCGCGCCGTTGCGGTGACGATCTCCATGCAGGTCATCATGAAGCAGCCGTCGCCGACGATCGCGAACACTTCGCGCTCGGGCCGCGCCAGCTTCGCGCCGATCGCCGCCGGCACCGCGTAGCCCATCGCGTTGAAGTCGGTGGGCGTGAGCAGCCTGCCGCCGCGATGGATCGGGAACAGCTCGGCGGTGAGGAAGGTATGGTTGCCGTCGTCGAGCACGGTGATGGCGTCGTCGGGCATCTGGCGCCGCAGCGCGTCGTAGAAGCGCGCCGGGTTGACCTGCCCGCGGCTGTCGTGCGCGAGCCACTGCTCGCGCCAGGCGCGCTTGTCGCGCGCGATCTGCTCGCGCAGCGCGCCGCCGTTGGCCGGGCGTGCGCCGCGCGCGCGCAGTTCGGTGAGCAGCGCGGTGAGCACTGCCTGCGCGTCGCCGGCGATCTTCACGCGGCTGGGGTAGTTGGCGTCGAAGACGGACGGATCGATGTCGACGTGCACCAGCGCCGCGGGCACGACGGCGCTGAAGCTGCCGGTCGGGATCTCGCCGAAGCGCGTGCCGACGGCCAGCAATGCATCGCAGTCGCGGAACGCATTGCGTGCCGCCGGCACCGCCGACGGGCTGAAGCCGAAGCCGGCGTGCAGCGGATGATCGCCCGGGAACGCGGCCAGGCCCTGCAGCGTGGTGCTGACCGGCGCCTGCAGCAGCTCGGCGATGGCGATCAGCGTGTCGGTGGCGTGTCGCGCGCCCCAGCCGACGAACAGGCCGGGATGCTTTGCCGCCAGCAACTCGTCGGCGGCGCGGCGCACCAGCCCCGGATCGGGCGCCTCGGGCAGTGCCGGCGGCACCCGGCGCGGCAGCTCGCCGGCCTCGCCGGTGAACAGCTGCAGGTTGGCGGGAATCTCGACCAGCACCGGCCCGGGCAGCCCCGTGGTGGCGATCCGGTATGCCTCGAACAGCGTCGGCACGACGTCCTCGTGCCGCGTCACGCGAAACGCTGCCTTGGTGATCGGCCGCGCCAGCTCGAGCTGGTCGATCTGGTGCAGCTTGTAGCGGTGCGGCGTGTCGGTTCGCACGCCGCCCGAGACGATCAGCATCGGAATGCCGTCGAGGAACGCTTCGCCGATCCCGCTGGCGGCGTGCGTGAAGCCGGCCGCCGGCACGATCGCGAGCGCGCCGATGGTGTCGTCGGCAGCGCGGCTCACGCCGTCGGCCATGAACGCGGCGCCGCCCTCGTGCGTGACCAGGATCGGGACCGGGTTCTGCGCGCTGTTCAGCTCGTCGTAGAGCTCGGTGTTGTGCACGCCGGGGATGCCGAAGGTGAAGCGGATGCCCAGCTGCTGCAGGGCGTGGACGGCGAGCCAGGCCGCGGTTCTCTTCATGGTGTGGGACGCCGGTGGAGATGCAGGGGAGGATCGGGAATCAGCCGCCGCGGGCAATGGCGCGCGCCGCCCGCCGGCCGCCGTAGATGCAGCCGCCGAGGAACGTGCCTTCCAGGCCGCGCAGCCCGTTCATGCCGCCGCCGCCGAAGCCGGCTGCTTCGCCCGCCGCGTACAGGCCCGGGATCGGGGCGCCGGCGCGGTCCAGCACGCGGCAGTCGAGGTCGGTCTGGATGCCGCCCAGGCTCTTGCGGCTGATCACGAACTCGCGGATCGCGATCAGCGGCATGGCGCGGGCGTCGAGGATCTTCTGGAACCGGCACAGGCGCATGCGGTCGCTGCGCCACCGGCGCAGATGCGCGATGCGGCGCAGCTGCTCGTCGTTGTACAGCGCCGGGCCGCGTTCGATCTCGGCGTCGTAGCGTCGCACCGCCTCCTCGACGGCGGCGAGCTCGACGGCGTCGTCGCCCTGCAGCGTGTTCATCTTCGCGACCAGCTCGGGCAGCGAGCCGGCCGTCACCACGTCCTCGCAGTGGGTGGTCAGCTGCTCGACCAGCCAGCGGTTGCCGAACAGCGTGTCGCGCACGAAGCCGGCGATCCTGCGCTCGCGCAGCGACGGGTTGAACTCGGCGCCCGAGACGGCCAGCTCCTTCAGCGCGATGCGGTGGTTCATCAGCTGCCACGAGTACTGGCGTTCGCCGCGGCACACCTGCGTGACCAGCTCGCGCGTGTCGAAGCCGCTCACCAGCGGCTGCGGGCCGATGCGTGCACCGCGCCAGTCCAGCCACAGCGCCGAGCGCGGCGGCACCAGCGACAGGCCGTGAGCGGGCTTGCGCGGCTGCCAGTGGTGCACGCCCGCGGCGTAGTTCCACATGCGGTCGAGGAAGGTGAGGTTGCCGCCCACCGCCTGCACCGCGTCGTGCAGCGTGCCGTCGGCGTAGCGATGCGAGCCGTTCAGGATCGTCTCGGGCGGCGTGCGCCACTCCGCGTGCCAGTGCCGGCGCACGCGCTCGAGGCTGCCGTTGATGCCGCCGCTGGCCACCAGCACCGCCTCCGCACGCACGACGAACGCCTCGCCGCCGTCCTCGGTCATGCCGCGGCAGCCGGCGATGCGTCCGCCTTCCTCGATCAGCGCCTCGACCCGGTGGCCGAAGCGCAGCGTGAGCGCCTGCCGGCGCCGATGCCCGAGCAGCGCATCGATCAGGCGCGTGGCCAGCACCTGCCCGGTGCCCCAGGTCACGTGCCAGCGCGGCACCGAGTTGCCGTTGCCGAACTGCCCGCGCTCGACCCACATCGGCAGCGGCAGGAAGCGGATGCCGTGCGTGCGCAGCCACTGATAGACCTCCGGCAGACTGTCGTTGACATACGCCTCGGCCCAGCGTCGCGGCCAGTGCTCGGCGATGGCATCGCGGCCGAATTCGCCGAACGACAGCCAGTCGCGCAGCGCCAGCTCCGGGCTGTCGTCGATGCGCTGGCGGCGCTGCTCGGGCGTACCGACCAGAAAGATGCCGCCGAAGCTCTCCCTCGCCAGACCGCCGAAGCCGGCTTCGGCATCGCGGTCGAGCAGCATGACCTGCCGGCCGGCTTCGAGCAGCTCGATCGCCGCGACGATACCGGCCAGACCGCCGCCGATGATGACCACCTCGGTGCTGATGGGCTGCATGGCGTTCGCGCCGATGGCTTCGAAGGTTTTCCGCCGAAGGCGCCAGTGTAGCCGGCGCATGGGCGCGCGATTCGCGTTACGCTTTGCTCTCTCCGGGATGCCCGTCGAGCGCTTCGCCGCTTCGGGTACGCCAGTCCGCCCGCCGAGGAGAGCCGTCCATGACTGCCCGCGCCACCCCGCCGTTCCGCGCCGATCACGTCGGCAGCTTCCTGCGCCCGCGCTACCTGCTCGAGGCACGCGACCAGGCCGCGAAGGGCCAGCTCGGACCGGCGCAACTGCGCGCGGTCGAAGACCGGGCGATCGCCGAGATCGTCGAGTTCCAGCAGGACGTGGGGCTGAAGAGCATCACCGACGGCGAATTCCGCCGCACCTACTTCCACATCGACTTCCTCGAGCAGCTCGGTGGCGTGAAGACCGACGTGCCGGTCACCGTGCGCAAGCCCGACGGCACCGAGGAGCTGGCGCCGCCGGTGATCCGCGTGATCGGCAAGGTGAGTCACGCGAAGGACATCCAGCGCGCCGACTTCGAGTACCTGAAGAGCCGTGTTGCGCCTGGCCTCGTGCCGAAGGTGACGATCCCGTCGCCGACCATGCTGCACTTCCGCGGCGGGCGCGCCGGCATCAGCCGCGAGCACTACCCGGAGCTCGAGCCCGACTTCTACGAGGACGTCGCGCGCGCCTACGGCGACGAGCTGCGCTCGCTGCACGAGGCGGGCTGCCGCTACGTGCAGCTGGACGACACCAACCTCGCCTACCTGTGCGACGACCGGATGCGCGAGGCGGCGCGCCAGCGCGGCGACGACCCCGACGAGCTGCCGCACCGCTACGCGAAGTTCGTCAACCGCGTCGCCGCGTACAAGCCGGCCGGCATGACGCTGGCGATCCATCTGTGTCGCGGCAACTTCAAGAGCACCTGGGCGGCGCAGGGCGGCTACGAGCCGGTGGCGCAGGCGCTGCTGTCCGAGATGAACGTCGACGCCTATTTCCTCGAGTACGACGACGCGCGCTCGGGCGACTTCAGGCCGCTGCGCTTCCTGCCCCGGAACAAGACCGTGGTGCTGGGCCTGGTCACCACCAAGCTCGGCCAGCTCGAGAACAAGGACGAGCTGAAACGGCGCATCGACGAGGCGGCGCGCTACGCGCCGCTCGAGCAGCTATGCCTGTCACCGCAGTGCGGCTTCTCGTCGACCGTGCACGGCAACGAGATCGCCGTGGAGGCGCAGCGCGCCAAGCTGGCGCTGGTGATCGAGACGGCGCGCGAGGTGTGGGGCGGGATCTGAGGAGCGTGTCCTGCGCGCGCGGGCCGGGTGCCGCACGCCTCAGTGCCGGATGCAGACCTTGCCGAACTGCGCTCCGCTCTTCAGCCGCTCGAAGGCCGGCACCAGTTCGTCGAACGCGAACGCGCGGTCGATCACCGGTGCCACGCGGTGCTGCGCGATCGCGCGGCACATCTGCTCGAAGTCGTCGCGGTTGCCTACCGTGACGCCCTGCAGCCGCACCTGGCGCGTCACGACATGGCCCAGCGAAGCCTGCATCGCGGCGCCCGACAGCACGCCGATCATCGAGATCGTGCCGCCCGGGCGGATGCAGCGCAGCGATTGCGGCAGCGTCTTCTCACCGCCGACCTCCACGATCTGGTCGTAGCCGCGCCCGCCGGTGATGTCGCGCGTGGCGCGTGCCCAGTCGGGCGTGCGCACGTAGTTGACCGTGGCGTCGGCGCCCATCGCCACCAGTCGCGCGATCTTCTCGTCGCTCGACGAAATGACGGTCACGTGCGCGCCGAGCAGCCTGGCGAACTGCAGCGCGAACAGCGCCACGCCGCCCGAGCCCTGGATCAGCACGTGCTCGCCGGGGCGCGTGGCGCTCAATACGGTCAGCGCGCGCCATGCGGTGAGGCCGGCGCACGGAAGGCTGGCGGCCTGGAAATCGTCCAGCGCGGCGGGCACGCGCGCCACCCCCGATTCCGGCAGCACCATGTATTCGCTCATGGTGCCGTCGAGCGGACCGCCGAGCGACTGCGTGAGCCGCGACAGATCGGGTTCGCCGGCGATCCAGCCCGGGAAGAACATCGGGCACACGCGATCGCCGACCGCGACCCGTTCGACGCGATCGCCGGCCGCGACGACCTCGCCGACGCCATCCGACAGCGGAACGAGCGGCAGCGTGCCGGTGAAGTTGCCGTAGCCGCGATCCAGCACGACCAGGTCGCGGTAGTTCAGCGACGAAGCCCGCATCTTCAGCAACACCTGGCCGGGTCCGGGCCTGGGGTCGGGCCGGGTGCCCAGGCGCAGATGCCCCAGGCCCCAGTCGCCTTCGATCTGGTGAACGCGCACGATGAGTGCCTCCGCAGAAGTTGGCATGTCACCGGACTTTACCGCGCTCGCGATTGACGTCGGGACGGCCGCGCATTAAGATCTATTCATAATATATCTTGAACCCGGATTCGCCGGTGCCTGCGCGGCCGATGCGCGAGCGGCGCGCCGCGACGACCGATCCCCCTCGAGGCACGGCAATGACCCATGTCGTCAGCGAAGCCTGCATCAAGTGCAAGTACACCGACTGCGTCGACGTATGCCCGGTCGACGCGTTCCGCGAAGGCCCGAACATGCTCGTCATCGATCCCGACGAGTGCATCGATTGCGCGGTGTGCATTCCCGAGTGTCCCGTCGAGGCGATCTACGCCGAGGACGACCTGCCGCAGGCGCAGCTCGAGTACGTCGAGCTCAACGCCGAACTTGCCCGGCACTGGCCGGTGATCACCAAGACCAAGGCGTCGCTGCCCGATGCCGACGACTGGGCGAAGGTGGACGACAAGAAGGCGATGCTCGAACGCGATGCGCCCGGCGAGGCGACGTGACCGCCGGCGAAGCGCTGCCGGCGGCAAGAGAGTAGTATTGAATACCTTTTTGGAGGGATCGGCGGCACGATAGAGGCGCGACGAATCGAGGTGAGGCGCCGACCGGCCGGGTCCGCTGAACGACGGAATGAAGGGAAGATCGACATGCGTCTGACCATGATGACCGACTACGCGATGCGGTTGCTGATGTATGTCTCCAGGCATCCGGATCGCCTGTGCACGATCGCCGAGGTCGCGCGCGCGTACGACATCTCCGAGGCGCACCTGATGAAGGTGACGCACCAGCTCGGCCTGAACGGCTGGATCGAGACGGTGCGCGGCAAGGGCGGCGGCATGCGGCTCGCGCATTCTCCCGAGCGCATCAACCTCGGCGCGGTCGTGCGCAGCATGGAGTCCGATTTCCAGATCACCGAGTGCTTCGGCGTTGCCAACCAGTGCTCGCTCACCGGCAGCTGCCGGCTCACCGGCATCGTCGACGAGGCGCTGCAGAGCTTCCTGCGCAGCTTCGACACCTATACGCTGGCCGACATCATCCCGCCCACGTCGGGCGGCACGACCACCGGCATCAACGAACGTCCGCTGACCCGGCTGAACCGGCCGCGCGCGGCCTGAGCGCCGACGGGCCGCCATGGCCCGCGCATCGCGACGGGCCCCTTGATCGAGATCAGGCGAATCGGGCGCGATCGCGCAGCGCCGCTTTCGCGCGCGCGACTGCCGGGCTAGATTCGGCCCATGTCGTTCATCACCGTTCGCCAGCGCAGCCGTATTGCCTGGATCGCCCTGGTCGCGGTCCTGCTGTCGACGTTCGCGCCGGCCGTCTCGCGCGTGCTTGCCGGCACGCCGGCCGGGGTACCCTGGGGCGGCGTGTTCGGCGAGATCTGCAGCGCCGACGCGTCCGGCAAGGCATGGGCCCCGCACGGCCGGCCCGCGGGCGCGGCCGCGCCGGCCGGCGGCGCCACGCTGCCCTTCGAGCACTGCCCCTATTGCCTTTCGCAGACCGGCAGTGCGCCGCGGCCGGCCGCGCCGCAGGCCTCGCCAGGTGCTGCACACGGCCACGGGCCGTTACCTTCGTGGCCGGGCGTGTCCGCGCCCGTGCTCGCGCATGCCTGGCCGGCGGCACAGCCGCGCGCCCCTCCGCAACGGACCTGATCCCCTCCTGACCCGCTAGCGCGGTCCGCTGCCCGCGGATCGTCGCGCCCCTTGCGCAGATTCCGGTCGCACGCAGACGCGATGCCGCGCGTGCGCCGACGCCCGTTCCGGAGACCTCATGTCCACTGTCCGTCATGTCGCTGCGGCCTCGTTCGCCGCGCTGTCCCTTGCGGCACATGCCGCCGATCCGACCCTCGACGAAGTCGTCGTGACCGCGCCACGGATGCGCGAACCCCTGGTGATCGAGAACGATCCCCGTGCCCCCCAGCAGCCGGTGCCGGCCAGCGACGGCGCCAGCTTCCTGAAGAACATTCCCGGCTTCAGCGTGATCCGCAAGGCCGGTACCGACGGCGATCCCGTGCTGCGCGGCCTGGCCGGCTCGCGGCTCAACGTGCTGCTCGACGGCGCGCAGTTCCACGGCGGCTGCGGCATGCGCATGGATCCTCCGACCGCCTACGTCTTTCCCGAGGCGTACGATCGCGTGCGCATCGTCAAGGGGCCGCAGACGGTGTTGTACGGCTACGGCAACCTTGCCGGCGTAGTGCTGTTCGAGCGTGACACGCCCCGTTTCGCCGTACCCGGCGTGCGCGCGCACGCGAGCCTGATGGCCGGCTCGTGGGGACGGCGCGACGGCGTGGCCGACGCCACCTTCGGCGCGCCGGCGTTCTACCTGCGCGCAACCGCCACGCACTCGCAGTCCGACGACTACGAGGATGGCGACGGGCGCGCGCTGCACTCGGCGTTCGAGCGCCGCAGCCTCGCCGTGGCCGGCGGCTGGACGCCCGACGACGACACGCGCATCGAGCTGTCGGCAGTGCGCAGCGAAGCGCAGGCCGCCTACGCCGACCGCATGATGGACGGCAGCGTCTTCGACCGCGACGGCTTCGGCCTGAGGTTCGAGAAACGGCGCGTCTCGGCGCTGGTGCAGCGCATCCGCGCGCAGGTCGACTGGAACTACATCGACCACGTGATGGACAACTATTCGTTGCGGCCGAAGCCGGCAATGATGCCCTTCTCGTGGAGCAACCCCGATCGCGAGACGCTCGGCATGCGCGCCGGCGCCGAGCTGGCGCTGGGCGAGTCGACGCTGCTCGAGCTGGGCCTGGACCGGCAGGACGACTCGCACACCATCCGTTCGTTCAGCGGCCCGGCGCCGGTGCCGTTCGGCTCGCGCGTGCGCGGCAAGGACTTCGACTCGGCCAGCACTGGCATGTTCGGCGAGCTCACCCGCGCGTTGTCGGCCAGCGCGAGGCTGGTCGCCGGCGTGCGCTTCGACCGTTTCTCGGCCGACCGCTTCGATCCCGCTGGCGGCGCCGCGGTCGCCAGCGCCGAAGAGTCGCTCGCCGCCGGGTTCCTGCGCTACGAGCGCGACCTCGAAGGCCGGCCCGCCACCGTCTACGTCGGCCTGGGTCGCGGCGAACGTCCGATGGACCACTGGGAAGCCACTACCTACGGCGGCCTGAGCGCGGCGCGTCGCGTCGAGCCGGAACGCAACACCCAGCTCGACGCCGGCCTGGTGTGGAACGCGCGCGATCTGAGCGGCTCGCTGTCGGCGTTCTACTCGCGCATCGACGACTACGTGCTCACCTTCGTGAACCCGGCGGTGGCAGGCATGTGCGGATCGAATCCGCTCAAGTGCACGGCGCTGAACGTCGACGCCACGCGCTACGGCGTCGAGGCCGACCTGGCCTGGCGTTTCGCGCCGGCGTGGACGCTGCGCGCGAGCTATGCAGCGGTGCGCGCGACCAATGACACGATGGACGTCGCGCTCGCGCAGACGCCGCCCGACGAGCTGAGACTCGGCCTGGGCTACGACAGCGGCGCGTGGACGCTGGGCACGCTGGCGCGTTTCGTGCGCAGGCAGGATCGCGTACATCCGGGCTACGGCAGCATCGTCGGCCAGGACATCGGCCCGAGCGCCGGCTTCGCCACGCTGGCACTGAACGCGAGCTACCGGCTCGGCAAGCGCGCGCTGATCTCGGTCGGCGTCGACAATGTCTTCGATCGCGCTTACGCCGAGCACATCAGCCGCGCCGCCGCCGCGGTGGCCGGCTACGCGCCGCCGGCGGTCCGCGTCAACGAGCCGGGTCGCTTCGCGTGGGCGAGGATCGGCATGACGTTCGATTGAGCGGTAGCCGTCCGCGCCGCGGATGCGGCATGATCCGCCGATGTTCAGCTATCGTCACGCCTTTCATGCCGGCAACCACGCCGACGTGCTCAAGCACGTCGTGCTGGTGCAGTTGCTGCGCCACCTGGCGCTGAAGGATGCGCCGTTCTGGGTGATCGACACGCACGCCGGCGCCGGACTCTACTCGCTCGAGAGCGAATGGGCGGCCAGGCGCGGCGAGTTCGTCGACGGCATCGGCCGCCTGTGGCCGCGAACCGACGCGCCGGCGGCGGCGGCCGACTATCTGGCAGCGGTGCACGCGCTGAATCCGGACGGCGTGCTGCGGCACTATCCGGGCTCGCCGTTCGTCGCGCTTGGGCATTTGCGCGAACAGGACCGGCTGAGACTGTTCGAGATGCATCCGAACGAGCATCGGGTGCTGGCTGCCAACATCGCCGAGGCCGGACGCGATGCGGCCAGACGCACCCGCGTGCAGGCCGGCGACGGGTTTGCCGGCCTCAAGGCGCTGCTGCCGCCGCCGCCGAGACGTGCGCTGGTGCTGATCGATCCGTCGTACGAGGACAAGCGCGACTACGCGCGCGTGGTCGCGACGCTGCGCGACGCGCTGGATCGCTTCGCCACCGGCTGCTACGCGATCTGGTATCCGCAGGTGCAGCGGCGCGAGTCGCCCGAACTGGCGCGCCGGCTCGAGCGCATGCCGGGGCTGCGCTGGCTGCATGCCACGCTCACGGTGCGCGCGCCGTCCGCCGATGGCCTGGGCCTGCACGGCAGCGGCATGTTCGTGGTCAATCCGCCGTGGACGCTCGAGGCCGCCCTGCGCGAAGCGCTGCCGTGGCTGGCCCGGGTGCTGGCGCAGGATGCCGGCGCGCGCGGCTCGGTGGCAAGCGGGGGCGACGCCGCGGCGCAGCCTCCCGCCTATCCGCGCCGGACCGCGCGCGCGCGTGGCGCCGGCGGACCGGCACGATAGCGCGGCGCGACCGGCTCGTGCAGCGAAGGAATCAGCGGATTGCGCGTCTTCAGGTGGGCGCACGGCCGCGGCCGCCCGCCCCCCAGGTGATCGTGCGCAGCGGCGCAACGCCGCTGGGGTACGATGTCTGCACCCGTGAGCGAGGAGGACACGAACCCATGGACGTGCGCGCCGCAGTCTCCTACGAAGCCGGCAAGCCGCTGGCGATCGAAACGGTGCAGCTCGACGGGCCGCGCGCCTTCGAGGTGCTGGTCGAGATCAAGGCCACCGGCGTCTGCCATACCGACGAGTTCACGCGCTCGGGCGCCGACCCGGAAGGGCTGTTCCCGGCGATCCTCGGCCACGAAGGCGCGGGCATCGTGGTCGACGTCGGCCCCGGCGTCGCGTCGGTGAAGAAGGGCGACCACGTCATTCCGCTCTACACGCCCGAGTGCCGGCAGT
>JAHDYE010000013.1 GCA_023383035.1 Burkholderiaceae bacterium | reverse complement strand
GGACCAGGCCATCGTCTGCAACATCGGCCACTTCGACAACGAGATCGACATCGCCTCGCTCAAGGGCTGCACGTGGGAGAACATCAAGCCGCAGGTCGACCACGTGGTGTTCCCCGACGGCAAGCGCATCATCATGCTGGCCGAGGGGCGGCTGGTGAACCTGGGCTGCGGCACCGGCCACCCGTCGTACGTGATGAGCTCGTCGTTCGCCAACCAGACCATCGCGCAGATCGAGCTGTGGACGCACCGCGACTTCTACGAGCGCGGCAAGGTGTACGTGCTGCCCAAGCACCTCGACGAAAAGGTCGCGCGGCTGCAGCTGAGGAAGCTGGGCGCGATGCTCACCGAGCTCAGCCCGGAGCAGGCGGCCTACATCGGCGTGCCGGTCGAGGGACCCTACAAGCCCGACTCCTATCGCTACTAGCGTGGCGGACCCGGCGCGCGCCTCGCGGGCGGCACCGCCTCCGGGCGCGGCCGGCGTCGCAGCATCCGTGATGCGCGCCGATCGACTGCTCGTGGCACGCGGCCTGGCCGCGTCGCGCGAGCGCGCGCGCGCGCTGATCGAAGCCGGCGCGGTCAGCGTGGACCGTGGCGCGCGCCGGGAGATCCTGCGCAAGCCCTCCACCGAGCTGGACGACGACGTGCCGCTCGAAGTCGCCGCCGACGCGGCGCTGCGCTACGTGTCGCGCGGCGGCCTGAAGCTGGCCGGCGCGCTCGAACGCACCGGCATCGACGTGCGCGGCCTCGTGTGCCTGGACATCGGCCAGAGCACCGGCGGCTTCACCGACTGCCTGCTGCAGGCCGGCGCACGGCGCGTGGTCGGCGTGGACGTCGGTCACGGGCAACTGCACCCGCGGCTGCGTGAAGATGCGCGCGTGCAGGCGTTCGAAGGCGTCAACGTACGCGCACTCGACGCGGCGCGACTCGGCGCGGCGCACGTCGGTCCAGGCTTCGACCTGGTGGTGGCCGACCTCAGCTTCATCTCGCTGGCGCACGCGCTGGCGCCGGCCTTCGCGCTGGCGCGCCCCGGGGCGCGCCTGATCGCGCTGGTCAAGCCGCAGTTCGAGCTCGGGCCGGGCGGCGTGGATCGCCGCGGCATCGTGCGCGATGCCGCGCGCTACGACACGGTGCAGGCCGGGATCCGCCTGGCCGCGGCCGGCGCCGGATGGCACGTCGACGACTGGTTCGAGAGCCCGATCCGCGGCGGCGACGGCAACCGCGAATTCTTCCTGTGCGCACGAAAATGACCCTCGCCAAAGACATCACGCTGAGCTTCGAGTTCTTCCCGCCCAACACGCCCGAAGGCATGGGCAAGCTGCGCGACGTGCGCGCGCGCCTGGCGGCGTTCGAGCCGCACTTCTACAGCGTCACCTACGGCGCGGGCGGCGCCACGCGCGACAAGACGCTCGCCACCGTGCTCGACATCGCCGCCGAGGGCCGGCCGGTGGCTCCGCACCTGTCGTGCATCGGCGCCACGCGCGAGTCGGTGCGCGAGCTGCTGGCGCTGTACCGCTCGCACGGCATCCGGCGGCTGGTCGCGCTGCGCGGCGATCTGCCCTCTGGCATGCGCGAGGCCGGCGAGTTCCGCTACGCGAGCGACCTGGTGGCCTTCGTGCGCGCCGAGTCGGGTAGCTGGTTCCACATCGAGGTGGCGGCCTATCCGGAAACGCACCCGCAGGCGCGCAGCCCGCGCGACGACCTCGCCGCGTTCGCCGCGAAGGTGCGCGCCGGCGCCGACTCGGCGATCACGCAGTACTTCTTCAATGCCGACGCGTACCTGCGCCTTCGCGACGACGCGCATCGCCTCGGCGTGACGGTGCCGATCGTGCCGGGCATCATGCCGATCGGCAACTTCGTGCAGCTGGCGCGTTTCTCCGATGCCTGCGGCGCCGAGATCCCGCGCTGGATCCGCCTGCAGCTCGCCAGCCTGGGCGACGACATCGAAGGCATCCGCGAATTCGGCGTCGAGGTGGTGTCCGCGATGTGCCGCAGGCTGCTCGCCGAAGGCGCGCCGGGACTGCACTTCTACACGCTGAACCAGAGCGCGGTCACGATCCGCGTCCTCGACGCGATCGGCGGCTGAGCCGCGCCGTCGCGCGCCGGCGGGCAGCCGACGCGCGGCAGGCGCGAGGGCCGCCGATGGCGGTCGCGAGTCCGTTCGTCGGGTCCTGTTGCCGGCGTCCCCACGCCGGCGGGGACGTCCGTGGCAGGGGCATGCGGGCGTGGCTACCATGACCCGAACCCCGAATCCGATCCAGGCGCCTCACGGCGCCGCTGCCGCACAACACGATGTCAGTCGCTCCGCCCGTCTCCGGCGCCGTTCCGGCCGCGCGCTACCAGATTCCGGCCGAAAGCCTGCGCCACGGCATGTACGTGGCCGAGCTCGACCGCCCCTGGCTCGACACGCCGTTCCTGCTGCAGGGTTTTCGCATCGACAGCCAGATCGAACTCGAGACGCTGCGCCGCTACTGCCGTTACGTCTACGTCGATCCCGAACTGTCCGACGCCGGCCTGGCCGAGACGATCCGCGCAGCCGAGCTGACCGAGGCGCCGTTCGAGCCGCCCGCCGAGCCGCAACCCGCCGGCCCGCTTCGTTTCGACACGGTGCTCGACGAACCGGTCACGCGCACGAGCCGCGCCACGCGGCCGGTGCGCATCCGTTCGGACCTGAAGATCAGCAACCAGACGCGCGAGCGGTTCCGGCGCTTCATCAAGGCGACCGCGGTGGCCGCCGAACCGACCGACTCCCACCCGACGCTGGTCGATCGTGCCTTCGGCTGGCTGCGCGGCCTGTCCGGAAACGACCCCGACACCGACGCGGTGCGCGCCTCGCTGGCGCGTGCCCGCAGCGCGATCCGCGGCCAGTTGCCGCCCGAGGCGCGGCTACGCCGCTACGCGGACCGGGCCTCGATGGACGACGAGCTGCCGCGCGCACGCGAGGCGTTCGCGCATGCCGAACGCCAGCTGCGGGCGCTGGCCGAGGACGTGCGCGCGGCGCGTACGCCCGACGTGCAGGAGTTCGCGCGCGCGGTCGACGAGGTGGTCGACAGCATGATCGACAACCCCGATGCGCTGATGTGGATGGCGTGGGCCGGCGAGGAGGGGCAGTCCGAGCCGCACCATGCGCCACTGCACGGACTGAAGGTGGCGCTGTTCCTCGTCGCGCTCGGGCGCCAGCTCGGCCTGCCGCGGCGCGAGCTGGCGCACCTGGGCACGATCGGCATGCTCGCCGACATCGGCAAGAGCCGGTTGCCGCAGGCGCTGCTCGAAAAGCCCGGCATGCTCACGCCGTCGGAATACAACGTGGTGAAGGAACACGTGCGCCTGGGCCTGGAGGCGCTGTGCCAGAACGTGCGCCTGGCCCCGGCAGTCGAACAAGGCATTGCCCAGCATCACGAGCGGCTCGACGGCTCGGGCTATCCGAAGGGCCTGAAGGGCGAGGAGATCGGCGTCTACGGACGCATGGCCGCGATCGCCGACACCTTTGCCGCGCTGATCGCCGCGCGTCCGTATGCCAACGCGTGGGCGCCGCAGGACGCGCTGATGAGCCTGTACGAGTGGGCCGGCACTTCGTTCGACGAACCGCTGGTGGAGCAGTTCGTGCAGGCGATCGGGCTGTTCCCGGTCGGCAGCCTGGTCGAGCTGTCCAGCGGCGAGATGGCGGTCGTGCTCGCGCACAATCGCGCGCGCCGCCTCGAACCGCGCGTGATGGTGCTCACCGGCACCGACAAGTCCGTGTGCGCGCCGTTCGAGCGCGACCTCGCGGCCCGGTCGAAGGACCGCGAACATCGCAGGATCAGGATCGTGCGCGGCCTGGCGGTCGGCGCCTACGGGCTGCGCCCGTCCGAGCTGTTCGCCGACGGCCTCGCCGGCGGCGGCACGGCGGCCTGAGGCGGCGTCGCGCCAGTCGCGTCGCCGCGTCGCCGGGGGGCGTCCTCAGTTGGCGTCCTCAGGTCGTGCCCGGCACGATGGTGCGCGTTTCGGTGACGATGGCGGCGAGCCGGCGATCGTGCGCCGCGGGCACGAAACCCTCGATCTCGCAGGCATCGTAGGCCACGCCGATCGCCGTCACCGGACGCTCGTGCAGCGTGCGGTCGTAGAACCCGCCGCCGTAGCCGAGCCGGTAGCCGCGCGCGTCGAACCCCACGCAGGGCACGATCAGCAGCGCCGGGCGCAGCGGCTCGAAGGGTTCGGGAATCGCGATGCCGAACACGTCTTCGCGCATCGGCGCGCCGGGGCGCCAGCGCCCGAATTCCAGCGCCCGATCGGCACCCGCCACGCGCGGCAACGCCACCGCCCATCCCGCGGCGTGCCAGCGCGCCATCGCCTCGCGCAGGTCGGGTTCGCCGCGTACCGGCCAGAACGCGCCCAGCACTTCATGCGGCCGTCCGCATGCGTGCGCGGCGAGCAAGGCGTCGATGCGCGCGACGATCGCGGCGTCGGCCGCGCAGCGCAGGCCGGACGCCATCGAGCGGCGTCGCGCGATCAGCGTGTTGCGCAGTTGACCACGCGCGGCTTCGGCGCCGGGGGTGCGTGGTATGCTCGACGCCGGTTTCCGCTTCCTGTCGTTCATGCAGCGATCGCTGCGGTGGTGCGCGTTGTGGTTGTGAGTCGTCGGCGATGAGACACCGGATCGCCCTTGTCGCGATTGTAGGTCTGATCGGGCTGTCCGCCCTGGCGCCGGCGCAGGCCGGCAAGCGCGCACCGGCGCGCGAAGCGGCGAAGTCGATGAGCAGCGACGAGGCGCTGGTCGCGGCACGCGAAGCCTTCGCCGCCAACGATCCCGAGCGCGTCCGCGCCGCGGCCGCGCTGGCGCGCGATCACTCGCTGGCCGAGTACCTCGAGTTCTGGGCGCTGCGTCTGCGCCTGCAGCCGCCGCATGCCGACGTCGCCACCGGCGCAGCCGACCTCGAGATCAGGCGTTTTCTCGATCGCCATGCCGGCACCATCGTCGCCGACCTGATGCGCCGCGACTGGATGCTCGACCTCGGGCGGCGCGGCAACTGGACGACCTTCGACACCGAGTACCCGAAGTGGGTGCTGCGCGACGACGACGACGTGCACTGCTTTGCGTTGCTCGGGCGCGTCGAGCGCGGCGAAGACGTTGCCACCGAAGTCCGCAACCGCCTGTTCGCGGTCCGCAAGCACGGCGACGGCTGCAGCGCGCTGCTCGATCGGCTGGCGCGCTCGGGCGCGCTGTCGCGCGTCGACCTGCAGGCACGCCTGCGCGTCGCGCTGGAGACCAACTCGGCCGACATCGTGCGCCAGGTCGGCAACCTGCTCGGCCTGGACGGCGCGGCCGTCGACGCGGCGCTGGCGCGGCCGGCCAGGGTGCTGGCCAGGCCGCACGGCGGCGAAACCGGGCTGATCGCGCTCGCGCGGCTCGCGCGCAACGATCCGGCCGCCGCCGCCGGCCACCTGCGCGACGGCGTGGGCGGACTCACCGCATCCGATCGCGATTTCGCCTGGTCGCAGATCGCCGCCGCGGGCATGCGGCGCCTGGCGCCCGAATCGCTCGACTGGACCCGGCTCGGGTTGAACGCCCCTGCCACCGACGAAACCTGGGTATGGCTGGCGCGGGCGGCGCTGCGCGCCCAGGACTGGCCCACGCTGCGTACCGTGGTCGAACGCATGACCCATCGCACCGACCCGGCCTGGACCTACTGGCTGGCACGCGCGCTGCGCGAAACCGGCGAGCCGCAGCAGGCCGACGCGCTGCTGCGCACGGTGGCGGGACAGTTCAACTTCTATGGACAGCTCGCCGCCGAGGAGCTCGGCACGCTGACGATGCCGCCGCCGCGTGCCGCCCCGCCCACCGAGGCCGAGCTTGCCGAACCGGCAGGCAATGCGGGCTTCGCGCGCGCGCTGAAGTTCTACGAGCTCGGCCTGCGCCTGGAAGGCAACCGCGAATGGAACTTCCAGCTGCGCGGCATGAACGACCGGCAGCTGCTCGCGGCCGCCGAATGGGCATGCCGGCGCAAGGTGCTCGACCGCTGCGTGAACACGGCCGAACGCACCGAGAACCAGCACGACTTCAGCCTGCGTTTCGTCGCGCCGTTCCAGGACGCGCTCGAGCCGGCGGCCGCCGAGCGCGGTCTCGATCCGGCCTGGGTGTACGGGCTGATCCGCCAGGAATCGCGCTTCGTGATGGACGCGCGTTCGTGGGCCGGCGCACAGGGGCTGATGCAGATCATGCCCGCCACCGCGCGCTGGATCGCGCGCAAGCTGGGCGAGCCTGGCTTTCGCATCGAGCAGCTGAACGAGCTGCCCACCAACCTGCGCTTCGGCACCTATTACCTGCGCAGCGTGCTCGACGACCTGCAGGGCTCGCCGGTGCTCGCTTCGGCCGCCTACAACGCCGGCCCGCGCCGGCCGCACAGCTGGCGCGCGGCGCTGCCCCGGCCGGTGGAGGGGGCGATCTTCGCCGAGATCATTCCGTTCGCCGAAACGCGCGACTACGTGAAGAAAGTGCTGTCGAACGCGGTGTACTACGCGGCGCTGTTCTCGGGCGAGCCGCAGTCGCTGAAGGCGCGCCTGGGCAGCGTCATGCCGCAACCGGCGGTGCCGTCGGAGCTTCCCTGAGCGGCGGCGCCATGGCGAGGCACCGCGTTCTGCTGATCGGCGGTTCCGGCTTCATCGGCAGCCAGATCGCCGCCCGGCTGGCGGCGCGCAGCTGTCAGGTCTGCGTCCCCACGCGCCGCTACGAGCGTGCGCGTCACCTGCTGCCGCTGCCCACCGTCGAGGTGGCCGAGGCCGACGTGCACGACGACGCGACCCTCGACGCGCTGATGGCCGGCGCCGACGCGGTGATCAACCTGGTCGGCATCCTGCACGGGCGCGCCGGTTCGCCATGGGGCCCGGAGTTCGAGGCGGCGCACGTGCGCCTGCCGGCGCGCATCGTCGCGGCCTGCAACCGTGCCGGCGTGCGCCGCCTGCTGCACATGTCGGCGCTGGGCGTGCAGGCCGGCAGCGAGCAGTCGCTGCCGTCGATGTACCTGCGTTCCAAGGCGGCCGGCGAACGCGCGGTGCGCCAGGCGCCCGAGCTCGACTGGACCGTCTTCCGGCCGTCGGTGGTGTTCGGGCCGGGCGACCGCTTCCTGAACCTGTTCGCGAAGCTGCAGGCATGGCTGCCGCTGATCGCGCTCGGCCGCGCCGATGCGCGCTTCCAGCCGGTGTTCGTCGGCGACGTGGCGCGTGCCTTCGTCGAGGCGCTCGACGATCCGGCCAGCTACGGCGTCTGCTACGAGCTGGTCGGGCCCGACGTGTTCACGCTGCGCGAGCTGGTGGCGCTGGCCGGCCGGTACGCAGGTCATCGCCGCCCGATCGTCGGGCTGCCCGATGCGCTCGGGCGACTGCAGGCGGCGGTGCTGGAATTCATGCCCGGCGGCCCGCTGATGTCGCGCGACAACTTCGACTCGATGGCGCTCGACAACGTGGCCGGCAGCCCGGACGCCGCGCCGGCCGGCATCGCACCGACGCCGCTCGCGGCGGTCGCGCCGTCGTACCTGCGACGCGGCCCGGCACGCTACGGCGACGAGCGCACCCGCGCGCACCGGTGAGCGGCGCTTCTTCCGCATCCTCGCGCCGGCGACGGGGCCGGCTGCCATGAAGGTCTACCGGGTCGGCGGATCGGTACGCGACGAGCTGCTCGGGCTGCCGGTCCAGGACCACGACTGGGTGGTGGTCGGCGCGACGCCCGACATGCTGATCGAGCGCGGCTTCCAGCCGGTCGGGCGCGATTTCCCGGTGTTCCTGCATCCGGTCACGCACGAGGAGTACGCGCTCGCGCGCACCGAACGCAAGACCGCGCCGGGCTACCGCGGCTTCGCGGTGCACTACGCGCCGGACGTCACGCTCGAGGACGATCTGCTGCGGCGCGACCTGACCATCAACGCGATGGCGCGCGACGCCGACGGCGCGCTGATCGATCCGCATGGCGGACTGGCCGACCTGCGCGCCGGCGTCCTGCGGCACGTCGGCGCCGCATTCGCCGAGGACCCGGTACGCATCCTGCGGCTGGCGCGCTTCGCGGCGCGCTTCGACCGCTTCACCGTGGCGCCCGAGACGGCGGCGCTGATGCGCCGCATGGTCGAGCACGGCGAGGCCGACGCGCTGGTGGCCGAGCGCGTCTGGCAGGAGCTCGCGCGCGGGCTGATGGAACGGCACCCTTCGCGCATGTTCGCGGTGTTGCGCGACTGCGGCGCGCTGGCGCGCATCCTGCCCGAGGTCGACCGCCTGTGGGGCGTGCCGCAACCGCCCGGCCCGCACCCGGAAATCGACACCGGCGTGCACACGATGATGGCGCTCGACCATGCCGCGGCGACGCAGGCCGCACTCGCGGTGCGCTTCGCGGTGCTGACGCACGACCTCGGCAAGGGCACCACGCCGCCCGAACAGTGGCCGCGCCATCACGGCCACGAAGGCCGCTCGGCGGCACTGATCGAGGCGCTGTGCGAGCGGCTGCGCGCCCCCGGCGAATGCCGCGAGCTGGCCCTGCTGGTGGCGCGCGAGCACGAGCTGATGCATCGCGCGCTCGAGCTGCGCGCCGCCACGCTCACGCGGCTGCTCGAGCGGCTCGACGTGCTGCGCAAGCCGCGGCGGCTCGACGACCTGATCGCCGCCTGCGAGGCCGACTGGCGCGGGCGGCTCGGCTTCGCCGAGCGTCCCTGGCCGCAGGCCGGGCGGCTGCGGCAGGCCGCGCAGGCGATGCGCTCGGTGGATGCCGGAGCGGTGGCCGCCGCGCACGCCGGTCCGGCGAGCGGCATCCGCGACGCGGTACATGCCGCTCGCGTGGCGGCGGTGCGCACCGTGCCCGGCATCGGGGGCTGAGCCGCCCGGCGCGGCCGGCGTCCGGCGCCCACCGCGCAGGCGACCGGCCCGGCGCCCTTGCCTACAGCAGCTTCGCGAGCAGGCCCGCCAGCAGCGCCAGCAGCACCGTGGAGGTGAGTGGAATCGACCACTCGCGCCCGAAGGCGCGGAACTCGAAGTCGCCGGGAAGGCGCCCGATGCCGAAGCGGCGCAGCAACGGCATCAGGCCGGAGAACACCCCCAGCGCGAGCACGACCACGAGCAGCCACTTCAGCATCGGCGCCGTCCGCCCGCGCAGCCTCGGCGCGGCCTGTCCGCGCGCGCGACGGCGCGATTCCACCCGCTGCCGGCCATGGCTGGAGACCCGTTCACGCTACGCCAGCACGCCGCGCCGGTCGCGCGTCGCGAAGCCCGGCGCGTCGTCGGGAACGTCGCGCCCGAACGCGACCGCCTTGAACAGCTCTCCCATCTCGGATTCGGAGACCAGCTGCTGCACTGCCTGCGCCTCGCGCGTCCACCGGCGCGCGTCGTCGCGCGGCACCCGCGCGAAGCGATCGAGCAGCCCGCAATCGAGCAGGAAGCGCGCCTGCGAGCCGTAGCCGAGCGACGCCAGCCCCGCGCGCCGGGCCGCGCGGCTCACCGCGGTGAAGTCCACGTGCGCCGTGATGTCCTGCAGCCCCGGCCACACGAACGGGTCGGCATGCGCGCGGTGGCGATAGTGGCACTGCAGCGTGCCGGACGAGCGCTGCGGGTGGTAGTACTCGGCGCACGGAAAGCCGTAGTCGATCAGCAGCATCGCGCCGCGCGCCAGCCGTGCCGCCACGGTTTCGACCCACGCCTGCGCCTGCTCGCCGATCTCGGACACGTAGTCGGGCGGAAACGCCTCGCGCTCGCCCTGCATCCGTTCCTGCGCACAGGCGAGCGTGTCGCGCACGCGTCGCGCGAATGCCGGGTCGGCGGGCCGGTCCGCGAAGGCGAAGCCGCGCCCGCCGGGCGTGCGCGCCACGCCGCGCTCGAACACCGCGTCGTCGCGCAGGCGGAACAGGCGCACCGGCATCGCATCGAGCACCTCGTTGGCGACGATCACGCCCTCGATGCGCGCGGGCAGCGCGTCGAGCCAGCGGACGCGTTCGAGCAGCGCCGGCACGCGCCCGGCCAGCGTGCGGTGCTGGCGCTCGCGCAGCTCGGCCGATACTTCGACGATGTCGTAGCGCCGCGGCGCCACGCCGAGCGCATCGAGCGCGTCGAGCAGCTGCGCCGCGAGCGCCCCGGAGCCGGCGCCGAACTCGAGGATCGCGTGCGGCGCCGACGCGAACCAGTGCGCGCACTGCACGGCGACGCACTGGCCGAACAGCGGCGTCAGCTCGGGCGCCGTGACGAAGTCGCCGTCCGCGCCGAACTTGCGGCTGCCGGCCGCGTAGTAGCCCAGGGCCGGCTCGTAGAGCGCCTTGTGCATGTAGCGGTCGAAGCCGATCCAGCCGCCGGCGCGCTCGATCTCCCCGGCGATGCGCGCGGCCAGCGCCTGCGAGAGCGCCTCGGCCTGCGGCGACGGCGCAGGCAGGGCGTTGCCTTCGCTCACGCAAGCGCCTCTCTACGACACGCCGTCGCGTGCATCGACGGTGCCGCCCGCATCGCTCCGTGCATCGGCGCCTGCGCGGAAATCGGCGGTCGTGCCGGGAGCAGCGGACGCCCCGCCCGTCTCCGACCTCGACAGCACCGCGTCGATGCGCGCGTCCTTGCGCTGCCACAGCTCGTGCAGCCATGCCTGCACACGCTTGCGCAGCTTCGAGTCGCTCATGAAGTCACCGGTGCAGAACTCGCGCGGGATCGGATGCCGGTCGATGCGCACCACCACGCGCCGCACGTCGCCGCGCAGGAACTGCCAGAAGCTCGGCGCCCCCTCGGGGTAGACGATGGTGGCGTCGAGCATCGAATCGAAGCGATCGCCCAGCGCATTGAGCGACAACGCCAGCGCGCCGGCCTTCGGCTTGAGCAGATGCCGGTACGGCGAGCGCTGCGCGGCGTGCTTGGCCGCCGTGAAGCGCGTGCCTTCGACGAAGTTCATCACGCTGGTGGGCAGCCGCGCGAACTTCGCGCAGGCGCGTCGCGTGGTTTCCAGGTCCTGCAGGCGCTTTTCGGGATGCTTGCGCAGGTACCGGTCGGAATGCCGCCGCATGAACGGGAAGTCGAGCGCCCACCATGCCAGACCCATCACCGGCACGTAGATCAGCTCGTGCTTCAGGAAGAACTTGAGCAGCGGAATGCGCCGGTTCAGCAGGTGCTGCAGCACGAAGATGTCGACCCACGTCTGGTGGTTCGCGCTCACCATGTACCAGCCGCGGTACTCGAGCCCTTCGAGCCCGGCGACGTCCCACACCGTGCGCTGCGTCAGCCGCATCCACGCGCTGTTGCCGGCGATCCAGCGCGTGGCGATGCCGTTGAGCAGCGGGTCGATCGCCGTGCGCACCCCGGCGAACGGCAGCAGCAGCTTCACCAGCGCGAGCGCGAACAGCAGCGCGCACCAGAACAGCGTGTTGACGACCAGCAGCAGGATCGCCACGGCCGCGCGCGCGATCGGAGGAAGGAAGCTGAGCATGCCGGAAAAGGCGTCCGGGAATCCCTGGGAACAACCGGCGATCGTACCAGCCCGCCCGGATGCTTTACACTGCCCACGCGCCCCTTTCGGCCGCTCTTCGGCCCCTTTCGGGGCGCTGTCTGCCGCCATGGACCCGAACTCCGTCGTCCTCGTCACCGGCGCGGCGCGGCGCATCGGCGCCGACGTCGCGCGCCACCTGCATGCGCTGGGCTGCAGCGTGGTCGTGCACTACCGGCGCTCGGCCGGGGACGCGAACCGGCTGGTCGACGCGCTGAACGCCGCGCGCGCCGGTTCGGCGATCGCCGTCGAGGCCGACCTGTCGCAGATGCGGGAATGCGCGCGGCTGGTCGCGGCGGCCACCGGCTGGAAAGGCCGGCTCGATGCGCTGGTCAACAACGCATCGAGCTTCTACCGCACACCCGTCGGCGCCATCGACGAACGCCAGTGGTCGGAGCTGGTCGACGGCAACCTGAAGGCCACGCTGTTCACCAGCCAGGCGGCGGTGCCGCCGCTGCGCGAAAGCGGCGGCGCGATCGTCAACGTGTGCGACGTGCATACCGAGCGGCCGCTGCCGCAGTTCTCGGTCTACACCGCCGCCAAGGCCGGCGTGGTGGCGCTCACCCGCGCGCTGGCGCTCGAGCTGGCGCCGCGCGTGCGCGTGAACGCGATCGCGCCGGGCTCGCTCGACTGGCCCGAGACCGGCGTGTTCAGTGAAGCCGAGCGGCGCGCCGGCGAGGCCGCGATTCCGCTCGGCCGGCTGGGCACCGGCGAGGACGTCGCGCGCGCCGTGGCGTTCCTGCTGTTCGGCAACGACTACGTGACCGGCCACGTGCTCGCCGTCGACGGCGGCGCCAGCCTGGTCTCGCGCTGAGCCGCCCGCATCACACGCTCTTCCGGATTCCTCCCGCCATCATGCAAGACACCTATCAGGATTGCTACCGCATCGTCGTGCAGGACATCGAGATCGACTGCTTCCTCGGCGTCTACGACCGCGAGCAGGCGCGCCGGCGGCCGGTGGTCATCGACGTGGAGATGTACGTACCACATGCCACGAAGATCTCGCGCCGCGATACCCTCTCCGAGACCGTCAACTACGAGCGCGTGGTCGAAGCGGTCGAGCGCCTCGTCGCCGAGCGCCGCTTCAAGCTGGTCGAGACGCTGTGCGGCGAACTGGCCGACGACCTCGCACGGCTGCCCGGGCTGCGCGCGCTGAAGGTGTCGGTCACCAAGCCGCAGCCGCTGCCGCGCGCGCGCGCGGTGCGCGTCGAGGTCTGGAGGCACCCGTGAGCACGATCGAACTGCCGGCCACGCGGCGCGAGGACAGGCTCGCCTACGAGCGCAACAAGCTGCACAAACGGCTGCTGCGCCTGGCGGGGCAGGCGATCGGCGACTTCGGCATGATCGAGGCCGGCGACCGCGTGATGGTGTGCCTGTCCGGCGGCAAGGACAGCTACGCGCTGCTCGATCTGCTGCTCACGCTGCGCAGCCGCGCGCCGGTGGCCTTCGACATCGTGGCAGTCAACCTGGACCAGAAGCAGCCGGGCTTTCCCGCCGACGTGCTGCCGCGCTACCTCGAGACGCTCGGCGTGCCGTACCGCATCGAGAACCAGGACACCTACTCGATCGTCACGCGCGTGGTGCCCGAAGGCCGCACCATGTGCTCGCTGTGCTCGCGGCTGCGCCGCGGCATCCTGTATCGCGTCGCCGATGAGCTCGGCGCGACCAAGATCGCGCTGGGCCACCACCGCGACGACATCCTCGAGACCTTCTTCCTGAACATGTTCTTCGGCGGCAAGCTCAAGGCGATGCCGCCGAAGCTGGTGTCCGACGACGGCCGCCACATCGTGATCCGGCCGCTCGCCTACGTGAAGGAGGAAGACCTCTCCGCCTACGCGCACTGGCGCGCGTTCCCGATCATCCCGTGCAACCTGTGCGGCTCGCAGGAGAACCTGAAGCGGCGCGAAGTCAAGCAGCTGATGCGCGAATGGGAGAAGCGCTTCCCCGGCCGGGTGGAGAACATCTTCGCCTCGTTGGGCCGCGTCGTGCCCTCGCACCTGATGGACCGCGAACGCTTCGACTTCGCCACGCTGCGCGCCACCGGCCAGCCGGTGCCCGACGGCGACATCGCCTTCGACGGCGATCCGGCGCTGGAAGCGGCCGCCGCGCCGCAGTCCCGCTTCTCCGTCGCGCGGCGCACCCACCGCGACGCATGAGGCAGTGACGCCGTGGCGTTCGCTCGTGTACGAGCGTAGGCCGGATGCAGCCTGTGGTGGTGCGCCTGCCGCGACGCGCGCCAAGCCCGGCAAACCGCAGACCGCAGCACGCACCGACCCGGGAACGAGGCGCCTTCGCGTCAGAGACAGGCCCGGTTGAGCGTCTCCGAAGGCAGCTCGCCGAACATGCGGCGGTAGTCGCAGGCGAAGTGGCTCAGGTGCCAGAACCCCCAGTGCGCAGCGATGTCCTGCACCGCGCCGCCCTGGCGGTCGGCGGCCTCCTTCAGCGCACGGCGCACGCCGTTCAGGCGCAGCGCCCGGAGATAGCTCACCGGGTTCACCCGCAGCACCTCGCGGAAGCTGTACTGCAACGTGCGGCGGCTCACGCCGAGCTCGCGGCACAGGTCTTCCACCGTGAGCGGCTCCTCGACGTGCGCGCGCATGTACTCCTGCGCGCGAGTGACGATCGCGTGGCCGCGCGTGGGGCCTTCGGGGCACGGCCGCGGCGCCTCCCGCGCCAGCACCTCGAGCACCGCACCGCACAGCGCCTGCCCGAGCGCCTTGCGCATCGCCGGATGCCGCAGCTTGTCCGGATTGGCGCATACCGATTCGAGCGCCATCAGCAGCAGCCGGCGGAAGCGCTCGACCCGCTCGCGTGGCGGCGAGATGACCGCGACGCCCCGCAGTTCGGCATCGATGTCGCGCCGCTCGATCTCGCGCGCGTAGCGGCCGAGCGCGTCGATCGGCATCGCCACGGCGACCAGATCGAGCTGCGGTGGCGCACGGAAATCCAGGTCCTGCCGGTCGCGCAGCACGATCACCGAATCGTCGCGGATCGGTCGGCCGCCGTGATAGCCCCCGCCTCCCGCAGACACCGGCACGCCGAACATGTAGGCGCCCGGGCGCCCCACGCCCAGCTCGTGAACCACCTGGTTGGTCGTCTCGCGAAACAGCTGGATCTCGTCGAACAGCGCCTCGACCAGGTTGCCCTCGAACGGACCCGGCGTGAGCTGCTCGTAGGTCTGGTTCCAGGCGCTCAGGCAGGCGGCATGCTCGTCGACGTCGCGCGACAGCCGGCGCGCGAACGAATAGCTCGCCGCGTCGCCGCGCAGGCTCTCCGGATCGCGGTCGATCCGCTCCATCGTCTCCCCTGCTGACATTCTTGTCATCGGCGCCGCAGCGTGTCGCGCAGCCGGCGCGCCATGGCTGCAGTTAACACCAAGCGGGCCGCCGACGCAATGATCGGACGCCGTTTCGTTTCATTCACAACCATTTTCTCGATGAGGATTTGCACCAATAAGGTGCATCGTTCATTGCCGTTTTCGGCTAACACCCGCCGGCCATCGGAACCTAGAATCCCCGGGCATTCCAGCGTAGACCGGAATCGCGCAGGAGACCCAATCCGATGGAACACAGCGGCGCCCGATGCCTGGTCGGGCTGGTTCTGGCGCTCGGCCTGGCGGCGGCCGAGGCCGATTCGTTGCCGGAGAAACAAACCGTCACGACGCCCCCGGCGGCCGGACCGCACCGGGCGTACGTGTCCGACATCGCCATCAGCCACATGGTCGATGGCCGCCTGCACGTGGTCGACCTCGACACCGGGCGCTACGTCGGCGTGGTGCCCAGCGGCTATGCGGGCCAGGCGGTGCTGTCGCCCGATCGCAAGGAGATCTACGTCTCCACCACCTACTATTCGCGCCTGTCGCGCGGCACCCGCACGCAGGTGGTCGACGTGTGGGATGCCGCCACGCTCGCCTGGAAGAGCGAGATCGCGATTCCCGACCGGCGCGCCCAGGCGCTGAACTACAAGGGCCTGATCACCGTGTCGTCGGACAGCCGCTGGCTGTTCGTGCAGAACGCGACGCCGGCCAGCTCGGTGAGCGTGATCGACCTGCGCCAGCGCCGGCTCGCCAGCGAAATCGCCACGCCCGGCTGCTGGCTCGCGCTGCCCGTACCGGGCGCGCCGCAGCGCTTCGCCACGCTGTGCGGCGACGGCACGATCGAGACCATCACGCTCGACGACGCAGGTGCGCTGAAGAGCCAGAGCCGCAGCGATCCGTTCTTCGATCCCGACGTGGACCCGGTGTTCGTGCACTCCGAGTCGATCGGCGATCGTCACTTCTTCGTGTCGTACCGCGGCAAGGTGCACGAGATCGACCTCGCGCCCGACAAGCCGCGTGCCATCGCCAGCTGGCCGCTGGTGGGCGGCGGCGCCGACGCGAAGAAGGCCTGGCGCCCGGGCGGCTACCAGCTGTTCGCGGTGCACGCGGCGAGCGGACGGCTGTACGTGGCGATGCATCCGGGCGGCGCCGAAGGCACGCACAAGAACCCGGCCGCCGAGATCTGGGCCTTCGACCTCGCCACGCGCAAGCGCGTGGCGCGCATGCCCGGCCACAACGCGATCGCGCTGACCGCGGTGCAGGCCACCGCGCCGCGCCTGGTGGCGCTGGATGCGATGACGATGGGGCTGGTGCTGATCGATGCGGGCGCCAAACCGCGCGTGATCGCGCGCATGGACGGCGTGGCCGAGTCGGCCACGCAGCTGGAGCTGCACTGATGCCCGCGTTCGCGGTCGACCCGGTAGCCGGACACGCCAGCGCGGCGGCGCTGGCGATCGTGTTCCTGGTCGGCGCCTGGCACAAGCTCGCCGACCTCGACGCCTTCGGCTTCGCGGTCGAGCGCTATCGGCTGCTGGCTGCGCCGCTCGCGCGCGGGGTGGCGCTCGCGCTGCCGCCGGCCGAGGCACTGGCCGGCGTGCTGCTGCTGGTTCCGGCCACGCGCGGCGCCGGCGCTGCGCTGGCCGCGGCGCTGCTGGCGGTGGTGAGCGCCGCGGTGGCGGCCAACCTGCTGCGCGGGCGGCGCGACATCGAGTGCGGCTGCGGCGCGCCCGGCACCGGCCGGCGCCTGTCGTGGGCGCTGGTGGCGCGCAACGCGGCGCTGCTGGCCGTCTGCGCGGTGGCCGCCGCGCCCGAGCAGGTGCGCGAGCTGGTGTGGCTCGACGCCTTCACCACGGTGTTCGCCGCGCTCGCGCTGTGGGCGGTCTACGGCGCAGCCGACGAACTGCTCGCCGACGTGCGCCGGTTCTCCTCGTCACGGACCTGACCATGATCGAAGCCCTCGTCGTCTCCAACGTGATCCTGTGGGTGGCCGTGCTCGCGCTGCTCGGCACCGTGTTCGCGCTGGCGCGCCAGATCGGCGTGCTCTACGAGCGCATCTCGCCGATGGGCGCGCTGATGCTCGACAGCGGGCCGAAGGTGGGCGACGCCGCACCCGCGCTCGAGCTGGCGACGCTGGACGGTACGCCGTTCGCCACCGGCGGCGCGCGCGCCAGGAGCCTGCTGCTGTTCTTCCTGTCGCCCACCTGCCCGGTGTGCAAGAAGCTGCTGCCGATCCTGCGGCGCATCGCCGCCGACGAGCGAGGCTGGCTCGACATCGCGTTCGCGAGCGACGGCGAGCGCGACGAGCACGAGGCGTTCCGCGCGCGCGCCGGATTGCACGACTACCCGTACCTGCTGTCGACCGAGCTCGGCATGGCCTACCGGATCGGCAAGCTGCCCTACGCGGTGCTGGTCGACGAGTCCGGGCGCGTGCGCGCCAAGGGCCTGGTCAACTCCCGCGAGCAACTCGAGAGCCTGTTCACCGCGCGCGACCTCGGCGTGGCGTCGGTGCAGGAGTTCGTCGGCATGGAGGCGCGCAGAGCATGAAATGGCTGGATGACGTGATCGAGCGCTCGACGCGCGCCGCCGCGCAGCGCACGTCGCGGCGCAGCGCGCTGGCGCGCATGGGCCGGCTGCTGCTCGGCAGCGCAGTGGCGCTGCCGGTGCTGCCGTTCGATCGCAGCGCGCACGCGGCGGCCGGCCACGGCGGCGGCGCGGCCAAGTCGAAGGCGCCGGCCGACCAGCAATGCGACTACTGGCGCTACTGCGCGATCGACGGCTACCTGTGCTCGTGCTGCGGCGGCACGGTCAACAGCTGCCCGCCGGGCACCGAGCCGTCCAAGGTGTCGTGGATCGGCACCTGCCGCAATCCGGCCGACGGCAAGGACTACCTGATCAGCTACTACGACTGCTGCGGGAAGAACTCCTGCGGCCGCTGCCTGTGCAACACCAACCTCGGCGAGCGCCCCGCCTACCGCATCACGCTGCACAACGACATCAACTGGTGCATGGGCAGCACCAGCACGATGTTCCACTGCACCGCGTCGCTGGTGGTCGGCATCGCGGACAAGAAGTGACCTACCAGGAGACGACATGAAAGGGTGGAAGAAACTGTCGGCGGCCGTCGCGCTGGCCGTCGCCTCGGGCGCCGCGTGGACCGCGGTCGGCGAACAGGAAGCTGCCCGCCTGGGCAAGGACCTCACCCCGGTGGGCGCGGAGAAGGCCGGCAACAAGGAAGGCACGATTCCCGAGTGGACCGGCGGCATCACCAAGGCGCCGGCCGGCTGGAAGCTGGGCGATCCGCGCGTCGACCCGTTCAGGGACGACAAGCCGCTGTTCTCGATCGACGCGTCCAACGTCGACAAGTACAAGGACAAGCTCTCCGAAGGCCAGCAGACGCTGATCCGCACGCTCAAGGGCTACCGGATGGACGTCTACCCGACGCGCCGCTCGTGCGGCTACGCCGACTCGGTGTACCAGCGCAGCGCGCAGAACGCGCGCGTGGCGCGCCTGGCCGAGGGCGGCTGGCAGCTCGAGAACGCGGTCGGCGGCGGCGTGCTGTTCCCGATCCCGAAGAACGGCGCCGAAGCGGTGTGGAACCACAAGCTGCGCTACCAGGGCGAGGGGCGCATCGAGCACTACTCGACGCTGTTCTCGAGCAAGAGCGGCGACTTCTCGCAGCTCGCGCAGAACCAGTGGGTGATCTTCCCGCTGCACGACGCGGCCACCAAGAGCTTCGACGACGTGAAGAAGGCCGAGGCGAAGATCCTCAACGAGGTGGTCTCGCCCGCCGCGCGCGCCGGCGAGATGATCCTGGTGCACTGGTACCTCGATCGCGGCTCCGACGCGTGGCTGTACTTCCCCGGCCAGCGCCGCGTGCGCCGCGCGCCGTCGTTCGCGTACGACAACCCGGTGCCCGGCTACGAGAACCTCGAGACGGTCGACCAGTACCCGATGTATGCCGGCGCGATGGACCGCTACGACTGGAAGCTGGTCGGCAAGAAGGAGCTCTACGTTCCGTACAACAGCTGGAAGCTGATCGACAAGAGCCGCAAGTACAAGGACATCTACCTGCCCGACTACGTGAACCGCGACCTGATGCGCTACGAGCTGCACCGCGTGTGGGTGGTGGAGGCCACGCTCAAGGAGGGCATGCGGCACATCTTCCCGCGCCGCGTGATGTTCATCGACGAGGACAGCTGGTCGCTGATCCTCACCGACCTGTACGACGCGCAGGGCAAGATCTGGCGCGTGCAGGAGTCGAGCCTGTGGGTGGCGCCCGAGATCCCGGCCTGCGTCAGCCAGGAATTCGTCGGCTACGACCTCAACGTCGGCCGCTACATCGCCGAGACCGCCACGCAGGAGCACCCGCCCACCGACTGGCTCGCCGGGCGCGAAGGGCGCATCAACCCGAACATGTTCAGCCCCGACGAGCTGCGCCGCCGCGGCGAGCGTTGAGCGCGCGCCACGACGGGTTCGACTCGAAGCGCGCCGGGCCGGGCGGCCCGGCGCGAAGAACGACAACCAGGAGGAACGGGTCCATGACCAGCAGCACCAGCAGCACCGGGGTGGCGCGGGCGGTTGCCGCGGCGCTCGCCTTTCTCGCCGCGGGCGCGATCGCGCCGCCAGCGCATGCGTTCAAGTTCCAGGGCGAGTCGGTGTCGGGAAGCTTCGACTCGACCATCTCGTTCGGCTTCATCCGGCGCATGCAGGGCACCAGCCGCAGCATCATCAGCAACGACAACGGCGGCAACGTGCCCACGGTCGGCCCGCTCGAAGACCGGATGAACGCGTTCTACGGGCCCGGCTCCGCATTCGCGAACCCCGACTTCAACTACCTGCAGGGCGACGACGGCAACCTGAACTACAAGAAGGGCGACATCGTCTCGGCGGCGCTCAAGGGCACGCACGAGCTGGTGCTGCACTTTCCGCGGCAGTGGAGCGGCATGCTGCGCGCCACGTGGTTCCGCGACTTCAAGGTCGACGACACGCGGCGCACGCCGCTCGACCCGGCGGCGGAGTCCGCGGCGGTGGACAAGCTCACCTGGCTCGACGCCTGGATCGCCAAGGAGTTCGAGATCGCCGGCCGGCCGGCCAAGATGAAGTTCGGCAACCAGGTGATCAGCTGGGGCGAGGACATCTTCATCTACGGCGGCGTGAACGTCACCAACGCGATCAACCTGCAGAACTTCCACGTGCCCGGCACCCAGCTGAAGGAGATCTTCAAGCCGGCGCCGATGATCTCGATGAACGCCAACATCGCCGAGGGGCTGAGCGTCGAGGGCTACTACCAGTTCCGCTGGAACGCGTTCACCTTCGACCCCGTCGGCACGTTCTTCTCGCCGGTGGACGTGATCGGCAAGGGCGGTCACCACGCGTTCATCAACTCGACCATGCTCGGCCTGCCGCCCGGCACCGTCGGCGATCTCGGCACGATCAACCCGGCCACCGGCCAGCGCTTCACGCTCGCGGAGCTGACCGCCGGCGGCACCGCGGTGGCGCCGCTCGCCACCAACGAGCCGAAGGACTCCGGACAGTTCGGCCTGGCCACGCGCTGGCTGCCGGAAGGCTCGGAAACCGAATGGGGCCTGTACTGGCTGCGCTACCACGACAAGCTGCCGTTCCTGAGCTTCAACTTCGACCCGGCCGTGCACGGCAACGTCGCGGGGCTGGCGCACTTCATCGACTACGGCGAGAACCGCAACGTGTTCGGCATCTCGGCCAACACGCGCGTGGGCACCTGGGCGGTGGGCGCCGAGCTGTCGTACCGGCCCAAGGAGAGCGTCGGCATCGACCCGACGGTGCCGCTGGTCGGCCCCTACTCGGTGTTCGAGTTCCCCGGCAAGTCGGTGCGCGGCTTCGTCGAGGAGCGCAAGTGGCAGGCGCACCTCACCGGCTTCAAGCTGCTCGCGCCGGCCGACCTCGGCGGGCTGGTGGGCGGCCTCGGCGCCGAGGAGGGCTACTTCCTCGGCGAGCTGGCGGTGGCGCACTATCCGAAGCTCGACCGCTCGGGCCGCATCCCGTACCTGCTCACCGACTATTCGCTGCCCGACAAGACCTCGGCCGGCTTCGTGTTCTCCACCGGGCTCACGTTCGCCAACGCCGGCGACTCCGGCTGGAACGTGATGCCGCAGCTCGACGTCGCGCACGACTTCCACGGCACCTCGCCCAACGCGGCGCCGTTCGTCGAAGGGCGCACCGCGGTAACGCTGTCGCTGAACTTCAACCGTTCGGACAAGTGGAAGGCCGGCATCGGCTACACGCGCTTCTCCGGCGGCGGCGGCAACAACCTGATGAAGGACCGCGACTTCCTGTCGGTGATCACATCGGTGTCGTTCTGACCGAAACGCAGCACCGCGGGGCGCCGCACGGCGCCCCGCCGCATCATCGCTTCATGCCCGCCCCCGCAGTCCTCCCCGCCCGCACCGACCCGGCCCGTCCATGATCGCGCATCTCGTAGGCCGGCTCGAGCGCTTCGTCTTCGAGCATCGCAGCATCGTGCTGACGCTGCTCGCGCTGCTCACCGTGGTGATGGGCGTGTTCGCCGCCCAGCTGCGCATGGACGCCGGCTTCGACAAGCAGCTGCCGCAGGACCACGAATACGTCCGCACCTTCTTCCAGTATCGCGACCAGGTGTTCGGCGCCAACCGCGTCATCGTCGTGGTGCGCGCGCGCGAAGGCGAGATCTGGACCGCGCCGGGCCTGCGCAAGCTCTACGATGCGACCCAGTCGGTGATGTTCCTGCCCGGCATCGACCGGCGCACCGTCACCTCGCTGTGGACGCCCAACACCCGCGTGCTGGGCGTCACCGAGGAGGGCTTCAAGGCCGAGGACGTGATCGGCGGCGACATCACGCCCGACCGGCTCGACGCCGGGCGCATCGAGCGCATCCGCGGCAACGCGCTGGCCGGCGGCTACATCGGCACGCTGGTGGCCACCGACAACGCCGGCGCGATGGTCGTGGCCGACCTGCTCGAGAACGATCCGGCCACCGGCAAGCGGCTGGACTACCTCGACTTCGCGCGCCGCATCGAGGCCGAAGTGCGCGGACGGCACGAGGATGGCGCCTTCGAAGTGCAGGTGATCGGCTTCGCCAAGCAGATCGGCGACATCGCCGACGGCGCACGCAGCGTGGTCGAGTTCTTCACGCTGGCGTTCCTGCTCACCGCGCTGTCGGTGTGGCTGTACTGCCGCTCGGTGGCGCTGACCGCGATCACGCTGATCTCGTCGCTGGTCTCGGTGGTGTGGCAGTTCGGCACCCTGTGGCTGCTCGGCTACGGGCTGGATCCGCTGGCGGTGCTGGTGCCGTTCCTGGTGTTCGCCATCGGCGTCTCGCATGGCGTGCAGCAGATCAACTTCATCGCCAAGGGCGTATGCGCCGGCGCCGACAGCATGACGGCGGCGCGACGCGCGTTCTCGGGCCTGCTGATCCCGGGCTCGATGGCGCTGGTGACCGCCTTCGTCGGCTTCGCCACGCTGACGATGATCCCGATCCCGATGATCCGCGAGCTCGGCATCACCGCGTCGATCGGCGTGGCCTACAAGATCGTCACCAACCTGGTCATGCTGCCGGTGTGCGCCTCCTTCCTGCGCTTCGACGACGCGTACGTGGCGCGCATGACGCGGCTGCGCGCCCGGCGCGAACGCGCGATGGCGGCGCTGGGGCGCGTGGCCGAGACGCGCAACGCGGCCATCGGCACGCTGGTCTGCGCGGCGCTGTTCGCCGTGGCCTTCGTGCAGAGCCAGAGCCGTCACGTCGGCCACCTCGAGTCGGGCGCGCCCGAGCTGCGCCCCGACTCGCGCTACAACCTCGACGCCGCGTCGATCGTGCAGAGCTTCGACCTCGGGCTGGACGTGCTCACCGTGGTCTTCGAGGCGCCCAAGGACGGCTGCTACGACACGGCGGTGATGGCGCACATCGACCAGTTCGCCTGGCAGATGCAGAACGTGCCGGGCGTGATCTCGGTGGCCTCGGTCGCGCAGCTGGCCAAGCAGGCCTACGCGGGCACCAACGAGGGACATCCGAAGTGGACCGCGCTGGCCGCCGACGAGCGCTCGCTCGCCAACTCGGTAGGCCTGATTCCCGAAGGCACCGGGCTGTTCAACCCGGGCTGCACGGTGCTGCCGGTCAACATCTACCTGACCGACCACAAGGCGAGCACCGTCAAGCAGGTGATCGCCGCGGTGCGCGAGCTGCGCGACGCCGAGCGCATGGAGGGCGTCACGCTGCGCCTGGCCAGCGGCAACGTCGGCGTGCAGGCGGCCACCAACGAGGTGCTCGAGACCACCGAGCTGCCGATGATGCTGTGGGTCTACGCGACCATCCTGGCGCTGGTGTTCGTCACCTACCGCGACTGGCGCGCGATGATCGCCTGCTGCCTGCCGCTGACGCTGGCCACCTTCCTCGGCTACTGGTTCATGAAGGAGCTCGACATCGGGCTGACCGTGGCCACGCTGCCGGTGATGGTGCTGGCCGTTGGCATCGGCGTGGACTACGCGTTCTACATCTACAACCGGCTGCAGCTGCACCTGGCGCAGGGCGCGAACATCGTCGCGGCATTCAAGCAGGCGCTGATGGAGACCGGCATCGCGACCATCTTCACCGCGATCACGCTGTCGGTGGGCGTGGCCACCTGGTCGTTCTCGGACCTGAAGTTCCAGGCCGACATGGGCATGCTGCTCACCTTCATGTTCATGGTGAACATGATCATGGCGATCACGCTGCTGCCGGCGCTGGCGGTGATGATCGACGTGCTGGTGCCGCGCCGCCGTCCGGTGCGCGCGCCGTTCCTGGTGCACTGATGCCGTTCGCCGATTCCGTCCATCGCAAACCGGGTGCCGCATGTTCGAACGCCTGATCGCCCGCCTTTCCACGGAGCCGGCCGCGCCGCCGTCGGCCGAACGCGTGCAGCGGCGCCAGCTGGCGGTCGCCGCGCTGCTGGTCGAAGCGGTGCATGCCGACCGGCACGCCGACGTCGCGGAGCGCGACGCGGTGGCATCGCTGCTGGGCGAGCATTTCGGCCTTCCCGAGGACGAGGCCGAGCGCCTCGTGGCGCTCGCCGAGGGACGCTTCGCCGCGGCGCTGGACGACTGGATCTTCGCCAACGCGGTGCGTCGCGGCTTCGATCACGACGAACGCGTCGAGGTGCTGGGAATGGTCTGGGAAGTGGTCTACAGCGACGGTCGCCTCGCCGCCTTCGAGATGGAGCTGCTGCAGCGCCTGTCCGACGCGCTGGGCGTCGATCCCGCGTCGGCGGAAACCGCGCGCGCGCGCGCGTTCGCGCGCACCGGCCTGCGCGATCCGGACACGGAGTCCGACGCATGACGCGAGGCCTGCTGCTCGTGCTGGCCGCGTGCCTCGCCGCGCTGGGCGCGGTGCGCTCGGTCGCGGCGCCGTCCGGCGCGGCGGCTACGACGGCTACGACGGGTGCGGCGGCTACGACGGCTACGGCGGGTGCGGCGGGTGCCGCGGCTACAGCGCAGCAGCAAGCGCCGAAGGTGCGCCATCCGGAGCGGGCGCCGCTGCTGGCCGTGGTGCGCGCTGGCGCGCGGCTGGTCGCCGCCGGCGACTTCGGCACGATCCTGCTGTCGGACGACGAGGGCCGCAGCTGGCGCCAGGCCGCCTCGGTGCCCACGCGCGTCACGCTCACCGCACTGCACTTCATGGATGCCCGGCTCGGCTGGGCGGTCGGCCACGGCGGCATCGTGCTCGCCACCGACGACGGCGGCGAACGCTGGCGCATCGCCCATCGCGCCGGCGCCGACAAGGCCCTGTTCTCGGTGCGCTTCCTCGACGCGCAGCGCGGCCTCGCAGTGGGCGCCTTCGGCGCGGCGCTGGCCACCGACGACGGCGGCCGCAGCTGGAACGAGATCACTGTGGGCGAAGGCGAGTTCTCCGACCGCCACCTCTATCACCTGTTCGGCGACGCGGCCGGCGCCACCTGGATCGCCGCCGAAAGCGGCGTGGTCTACCGCTCCGTCGACGGGCGCGACTTCGACGCCATCAGCCTGCCCTACAAGGGCTCGATCTGGGGCGGCATGGCACTGCCCGACGGCGCGATCCTGGTCTGGGGCATGGGCGGGCGCGTGCTGCGCAGCGCCGACGCCGGCGCATCGTGGCGCGAGATCGATACCGGCACCGACAACCCGCTCACCGCCGGCCTGGTGCAGGCCGGCGGACGCATCGTGATCGTCGGGCTCGGCGGCACCGTGCTCGCCAGCGACGACGGCGGCGCCAGCTTCCGTGCCGAGATCCACCCGGACCGGCTGTCGTACACCGCGGCGCTCGAGGCGGGCGGTGCGCCGCTGCTGCTGAGCCTGTCGGGCATCGCCACGTCGCGACACTGACCCAACCCGGGCGCCGCGCACCGGCGCCCGATCAACGAGGAGAGAACGATGAGCCAGTCCGTCCAGAGCCAGTCGCCCGAGCTGGCGGCGATCCGCCAGCAGATGTTCATCGACGGGAAGTTCGTCGACGCCCGCTCGGGCAAGACGCTGCCGGTCTACAACCCCGCCACCGGCGCCGAGATCGCCCGCGTGCCCGACGCGCAGGCCGAAGACGTCGACGCCGCCGTGCGCTCGGCACGCGCCACTTTCGAGTCCGACGCCTGGCGCGGCATGCTGCCGGCCGAGCGCGAGCGGCTGCTGCTGCGCCTGGCCGACCTGATCGAGCAACACGGCGAGGAGCTCGCACGGCTCGAGACCCTGAACAACGGCAAGCTGCTGATGTTCTCGCGCATGCTCGAAGTCGGCGCCAACGCCCAGTGGACCCGCTACATGGCCGGCTGGGCCACCAAGATCGAGGGCTCGACGCTGGACGTGTCGATTCCGTTTCCGCCCGGCGTGAAGTACACCGCGATGACGCGGCGCGAGCCGGTCGGCGTGGTCGGGGCGATCGTGCCGTGGAACTTCCCGCTGCTGATGGCGATGTGGAAGATCGCCCCGGCGCTGGCCTGCGGCTGCACCGTGGTGCTCAAGCCGGCCGAGGAGACGCCGCTCACCGCGCTGCGGCTGGCCGAGCTGGTGATGCAGGCCGGCTTTCCGGCCGGCGCCGTGAACGTGGTCACCGGCTACGGCGAGAGCGCGGGCGCCGCGCTCGTGCGCCACCCGGGGGTGAACAAGATCGCCTTCACCGGCTCGACCGAGGTCGGGCGCATCATCGGGCGCAACTGCATGGACGACATGAAACGCGTGTCGCTCGAACTCGGCGGCAAGAGCCCGGTGATCGTGCTCGCGGACTGCGATCCGGCCATGGCGGTAGCCGGTGCGGCCGGAGCCATCTTCTTCAACCACGGGCAGGTATGCACGGCCGGCTCGCGGCTGTTCGTGCACAAGAGCCGCTACGAGCAGGTCGTCGGGGGGCTCGCGGCGGCAGCCAACGCCACCAAGCTGGGCGACGGGTTCGACGAGAGCGCGCAGATGGGACCGATGGTCTCGGCCACGCATCGCGACCGCGTGGTGCGCTACATCGAGTCGGGCAAGAGCGAGGGCGCCGAGCTGCTGGCCGGGGGCGGGGCCGCGCCGGGCGCAGGCTACTTCGTCAAGCCCACGGTGTTCTCCAACACCTCGGGCAAGGACCTGACGATCTCGCGCGAGGAGATCTTCGGGCCGGTGGTGGTGGCCACGCCGTTCGAGGACCTCGACGACGTCGCACGCAAGGCCAACGACACGCGCTACGGGCTCGGAGCCAGCATCTGGACCAACGACCTGACGCAAGCCTACCGGCTGATCCCGAAGGTGCAGGCCGGCACGGTCTGGCTGAACTGCCACAACATGGTCGATCCGAACCTGCCCTTCGGCGGCTACAAGGACTCCGGCGTCGGGCGCGAGCACGGGCGCGCCATGATCGACGTCTACACGGAGACCAAGTCGGTGTGCGTGGCGTACTGACGCGACGCGCATCCACGGCGGCGCCGGCGGCGGCTTCTTCGGGCAACGCGGCGCTGCCGCGCCGCGCACGCACCGTGGCCGGCCTGCTGGCCGCGGCCGCCCTGGCCGGCATGCTGTTCGATGCCGGTCCCGCGGCGGCCGCCGACCCGGTGGTAGCCGCCGGCCGCGGGCCGGCGGGCAGCGCGCACGCCGGCAGGACGGCGACGGCCGGTGCGCGCGCGCCGGCCGCGCCGGTGCAGTCGGCGGCCACGCTGTACGCGCTGAACTGCATGGGCTGCCATCCGCCGCCGCGCACCCCGGCCGCCGAGCACGGGCCGCTGCGCGGCGAGTTCTATCACTCGGCGCTCGGGCGCAACTTCTTCATCCGCGTGCCGCAGGACGGCAAGCGCGTGCTCGACGCGCAGGACGAAGCGCGCCTGCTCGAAGAGATCATGACCTGGAAGCGCAGCTGCGCCGCGATCCTGCAGGACGCGCCGCACGTGAACTACAGCGGCGAGCGGTTCGTGAAATGAACGCGCGATCGATCCTGCGGCGCGTCGTCGGCACGTGCATCGCCGCGGCGGCTGCTGCTGCGGCGTCTGCTGCGGCGTCTGCTGCTGCGGCGGCGGCTGCTGCTGCGGCGGCGGCTGCTGCGGCGGCTGCGCGCGCGGCGCTCGCGCGGCGACCGGCGGCGCGGCTGGCCGTCGTCGCCGTGCTCGCGGCGGGCGTGCAGCTCGCCGCCGCGACGGCCGGCGCCAGCGAACTGCGGCCGCTGCCGCCGCCTGCTGCCGCCGACCCGGCGCTGCTCGAGCTGGGCCGCCACCTGTTCCACGAATCGCGCCTGTCCGGCGACGGCAGCCGCAGCTGTGCCACCTGTCACGCACCCGCGCGCGGTTTCGCCGACGGCGATGCGCTGTCGCGCGGCTACAACCAGTCGGGCCATTTCCGCAACACGCCCGGCCTCACGGGCCTGCGGCTGAAGCCGCGCCTGACCTGGGACGGCCGCTATCGCGGCGACGAGTTGCCGCAGCTGGTCGAGGAGATGCTGACTTCGTCGTTCACGATGAACGGCGACCCCGGCATCATCGTCGAGCGCGTGCGCCAGTTGCCCCAGCTGCTGCAGCTGTGGCAGCGCGCATTCGGCGCGCGCACGCTGCCGCGCTTCGACGGCATCGTTCAGGCGATCGCCGCATGGTCGGCGTCGCACGACGGCGGCGATACCGCGGTCGACGCGGCCCTGCGCGGCGACGCCGGCGCGTTGTCGCCATCGGCCGCCGAAGGCCTGCGGCTGTTCGCCGGCAAGGCCGGCTGCGCACGCTGCCACCACGGGCCGGCCTTCTCCGACGGCCAGGCACACCGGCTCGGCGTTCCCGAGAACGCGGCGATCCTGGGCGACCCCGAGCGCACGGTCGCGCTGCTGCATCATCACGCCAGCCGCGGCTCGCCCGATCCGATGGTTGAGCGCAGCGATACCGGCGTGCACGCGCTCACGCGCCGCGCCGCCGACCGCGGCCGCTTCATGACGCCGGGCCTGCGCGGCGTCGCGCACACCGCGCCCTACATGCACAACGGCACGCTGCCCGATCTGGCCGCGGTGATCGCGTTCTACGACCGCGGCGGCGGGCGCGGCGCCGAAACCCGGCCGCTCGGGCTGAGCGCACGCGAGCGCGCGGCGCTGGTCGCGTTCCTCGAGGCGCTGTCGCCGGCGCTCGTTGCACCGTCCGCGCCGCCGCCGGCGTTCGACTACGGCACGCAGGCGGGAGCCGGCCGATGAAGCGCCGCTTCGCCGCCACGCTGCTGGCGCTGCTCGCCGGCGCGGCGCTGGCCGCTCCCGCACTGCTGGCGTCGCGCGGCGGCGTGCCGCCGCTCGCGCCGCTGCCGCCGGTGCCGGTGCCCGCCGACAACCCGATGAGCGCAGCCAAGGTCGAGCTCGGCCGGCTGCTGTTCTTCGATCCGCGCCTGTCGGGCAACGGGTCGACCTCGTGCGCCTCGTGCCATGTCGCGCAGATGGGCTGGACCCACCACGATCCGCTCGCGCCCGGCTACCCCGGACACCGCCTGTGGCGCAACAACCCCACGGTGCTCAACGCCGCGCACTTCCGCCGCCTGATGTGGGACGGCAGCCTCGAGCGCCTCGAAGTGCAGGCGCGCTCGGCGATGCAGGCGCCGGTGGAGGGCAACGGCAAGGCCGGCATCGTCGAGATGCGCCTGCGCCTGGTGCCCGAGTACGTCGATCGCTTCCGCGACGTGTTCGGCACCGAGTGGCCGCAGCTCGAGCACGCGTGGCAGGCGATCGCGGCGTTCGAGCGCACGCTGGTATCCGACCCGCGCCGCGTGCCGTTCGATCGTTTCGCGGGCGGCGACACGAAGTCGCTGTCGGCCGCCGCGCAGCGCGGCTACGCCCTCTTCACCGGCAAGGCCGGCTGCATTGCCTGCCACCACGGCGCGCTGGCCAGCGACGAGCAATACCACGCGCTCGGCGTGCCGCGCCAGTCGCTGTTCGACTCCAGCGCGCTGGTGCAGATCGCGGTGCGCTGGCAGAACGCGCAGCGCGACGCGCCGCGCGCGCTCTATCGCGGCGGCGAGGAGGACCTCGGGCGCTACTACCGCACGCGCGATCCGGCCGACATCGGCAGGTTCCGCACGCCGTCGCTGCGCGAGCTGCGCTACACCGCGCCGTACATGCACAACGGCGTGTTCGCGACGCTGCAGCAGGTGGTCGACTTCTTCGACCGCGGCGGCGGCGACGCGCCCAACAAGTCGCCGCTGCTGCGCCCGCTCGGGCTCACCGACGGCGAGAAGCGCGACCTGGTCGCGTTCCTCGAATCGCTGAGCATGGACGAGCCGCTCGTCGTCGAGGCGCCCGAGCTGCCGCCGATGCTGCCGCTGGTCGACATCGCGCCCTCCGCGAGCGGCGCCACGGAGCGGGTCCGATGAGTTTCGATTGCAGGGACGGGGAGTCGGCAAGCGAGCGCGCGCAGGCGCCCGCGGCGCGCGGCGCGGGCCGGCTGTGGAACCGCTTCGTGATGAGCCGCCGCGGCTGGTGGCTGCCGCTCGTCGTGGTGCTCGGCATCGGCGCCGGCAGCATGCTCTACATGGGCACGCGCACCTATCTCGATGCGCCGCCGATCGCCGACTTCGTCGACGAGCGCGGCGCGACCGTGGTGGCGGCCGATGCGATCACCCGCGGCCAGGCGGTGTTCCTGAAGTACGGGCTGATGAACTACGGCAGCATGTTCGGCGACGGCGCCGGGCGCGGACCCGATTTCACCGCCGACGCGCTGCACCGGATGGCACGCGCAATGCGCGACCATCACGCGTCGGCCGACGGCGTCGACGCCGATTCGGCGCTGGCGATCACGCAGCGCGAGATCCGGCGCAACCGCCACGACCCGATCGCCAACACGGTCACGATCGGTCCGGCGCAGGCCTACGCGGTGCGCGAGATCGAGCGCGGCGTGGCGGCGATGTTCCGCGGCGAAGGCAGTGAAGCCTTCCATCCGGCCGGCTACATCACCGACGAGGCCGAGCTGCGCGATCTCGCGGCGTTCTTCTTCTGGGGCGCGTGGGTGTGCGGCGTCGAGCGGCCCGGCAAGTCGTACACCTACACGCACAACTGGCCGTACGACGAGCTGGCCGGCAACCGGCCCAGCGCGCAGGTGCTGCTGTGGAGCGTGATCGCGGTGCTGGCGCTGGTGGCCGCGCTGGGCGCGGTGCTGTTCCTGTACGGGCGCTATGCGTCGATCGCGGGATGGCGTCCCGCGCGCAGCGGGGCCGGCGCGCAGGGCGTAACCACCGCGCACAGCGGGACCGCGCAGGGCGTGACCGTCGCGCACAGCGAGACCGCGCAGGCCATGACCACGCGTACCACCGGGGCGGCCGCCTCGGTCGCGACCCTCGCGCAGGTCGAGGCGCTGCGCCCGAGCGCGCTGCAGCGCGCCACCTACCGCTTCTTCGCCGCGGCGGCCGTCCTGTTCGTGCTGCAGATCGTGGCCGGCATCCTGACGGTGCACGACTTCCTCGGCATCACGCGCGTGTTCGGCATCGACCTGGCGCAGATGCTGCCGATCCCGGTGGTGCGCGGCTGGCACCTGCAGCTCGCGCTGCTGTGGATCGGCGCCTGCTGGATCGGCGCGTCGATCTTCGTGATTTCCACCGCCGCGCCGCGCGCGCCGGCCGGCCAGCTGCGTTGGGTCGATGTGCTGTTCCGGCTGTTCGTCGTCACGACGGCCGGCGGGCTGGCCGGCATCGCGCTGGGCCCGCACGGCCTGCTCGGCGACTGGTGGTACCTGCTCGGCAGCCAGGGCTGGGAGTTCGTCGAGCAGGGCAAGCTGTGGCAGGCGATGCTGTTCGCGGTGTTCGCGCTGTGGTGCGTGGTGCTGGCGCGCGCGGTGAAGCCCGTGTGGCGAGCGGGCGACGCGTGGATGCTGCCGAAGTGGCTGCTGTACTGCGTGGCCTGCGTGCTGGTGCTGTTCGTGTCGGGCTTCGTCGCCACGCCGCAGACCAATTTCGTGGTGGCCGACTTCTGGCGCTGGGCGGTGATCCACATGTGGGTCGAGGCCTTCTTCGAAGTGTTCACCACCGCAGTGCTGGCATACTTCATGGTGCTGATGGGGCTGGTGAGCCATGCCGCCGCGTCGCGCATCGTCTACCTCGCCACGCTGCTGTTCCTCGGCTCGGGCCTGCTCGGCATCTCGCACAATTTC
>JAHDYE010000012.1:13923-32165 GCA_023383035.1 Burkholderiaceae bacterium | reverse complement strand
CCACGCGGTCGTAGACGTTCATCACGTACAGCGACACCACGATCGACAGCACGTTCACCAGCAGCGTGGCCAGCGCCACGTGCACGTAGTACTGGCGCAGGCCCCACAGCACGCGCCAGAACCAGGCGCGCGCGTTGCGCCGCGCGGGAATCTCCGAGCGCATGTCGGGGGCAGGGCGCGGCGTGAGCGTGAGGTAGTGGCCGGCGTAGGCGTTCTTCAGGTCGGCCGACAGCAGCTCGCTGGCGCTGGTGACCACGCGATACGTGCCGTCGGCCAGTGCCGTCATCACGGGCAGGCCATCGCGCTCGAGCCGCGCGAGCGGTGCGTCCACGCGCGCGAAGTCCAGGCCGGCGGCGGCCAGCGTGCCGCGCAGCGACTCCAGGTTCAGCCGGCCGTCGCGCTCGCGTGTGCACTGCGCCTGCAACGCCAGCGGCGACAGCGGCTTGCCGCCCAGGCGTGCGAGCTGCGCGATGCCCTGCAGCAGCGTGTCGGGAGCGGGGCCGGCCGGGGCGCGCGAGGCCGCGATGGCGTCGGAGGGTGCAGCCCGGTCCGGGGCCGCGCTACCGCCGGCTGCTTCGGCCGCAACGGAGGTTTCGGGAGCCTTCATGGAGACGTCCGTTCGAAATGGGTTGCCAGCCGGCCCAGCGCGAATTCCATCCGGTAGCGCGCGAGCGACTTGTCCACGCGCGACGCTTCGTAGGTGATCTCGGCGCCGGACAGTTCGGCGAAGGCGTTGAGCAGGTCGAGCAGGTTGCGCCGGCCGATACGGAACTGCTCGCGATAGACCTCGACCAGCTCCTCGGCCAGGCCGATCTGGCCCTGCGAGACCGACTCGCGGCGCTGCGCCGCGCGGTAGTCCTGCAGCGCCGAGCGTTGCTGCTCCTCCACCAGCCGTTCCTGCTCGTCCACGCGCGCGCGCGCGCCGATCAGCGCGGCCTGCGCGGCCTGCTCGGCGGCGGTGCGCCCGAGGTCGAACGCGGGCCAGGACACTACCAGTTGCGTGGCGCTCTGCTTGCCCATCGTCGACTCGACATCCACGCGCAGCATGCGGTCGGCGCGCGTCACTTTCACGTCGGCCTGCGCGGCGAGCAGCTCGCGCTGCGCGGCTTCTACCGTCGGGTGGCCTACCAGCGCCACCTGCGGGGCACCAGGCGCGGGCTCGGGCAGCGGCACGGGCAGCGACAATTCGGCGGCAGGAATCTGCGGCGCATAGAAGCGGGCGAGCGCTTCGCGTGCCGAGGCGATCTCGGCTTCGCCATCGGCGATCTGCAGTCGCACCTGCTCGAGCCGGGTGCGCGCCTGGACCAGGTCGTAGCGTCGTCCGACGTCGATCGAGGCGATCGCCTCGAAGTCCTTCACCAGCGCCTCGTGGCGCTCGAGGTTGCGCCGCGTGGCTTCGAGCACGCGCACGCCGCGCAGCAGGCGCAGGTAGGCCTGGGCCGCCTCGAAAGCCACCGCCTCGCGGGTTTCGAGCTCGCGGCTGGCCAGCGCGCTTTCGCGCAGGCCTTCGCGTTCGATGGCCGCGTCGATGCCGCCCGAGGCCCAGACGTTGACCCGCAGACGCGGCTGCGCAAGGTTGGTGGCCGTGCCGGCGAGCCGGCGGGTGCCGAGCAGGTCCACGGTGGGATAGTGCAGGGCGCGCGCGCGGGCCAGGTCGTATTGCGCGACGTTGCGGTTCGATTGCGCCACGGCGATCGCCGGATAGTTCGCCAGCGCGGTGCGGACCACCTCGGCGAGCGACGCTGCGTACGCCGCGGAATACGGCACGAGCAGGCTGGCGAAGACGAGGGCTGGGAGCCGCATGAATCCTTGTCGGTAAAGGCGTTGCGCCGCCGGCAGGCGGGCTGCGTCGGGCGTTCCGTCGGTACTGGCACGGCTGACAGGCTAGCTCGCGGAGCGGGCGCGCACTGCGCTGCCCGCATTATCGGTCCGGGAAGGCCGATGCCCGGTTCGGCGCGATGTTATCAGGTTGCATGGACGCGACAGCCGCGGCGCGGCGCATCCGTCTCACAGCAGGATGATCGAGTAGTCCAGCGACAGCGGCGTGACGTTGCCGGCGGCGTCGACGACCTGTGCGGTGTAGGTGTAGGTGTTGCCGCGCGCCAGCGGGCCGTCGGTGTACGAGAAGTCGTCGTCGCGCTGCCCGAACTCCCTGACCAGGACCGGAGAACCGGAGCCCGTTGCCCGATAGATTTCCAGCGAATCGCCGCTCGCGAGTACCGAGTTGAGCGTCAGCCTGAGCTCGGGGCGCGTGTCGTCGGTGATGCCGCCGTCGCGAACCGTGCCGCGGAACAGCCCCACGTTGTCGACGATGCGGGCGTCGGTGAGCGTGTAGTCCGGCGAACGGTCGAGCAGCAGCACCTGGAATCCCGTGCTCGTCGCGCCCTCGTTGCCGGCTACGTCGACGACGCGGGCCGTCACGACGTGATTGCCGTCGGCCGAGCCGGTGAGCGTGGCCGCCGGCACCGTCACCGTTGCGACCCCGCCGCCGATCTCGGTGCCGGTGATCGCGCGGGTCGCCACTGCCAGGCCGTCCCATTGCAGCACGATGCGGTCGCCGGCCACGGCGCCGGTACCGGCGAGCGACACCTGTACCGGCGTGCCGTTGGCAGCTTCGCTGGCGCTGATGCCGCCGTTGCCGTTCTCGGGCACCGCGACGATCGCGGGCGCCAGTGGCGCGGTGCGGTCGACCAGCACGTCGCGCGTGGCCTCGTCGCTGGTCGCGCCGCCGGCCGAGACGTAGCTCGCGCGCACCGCGACGCTGCCGCCGGCCGGCACCTGCGCGGCGGAGAAGGTGACGCTCCAGTCGTTCCCGTTCACCGTGGCAGGCAGCGTCACCGCGCCCCAGGTGACGCTCACCGGGCGGCCGGCTTCGGGCAGCGTGCCGCTGATCGTGACGCCGGCGCCGGCTTCGATCAGGTTGACCGCGTCGTCGCCGGTGACCGCGGCGATCGTCGGCGCACGGGCCAGACTCGTATCCACACGCAGTTCGGCAATGCCCGGCGCACTCGTGTTCACGCCGTCGCTGGCGGTGAGGACCAGCCGTGTGACGCTGTCGTCGGCCAGTTGCCCGCCGGGCAGCGTGCCGGAGGCCGGCGCAGTGCCCAGATCGACAGACCATGTGCCGGATGCCGAGGCGGTCGTGATCCAGGTGGCTTCGATGCTGCCGTTGCGGTCCACGTCGAGCGCCACGCTGACCTGCGAGCCGGCTTCGGCGGTGCCGCGGATCACGGGCGTGGGGTCGCTGGTGACGAGCGGGCTGGTGATGATGGGGGCGGCCAGCGCGATCGAGTCGAGCATCACGCTGCCCGAGGTGATCGCGCTCGGGTTGCCCGCCGCATCGGTGGCGATGACCGACAGCGGCACCGGCATGCCCTCGGCCAGCATGATCGGCGTGCCCGCGCGCGGCGTGGCGGTGGCGGTATCGATCTGCCAGGCGCCGTCAGTGCCGGCGGTGGTTTCGTAGGTGACGGGGTTCGTGCCGAACAGCGTCAACGTCACCTGGGCGCCCGCTTCGGCGGTGCCGGTGAACGCCGGCTGGGCGAGCCGCGTGAGCGCGCTGCTGGTGAGCTGCGGTGCATCGGGCGGCGTGGAATCGCCGCCGTTGCCGCCGCCCCCGCCTCCGGCGCCGGCCGCGATCGCCAGCCCGCCCACCAGCGCGACGACCGGTTTGAACGAGAACCCCGATTCGGCCGCTGCCGTGGGCGGTGCCACTGCGGCTCCCGACGCGTACATCAGCACGCCGCCGCCATCGGGCAATTCGGCCACCGGCACCGTGGCCGGCGTGACCGCTTCGCCCGCCGTTCCGCCGATGTTCTCCATCGACAGCGAGCAGCCGGCTTCGGGCGTGCAGCGGGTGAAGAAGCCTTCGAGCGAGATGTTGCGGTCCTGCGGCAATTCGACCCGCAGATCGTCGCCCACGCGCTTGATCAGCGCCGAGTGGGCCACCCTGCCGCCGAAGTCGTTGACCACCCGGTACGTCTGGCCGGGCTGCGCCTGCACCAGCGTGACCCCGATCACCAGCGGCGTGCGCAGCAACAGCGTGCCGTCGGCGGCGAGGGTTTCGAGGAGGATGGCCATGCCCTTCGTCCGCTGATCGTGCTTCAGGGGCCGCTGTCGCTACCGGTGTTCAAGGCGAACACGATCGAGTAGGAACCGCTGAGCGGGCCAATGTTGCCCGCTGCGTCGGTCATGCGTGCGGTGTAGGTGTAGAGACCATCGGTTGTCAGAGGAGCGCTGCCGGTGAAGCGGACTGTATCGTCATCGACCGGCGTGATCGTCCCGGCGATTGCCACACTATTGAGGAGTACCTCGAGCGACGCGCCGGGGCCGAATACTTCGCTGAGGTTCAGCACCAGCGTAGGCGTGGTGTCGTCGGTGGTGCCCGCGGAGGGAACTACGACTTCTCCGACGGGAGAGTTGTCGAAGTCGTCGATGATCTGCGCGATGGTTACTATCGGCGGGACGTTCGTGTCGAAGGCCTGCGAGTGCGCGACCGGGCCGACGCTCGGATTGCCGGCCGCATCGCTGGCAGCGCTGGCCCCCACCTGGACACCGATCGTGCCGGTGGTGTCGGCCGCAGGCGTGACGGTCATCTGGTAGACGGCGCCGCTGCCGGTGAGCGGGCCGACGGCGCTGCCGGGGACGCCGGTGACGGTGATGTCGTTGGCGGCGAAGCCGGTGACCGGCTCGCTGAAGGTGAACGTGAAGATGACCGGGCCGTTGGCCGTCGCGCCGTCGACGTTGTCGGTGATCGACAGCGTCGGAGCGACCGTATCGATGGGTTGGGTGGTCGACTGGGCGACGCTCTGATTGCCGGCCTGGTCGGTTGCAGCTCCGGCGGGGACCGAGACGATCATGCTGCCGCTGGCAACTCCGGACGCCGGCGTGACGACCAGCGTATAGACGCTGGTGCTGACCGACGTGAATGCGCCTTTCGTGCCGTTGGTGACCGCGATGTCGTCGACGCTGAATCCGTCGACCGGCTCGCTGAACGTGAACGTGAACGTCACCGGCCCGGAAGCGGTGCCGTCCGCGTTGTCGCCGATCGCGATCGTCGGCGCGAGCGTATCGAAGGGCTGGGTATACGGCGGCGTGGCAGCGCTGTTCGGATTGCCGGCGATGTCGGTGAACCGGCCGGCGGGCACCGACACGCTGATCGTGCCGTTGTTGACGCCGGGTGTCGGCGTGACCACCAGCGTGTAGACGGTGTCGCCGCTGGCGCCCGTGAATGCACCCTTGGATCCGTTCGTGACGGTAACGTCGTCGGCGGTGAACCCGGCGACCGGTTCCGCGAACGTGAACGTGAACGTCACCGGCCCGGTGGCGGTGCCGCCCGCGTTGTCCGTGATCGTCGGCGGCGCGGGCGCCACGCGATCGATCAACACGTCCTGCCGGCCTTCCACGCTGGGCGTGCCCACGACGTTGGTGTACGACGCGATCACCGTCTCGGTGCCGTCGGCGGGAATCTGTGCCGCACTGAACGTCACGCTCCAGGACAGGCCGCTGACCGTCGCTGCCAACGTGGTGCTGCCCCAGGTGACGGTGACGGGCCGGTCCTGCTGGCCGGCGGGCAGCGTGCCGGTGATGAGGATCGGGCTGCCTGCTTCGGTCGCGTTGATCGCGCGGTCGCCGGTCACCGGATCGATCACCGGCGGGTCGGGGATCCGCGTGTCGACCTGCAACTGCGCGCTGACCGGCGGTGCGCTGTTGCCCGCGAGATCGGACGCGGTGACGACCAGGGCGGTGGTGCTGACGTCGCCCAGCTTGCCGCCGGGCAGCGTACCGCTGGTCGGGGCGTTGGCGAGATCCACCGACCAGGTGCCTGCCGGCGTCACCGTTGCCGTGTAGGTGGCGTCGGCCGTTCCGTTGCCGTCGAGATCGAGCGCGACCGTCACGATGCTGCCCGGCTCGCCGGTGCCGCCGATCACCGGCGTCGCGTCGTTGGTGAGCAGCGCGCTCGTGATGTCCGCTGCCGCGGGCGGAATCGTGTCCAGCGTCACGGTGCCCGTGGTCAACGGGCTCTCGACGCCCGCTGCGTTCGACGCCTGGATTCGGTAGCCGATGACCTGCCCCTCCGCGATCGGGGGAAGCGTTCCACTGCTCGGCGCGAGGCTGCCGGTGTCGATCGTCCAGCTTCCATCGACCGCCGCCGTCGTTCGGTAGGTGACGTCGGCGCCTACGCCGTCGTTGCCGACGTCCAGCGTCATCGTGATCGTCGAGCCGGCGGGCGCAGTGCCGGTGAAAACCGGCTGGGGATCGTTGGTGAAGGCGCCGCTGGTGACCACGGGTGCGGTCGGCGGCGTCCCACCGCCGCCTCCACTGCCACCACCGCCTCCGCCGCCCCCGGCACCCCCCACGATCGCCAGTCCGCCAACCAGGCCGAGCACCGGCTTGAACGAGAACTCCGACTCGCGCGGCGGCGCCACCGACGAGGCGGTCATGCCGGACGCGTACATTAGGAAGCCGCCTTCGGGCAGCGCGGCGACCGGCGCCGTTGCCGGCGTCACGGTCTCCTCGGCCGCGCCGCCGATGTTGTCCATCGACAACGCGCAGGCACTTTGCGGCGTGCAGCGGGTGAAGAAGCCCTCGAGCGCGAGAACCTTGCCTTCCGGCAGCCCTTCGACCAGCAGGTCGCCTTCGAGCCGGCGTACCAGCGCAGCGCTCGACACGCGCCCGCCGGCGTCGTTGAACAGCCGGTAGCGCAGGCCCGGCTGCGCTGGGATCGTCGTCGTTGCCGCGGCCAGCGGCACGTGCTGGACGGTGCCGTTGGCTGCGACGGCTTCGAGGATGATGGCCATTGCTTGCTACCTCGCCTGGCTGATTGTTCTTCGCGGCAGTCGCGGGGCTGCCGCGCTTCCGGCGCGATGTCCGGACCGTGCCGTCCGGCGAGCCGGACCTTAGTAGGCGTTCGGGTCCCGGAAGGCCTGCAGCACGGTCCTGTAGACGATCCACAGGTCCAGCCGCAGCGACCAGTTGCGCAGGTATTCGAGATCGTAGCGGATACGCATCTCCATCTTGTCGAGCGTGTCCGTTTCGCCGCGTGCGCCGCTGATCTGCGCCAGCCCGGTGATGCCGGGCTTGACCTTGTGGCGGATCATGTACCCCTTGATCAGCTTGCGGTACATTTCGTTGTGCGCCACCGCATGCGGGCGCGGCCCCACCACGCTCATGCGACCCTGCAGCACGTTGAAGAACTGCGGCAGTTCGTCCAGCGAGGTGCGGCGCAGGAAGCGGCCGAGCGGCGTGATGCGGTCGTCGTCCTTGGTGGCCTGCCGGATCTCGGGGCCGTTTTCCTGCACCTTCATCGTGCGGAATTTCCAGACCATGATCTCCTGGCCGTCCAGGCCGTAGCGCCGCTGCTTGAACAGCACCGGTCCGGGCATCGTCAGCTTGATGGCAAGCGCGACCAGCAGCATGATCGGCGCGGTCAGGACCACGGCCGCTGCCGAGATGCACAGGTCGGACAGGCGCTTGATCACGCCGGTGGTGCCGTGGAATGGCGTCTCGCATACCGCCACCACGGGCAGCCCGACCATCGTGTCCACCCGCCCCTGGATGATGTCGAGCATGAAGATGTCGGGCACGAAGTAGATCGAGGCAGTGGTGTCGCGCAGCGAATCGAGCAGCTTCAGAATGCGCGGCTGCGCGGCCATCGGCAGTGCGATGAAGATCTGGTCGGTCCGGTTCGCGCGCACGTAGTCAGCGACCCGGTCGATGCGGCCGCAGATCGGCGCTTCGGTGACATGGCCGAGCCGCGGCGTCTCGCGGTCGTCGAAGAAGGCGGCCACACGGGTCTTGGCGAACGGATCGGCCGCGAGCTGGCGGGCCATCGTACGCCCGAGCGTGTTGGCACCGATCACGATCGCCACCTGTTCGCCGCGCATGGCGATCAGTCGCGGCACGATGAACGGGGAGATCCAGTGCGTGACCGTCTGCGCCAGGGGCGTGGCGAAGAACCACGTGGCGAGCACGTTGGAGTCGAAGATCCGGATCATGTCGATCGCCAGCCCGAACAGCAGCAGCAGCGCGACCACCAGCGCCCAGCTGCCGGCGATGTGCCGGATCAGGCCGCGGATGCGCTGGCGAAACGGGATGCTGGCGGGGTAGATCAGCGAGAAGGTGATCACGGCCAGGATCAGCTCGGCCGGTCCGATCGGGTAACCCCACGCCACCGTCGATCCCAACAGGCAGCCGACCGCCAGCAACGGATCGACCAGCGACTTCACGAAGTCGACCAGACTCCGGTTGCCGGTACGGACGAGTGGGGCGGCGGCAATCATCTGCCCTGTGCGCGGATCGACCATCGTTGTCTCGAACTGTGCCCGAAGCCGGTGGCGGATGGAAAAAAGCGCCTAAAACTGATAACTTAGCTCAGGTCGGATCGTATATCGCAAAGCGAAACTACTTTCTGCATATCAAAAACGACCGTTCGACCTGACGAAACGACCGTTCGACGTGATGATCGCGGTCCGCGGACGGTGAACAAAGGCACTAATTCTCAGAATCTCAGAGGGATGGACATGCGGATCGCCGGGAAACCCGTCGCGCGCTGCCTGGTGGCGGCCGCTTTGCTGCCTCTTGCACCGCTGGCCGCTCACGCGCAGGCCTCGCTCACCTACTTCGCGCGCCCGTCGATCAACCCCTACGGGGTGGCGCCGCTCGAGATCTACAGCCAGGACCGGGACGTCCTGCAGCTGTACACCGGCCTGGAAGTGGCGCGGCACAGCAACCTCTTTGCGCTGCCTGACGGGGTCAGCCCGCAGCCGGTGTTCGGCAAGTCGAGCCGTTCGGACACCATCGTGCGGGCTCTCGCCGGCGTTTCCTTCGACCGGCAGGTGAGCCTGCAGCGCTTCCGTCTCGACGCGTCGGTGCTGCCGGTGAAGATGCTCGAGTATTCGCGCTTCGACCATGTCGGTTACTCCGCGGGCGGCCACTGGGACTGGGCGATCGGCCGACCGTATTTCGGAACCCTGGGCGCCCGGTTCACGCGCGCACAGACGCCTTTCGGAAACTACTACATCAATCGCGAGAACATCGAGCGTCGCGCCAAGCTCTACGCGAGCGGCGGCATCCGTTTCACTCCCGATCTGGCAGCCTTCGTCGGCCTGGACACCGAGACGCTCGACAACTCGTTCAGTGGCGTACGCTCGTCCGACTACCGTCTCGTCAGTGCCGAAACCGGCCTGCGCTTCGCGCGCGGCGACGCCAGCACCATCGATCTGGTGTTGCGCCATACCGACGGGGATTACCCTAACCGGCAGGTCACCGACTCCCAGGGCAACCTGTTGCCCGGGGCCATCGACAACGCATTCAAGCAGAACGCGGTGCTGGCTCGGCTGCAGGTGCGCCCGTCCAACGACAGCCGCATGGGTGGACACATCGGCTATACGCGGCGCAGCTTCGACCGGGTGTCGCAGCGCGATTTCAGCGGTGTGACGGGAGGGGTGAACATCGAATGGCGGCCCACCGGCCTGTTTAGGATGTACGCCGAGCTGGTTCGCGACATCCAGTCCGAGGAGCTGCTGACCGCCAGCTATGTCGACCTGACGATGCTGCGGCTGCGTCCGGGCTACCAGTTCACCGGCAAGATCCACATATACGGCGTCGCGGAATTCGGACGGGCGTCGTACGAAGGCGACCCCAGCGTTACCGCTTCGGCCACGCGCAAGGACGACCTGCGCGCGCTCGGCATCGGCCTGTCCTACGAGTACGCGCGCAACATCTCGGTGAACCTCGAGGCGCGGCGCAACCAGCGCGACTCGAACATCGGGTCGGTCGAGTACAGCGACAACGTCCTGTCGGCCAACATCCTGGCCCGATTCTGAGCCGACGGCGTCGCCGCCGGCTGCCGGCCCCCGCGGTATCCCCCGGGGCCGCCTTGCGGCGGGCGCAACCGCGGGGTGTCGCCGTGCGTTGCGTTTGCAGAGCGCGTCGGGTTTGCGTCGTCGCGGTTGCCGCGACGTAGCGCGCTAGGGGCCGTACCGCCGGCCGGGCGGCGTCCGCCAGTCGAGCAATCGGTCACGTTGCCCCTCCGCCTGCCGGGCTATGATGCAGCGTTATTGCAACTCCGTTCCACCGCCTGCGCCATGAAACTCGAGCCCCTGCTTCGCGCTGCGCTGCTGACACTTGCCCTGCTGTTCACCGCCGGCGCCGGCGCGCAGGTCGATGCCCGCGGCGACTACCGGCTCGGTCCGGGCGACGTCATCCGCATCCAGGTGTTCCAGCAACCCGACCTGACCGTGGAGGCCCGCGTGTCGGAGAGCGGCGTCATCTCATTCCCGCTGATCGGGGTCATCCGCATCAACGGCATGTCGCCCACGGATGTCGAGCGGCTGATCGCGCGCCGCCTGCGCGAAGGCAACTTCCTGCAGAACCCGCAGGTCACGCTGAACGTCACGCAGTTCCGCAGCCAGCAGGTCTCGGTGCTTGGCAACGTCGCCCGTCCCGGGCGCTATGCGCTCGAAACCACCGGCATGCGGTTGTCCGAAGTGCTGTCTATGGCCGGCGGCGTCACCCCGACCGGCGCCGACGAAGTGATCCTGATGACCACGCGCGACGGGCGCATGCAGCGCATGGAGATCGACCTGGTGGAAATGTTCACCGTGGGCGACCTGAGCCGCGACGTTCCGCTGATGGCGGGCGACGTCATCTACGTGGATCGTGCCGCGCAGTACTACGTCTACGGGCAGGTACAGCGGCCGGGCATGTATCCGCTCGATCGTGGTATGACCGTCGCACAGGCGATCGCCAAGGGTGGCGGCCTGACGCTGCGGGGCACCGACAAGGGCGTTCGCGTGCATCGCCGCTACGGCAATCGCACCGTCCAGGTGCTCGAGCCCAAGCTCGACGATCCCATCAGACCCGACGACCTGATCTTCGTGCGCGAAAGCGTGTTCTGAGGGGTTGGGAGAGTGCCGATGGACATGTCACCGTCCGCAGCAGCTAACCAGGAGTCTCCTGTCGATGCGGTTCATCGTACCGATCTCTGGGTCGAGGTATTCGATCCGCCTGCAGCAACCTGAACGGGCAGTGCGGACCTGAACATGCTGCTGCAGGGACTAACGACCGAGGCGGGGTCGATCGAAGCGGCGACCGGCGCTTTCGGGCTGATGACGGAGATGTATCCGATCTGCCGTAGCATCACCGGAGATGGCGTTCGCCGAACGCTCGATCTCGTTGCGCGGCGTACATCTCTCGATCGCGCGGAAATCCCGAGCGGCACGCCAGCCTTCGACTGGGAGGTTCCGCTCGAGTGGAACATCCGCGATGCGTACCTCGCGGACCTGGAAGGTCGCCGGGTGATCGACTTCCAGGCACACAATCTCCATGTGGTCAACTACTCGGCTCCGGTCGACCGGACGATGACGCTCGAGGAACTGCAGCCTCATCTGCATTCGCTGCCCGACCAGCCAAACTGGATCCCTTATCGGACAACTTACTACCGTGAGAGTTGGGGCTTCTGCCTCCGGCACCGTGATCGCGAGGCCCTAGGCCCCGGGCCCTATCGTGCCGTCGTCGACTCGACGCTCGAGCTCGGACACCTGACGCTGGCCGAGTCAATCGTCGAAGGTAGCACCAGCGGCGAGGCGATCGTCTATACGCACACCTGCCATCCATCGCTGGCCAACGACAACCTGACCGGAATCGCGGTGGCTGCAGCGCTTGCAGATGCGTTGCGCGTCGAGCGCCCGCGGTTGACGTGGCGTTTTATCTTCGGGCCGGGAACGATCGGTTCGCTGGTCTGGCTGTCGCGTAATGAGCACCGGTTGTCCAGGCTACGCGCAGGGCTGACGATCGGGCTGCTAGGGGATGCAGGACCGCTGCGTTACAAACGAAGCCGGCGCGGCGACACCGTGACCGATCGTGTCGCGGCCTACGTGCTTGCCCGCGAACCGTTCAATGGCAGGGTGACCGATTTCGAGCCCTATGGCTATGACGAGCGCCAGTTCTGTTCGCCCGGTTTCGATCTGCCGATCGGGCGGATTACTCGTTCGCCGAACGGTACTTATCCCGAGTACCACACCTCTGCCGACGACCTCTCCTTGGTTCGACCTGACAAGCTGGCCGAATCCATCCGTGTCGTCGCGCAGACGATCGCGGTGCTCGATGCCAACCGGCGCGTGCTCAACCTGAGTTCAAAGGGCGAACCGCGCCTCGGGAAGCGAGGGCTGTACGGCACCCTGGGCGGCGCCGGCCCGGGAGAGTTCGAGCATGCGCTGCTGTGGGTGCTGAGCCTCGCTGATGGTTCAAATGATCTGCTCGCGATTGCCGGGCGTTCGGGAATCGCCTTCGAGCTCATCGATCGTGCGGCGACGGCGCTCGAGCAGGCCGCGCTCGTGCGGACACTGGATGAACCACCTGGGCAGCAACGGGGTTCGGCGACATGAAGTGGTCCTTTCTGCGGATCGTGGCAGGCTGCCCATAGGCTGTGACGCAACGCACTGAAGCACGATTCAGCACTGGACGGTACGGAATCGATTGGGGCATCTTCACGATCTTGGCGGTTTCGCGATCGCGGCCTGCGGCGAGCGGGCCAAGGGAGCGCCAGCACAGGAAAAGCGAGCGACGACATGCAGGTGATGATTCTTGCGGGCGGATTCGGGACGCGCATCAGCGAGGAGAGCGCGGTCCGCCCGAAGCCGATGGTCGAGATCGGCGGGCGGCCGATCCTCTGGCACATCATGAAGATGTACCTGGCGCACGGCTTGAGCGATTTCGTGATCTGCTGCGGCTACAAAGGCCAGGCGATTAAGGAGTTCTTTCGCGACTACGCGCTGGGCTCAGCCGATGTCACCTTCGACATGCGCGAGCAGACGACCACGCTGCTGAGGACCTCGACGGAGCCGTGGAAGGTGACGCTGGTCGATACCGGCCTCGACACGATGACCGGCGGGCGGATCAAGCGGGCGGCGCGGTATCTCGATGGTGGGCCGTTCTGCTGCACTTACGGCGACGGTGTCAGCGACGTCGACATCACGCGACTCATCCAGTTCCATCGCGAGCAGGAGACGCTGGCGACGGTGACCGCGGTACAGCCGCCCGGGCGCTTTGGAGCGTTCACCCTGCACGCGGGTGAGACGCGGGTGCCGAGCTTTAGAGAGAAGCCGGATGGCGACGGCGCGTGGGTCAACGGCGGTTTCTTCGTGCTCGACCCGAAAGTGCTCGACCTCATCGACGGCGACGATACGGTATGGGAGCGCGAGCCGATGGAGCGGCTCGCTGTGGCCAGGCAGCTTGCGGCATACCGCCACCAGGGATTCTGGCAGCCGATGGATACGCTGCGCGACAAGCAGGTGCTCGAAGGGCTATGGGCAAACGGCAAGGCGCCCTGGAAGCAATGGTGAACGCGACGATATTCGGAAGATCGGACGGATGATCTTCACAAAGACGGCCCTGCAGGGCGCCACCCTCATCGACATCGAGCGCCGCGAAGACGCGCGCGGTTTTTTCGCGCGAACCTATTGCGAGCGCGAGTTCGCGGCGCACGGCCTGCCAGCGCGGATGGTGCAGACGAACATGTCACTCACGCGGCACGCCGGCACGTTGCGCGGTATGCACTACCAAGCCTCGCCGCACAGCGAGGATAAGCTGGTGCGCTGCGCGCACGGCGCGATCTGGGACGCGATCGTCGATATCCGTCCAGAGTCGCCGACCTATTGTAAGTGGATCGGCGTCGAGCTTAGCGAGGCGAACGGCCGGATGCTGCTGGTGCCTAAGGGCTTCGCGCACGGTTTCGTCACCCTTACTGACGATGTCATGGTCGTCTACCAAGTCTCGGAATTCTATGCGCCGGATGCCTCGCTCGGCGCCCGCCACGACGATCCCGCGTTCGGCATCGAGTGGCCAGTGCCGATCAGGAGCATGTCCGACAAGGACGCCGGGTGGCCAGACTTCGTGCGGAAGGACGGGCTTCGATGATCATCGTCGATGCGGCACTGGCGCAGCGCCATCGGGAAGGCCGGCCGATCCGGGTGGCGCTTGTCGGGGCGGGTTTCATGGGGCGCGGCGTGGTGCTGCAGATCTGTACCGCGGTCAAGGGAATGCAGGTCGTGGCGGTCGCTAACCGTACGCTCGAAGGCGCGCGGCGTGCGTATCGTGAGGCTGGCGTGGAGGGCGTGCGGGCGGTCGAGACCGTGGCGCAGCTCGAACGTGCGATCGATAAGTGCACGCCGGTGGTTACCGAAGATGCAATGCTGCTGTGTCGTGCCGCCGGTGTCGACGTAGTTTTCGAAGTGACAGGTACCGTTGAGCACGCTGCGCGGGTCACCCTCGAGGCGATCGAGCATCGCAAGCACGTCGTGCTGATGAACGCCGAGGTCGATGGGACCGTCGGGCCGATCTTGAAGACCTACGCTGATCGTGCCGGGGTGGTACTGACCAGCGCGGACGGCGACCAGCCCGGTGTGATGATGAACCTGTACCGCTTCGTCCGCGGGATCGGCGTGAAGCCGGTACTTTGCGGCAACATTAAAGGTTTGCACGATCCGTACCGCAATCCGACCACGCAGGAGGGATTCGCGCACCAGTGGGGGCAGAACCCGTCGATGGTGACTTCTTTCGCCGACGGTACCAAGATCTCGTTCGAGAGCGCGGTCGTCGCCAACGGTACCGGCATGCGGGTCGGTCAGCGTGGCATGTTCGGCCCGACCGTGCCGGTCGGCACGCCGATCCAGGAAGTGGCGGACCGCTATCCAATCGAGGCGCTGGTCGAGGGCCCAGGCATCGTCGATTACGTCGTCGGCGCGATGCCAGGGCCAGGCGTATTTGTCCTCGGCACCCATGATCATCCGCAGCAGCGGCACTACCTTGCGCTGTACAAGCCCGGCAGCGGTCCGCTGTACTGCTTCTACACGCCGTACCATCTGTGCCACCTCGAGGCACCCAACACGATCGCACGCGCAGTGTTGTTCGGCGACGCAACGCTTGCTGCGCTGGGAGCGCCGCGTGTGGAGGTCGTCGCGGCCGCAAAGACCGACGTGCGGGCCGGCCAGCGCATCGACGGCTTGGGCGGCTATATGACCTACGGGCTTGCCGAGAATGCTCCGACGGCCCGAGTGCAAGATCTGCTGCCGATCGGCCTGGCCGAAGGTTGTACCCTGAAGCGCGACGTCCCGAAGGACACGCTGCTCACTTTCGCCGATGTCGAGCTGCCCCCGGATCGGCTGTGTGACAGCCTGTGGCGGGAGCAGCTCCGGCAGTTCTTCCCTGATTCGTTGCATCCCAAGTGAGGAAAGAAGGAAAAATGAAGCTGCTGGTTACTGGAGTGGAAGGTTATATAGGCTGCTTGCTGGCGCCGTTACTGCAAGGGCGGGGACACGACGTGGTCGGACTCGATACCGGCTACTATCGCGACGGTTGGCTGTTCAGCGAACGCGGCATGATTCCTGGGTTTCCGCGTTTCATCAATCGCGACATTCGTGAGATCGGCCCCGATGATGTGCGCGGCATCGATGCGGTGGTGCACCTGGCCGAGTTGTCGAACGATCCGCTCGGCGAAAACAATCCCGAGCTTACGTTCCAGATCAATCATCAGGCGTCGGTGCGCCTAGCCGAGCTAGCCCGGGCTGCCGGCGCGAAGCGCTTCGTCTACACGTCCTCATGTAGCGTCTACGGCGTCGCTACCGGCGTGGAGCCGATGACCGAGAGCTCGCCGACCAATCCACAGACCGCGTATGCCAAGTGCAAGACGCTGGTCGAGCGCGATGTGGCGGCGCTGGCCAGCCCGGACTTCTCGCCCACCTTTCTGCGCAACGCCACCGCCTACGGCGCGTCGCCGCGGATGCGTTTCGACATCGTGCTGAACAACCTGTGTGGGCTGGCCGCCACGAGCGGCAGGATCGCGATGACCAGCGACGGCACGCCGTGGCGCCCGCTGGTGCATGTGCTCGACATCTGCGAGGCGATCGCCTGCGCGCTCGAGGCGCCGCAGGATGCGGTTCACAACCAGATCTTCAACGTCGGCCACGATGCCGACAACTTCCAGGTGCGTGAGATCGCGCAGATCGTTGCCGAGGTGTACCCCGATTGCGAACTTTCATTTGGATCGTCTGGCGGCGACAACCGCAGCTACCGGGTCAGCTTTGCCAAGATCCATTCGCAACTGCCGGGTTTCCACTGCACCTGGGATGCGCGCAACGGCGCCCGGCAGTTGCATGACGTCTTCGAACGTATTGGCCTGGATCGCTCGGTGTTCGAGGCGAGGCCATTCACCCGGCTCAAGCAACTGAAGTACCTGAGCGCGACTGGCCAGATCGACGATCGTTTCTTCTGGAGATACTGAAAGCGGCCTCCCGTCGAACCGCCGGCCTCGCGCACTGGCGGTCCGACCGGGGAGTCCCGATTAGTCAGTCGATCACCTTGACCTCGGGAATCAGTACGAGGAAGCGTCCGCCCCATTCGCGGATCCCCGCCATCTGGCGCACGATCTCGTCGCGCAGGTTCCAGGGCAGGATCAGAAGATAGTCGGGTCGCGTCTCGAAGATCTTCGCCGGGTCGTGAATCGGGATGCCGGTACCAGGAAGGGTCATCCCTTGCTTGTGGGGGTTGCGGTCGACCGTGTAATCGATGAAATCCGTACCTACGCCCACATAGTTCAGCAGCGTGTTGCCCTTGGCAGGCGCGCCGTAGGCTGCGATCGATTTGCCTGCCTCTCTGGCATCGATCAGGAAGCGCAGGAGCTGCCGTTTCATCCGCTTGATCCGCTCGCCGTACGCTAGGTACGCGTCGATGCTAGTCAGGCCGGCTGCCCGTTCGGCTTCCAGCAGGGCCGGTACGCGCGTGGTGGTCGGGTGGATGCCGGTCTCCTGTGGCTGGGCGTACACGCGCAACGAACCGCCGTGGGTCGGTAGTTCCTCGACGTCGAATACCGACAGGCCCTGGCGCGCGAGGATCCTGCGGAAGGTCGACAGCGAGTGATAGCAGAAGTGCTCGTGATAGATGGTGTCGAACTGGTTGTACCGGACCAGGTTCAGCACGTGGTGGAACTCGAAGGTCACCACGCCAGTCGGAGCAAGCAAAATCCGGAAGCCTTCGACAAAGTCATTCAGGTTCGGTACGTGCGCGACGACGTTGTTCGCCACCATCAGGTCGGCCTGATAGCCTTGCGCCTTCAGCCTGGCGGCGGTTCGGGCGCCGAAGAACTCGACTTCGACCTCGATGCCTCGCGCACGGGCGGCTTCGGCGCAGTTAGCGGCCGGCTCGACGCCGAGTACCTTCACGCCCTTCGGCAGGAACCAACGCAGCAGGTAGCCGTCGTTGCACGCGACCTCGACGACGCGGCTGTTCGGTCCCAAACGGAAGCGCGATGACACGTCTTCGACGTAGCGCCGCGCGTGCTCGACCCACGAATCGGAATACGACGAAAAATACGCGTAGTCGGCCGCGAAGATCTGCTCGGGAGTCTCGAACTCCTCGAGTTGCACCAGTAAGCATGCGTCGCAGACCCAGGCGCGCAGCGGATAGAAAGGCTCCATCCGGTCTTGCTCGGCTGGCGACCGATACGCGTTGGCCATCGGCGTCATGCCGAGGTCTGCTATCACGTGCCGGAGGCCAGCGGCGCAGAACCGGCAGGTGGGGCGGTGAGAGTCCATCAAGAGGGGGGGGTGGAGCATTGCGGCGGAGGACGACATGATTCGATGCTGCCTCGTCTGAAAGGGCGGCGGCCGGCGGCCGTTCACTGGGCGTCCATCTTGCACCTGCCCTGGCAGACGATCAGTGACGAGTTTGGCACGATCGAAGGCAAATATTCTATAGTGCATCGCCAGCGACCTCCCTGACCGACCGCCGCCATGCCCGTGATCACCTGCATCGAGGACCTGCGCCTGCTGGCACGCCGCCGTGTTCCGAGGATGTTCTACGACTACGCGGATTCGGGCGCCTGGACCGAAACCACCTATCGCGCCAACGAAGCCGATTTCGTGCCGATCAAGCTGCGCCAGCGCGTGGCCGTCGACATCGACAACCGCAGCCTGGTCAGCACCCTGATCGGGCAGCCGGTTTCGATGCCGATCGCACTGGCGCCGGTGGGTCTGACCGGCATGCAGCATGCCGACGGCGAGATCCTGGCCGCGCGGGCCGCTGCCAAGGCGGGGGTGCCGTTCACGCTGTCGACGATGAGCATCTGCTCGATCGAGGACGTCGCCACCCATACCGACGCGCCGTTCTGGTTCCAGCTGTACGTGATGCGCGACCGCGACTTCATCGTGCGCCTGATCGAGCGGGCGCGTGCTGCGCAGTGTTCC
>JAHDYE010000012.1:0-13913 GCA_023383035.1 Burkholderiaceae bacterium | reverse complement strand
GATGGGCCAGCGGCACAAGGACATCCGCAACGGCCTGTCGGCGCCGCCCAAGCCGACGCTGGTCAACCTGGCGAACCTGGCGACCAAGCCGCGCTGGTGCCTGGGCATGCTGCGCACGCCGCGACGCGCCTTCCGCAACATCGCCGGCCACGTCCAGGGCGTCGACGACCTGAGCTCGCTCGCGTCGTGGACCAACCAGCAGTTCGATCCCACGCTGGACTGGGACGACGTCAAGTGGGTGCGCGACCAGTGGGGCGGCAAGCTGATCCTGAAGGGCATCCTCGATCCGGAAGACGTCGAGCCGGCGGTGGCCAGCGGCGCCGACGCGCTGATCGTGTCGAATCACGGCGGGCGCCAGCTCGACGGGGCGTTGTCGGCGATCCGCGCGCTGCCGGCGATCGTCGAGGCGGTGCGCGGCCGCATGGAAGTGCACCTGGACGGCGGCATCCGCTCCGGCCAGGACGTGATCAAGGCGCTCGCGCTGGGCGCGCGCGGCGTGCACGTGGGCCGGGCCTACATCTACGGGCTCGGCGCGATGGGCGAGGCGGGCGTCACGACGGCGCTGGAGATCCTGCGCAAGGAGCTCGACATCACCATGGGCTTCTGCGGGCTGCGCGACGTGAAGAAGGTGAACCGCGACATCCTGGTGCCGGGGACCTTCTGAAGCGGGGGCGCCCGTCGGCCACGCGTGCCGGGGCCGAACGTTCGCACCTACCGGCGCTGATCGCCCGGAGCGGACCGGGCGCTCAGGCGCCGGCCGTGCCGCGGCGCACCGCCGCCAGGATGCCGCGCATGATCTCCAGCGGCGCGGGCGGGCAGCCCGCCACCTCGACGTCGACCGGGATGACGTTCGACACCCGCCCACGGCTCGCATAGCTCTCGCCGAAGATTCCGCCGCTGCAGCCGCAGTCGCCGACCGCGACCACCAGCTTCGGCTCGGGCATCGCCTCCCAGGTGCGGCGCAGCGCGAGCTCCATGTGGCGCGACACCGGGCCGGTGACCAGCAGCAGGTCGGCATGCCGCGGGCTGGCGACGAAGCGGATGCCCAGCCCCTCGAGGTTGTAGAAGGGGTTGTTCAGCGCATGGATCTCCAGCTCGCACCCGTTGCACGAGCCGGCGTCGACCTGGCGGATCGCCAGCGCCTGGCCGAGCACGTCCAGGATGTCGCGGTGGATGCGCTCGACCGTGGCCTGCAGCGCGTCGTCGGGCGTCGGCGCCGGTTCGGTGACGATGCCGGTACGCGCGATTTGCCGGGCGATTCTCCACATCAGAGGTCGTGCCCCGAATAGCTGAGGTTGAACGACTTGTTGATCAGCGGGAAGTCCGGAACGATGTTGCCGATCACCGCGTGCTCGAGCACCGGCCAGTTCTGCCACGACGGATCGTGGCAATGGCAGCGCCGGATGCGGTCGTCGGCGTCCAGCTCCAGCGCGACGAACACTTCGCCGCGCCATCCCTCGATCCAGCCGGCGCCGAACGCCTCCCGCCCAGGCAGCTGCACCGTTTCGCGCACCGGGCCGGCGGGCAGCCCGGCGCACAGGGTGCGCACCAGCCGCAGCGACTCGATCACCTCGTCGAAGCGCACCGCCACGCGCGCCGCCACGTCGCCGTTGCGCTGCACGGCTGCCTTGACGCCGAGCCGGTCGTAGGGCGGCCAGGGATGGTCGCAGCGCAGGTCCGCCGGCTGTCCGCTGGCGCGTCCGGCCAGGCCGGCGAGCCCCAGCCGCGCGGCCAGCTCGGGAGACACGCGTCCGGCACCCATGAAGCGGTCCTGCAGGCCCGCGTGCTCGTCGTAGACCGCCCGCAGCGCGAGCACCTCGCGCTCGAACGCGTCGCACTGCTCCGACATCCGGTCCAGCGGCACGATGCCCGGGTCGACGCCCACGCCGCCGGGCACGATGCGATCCATCATGAACCGATGGCCGAATGCGAGCATCGACATGCGCTGCCAGTTCTCGCGCAGGCGCGAGAACTGCGCCAGCCCGAAGGCGAGCCCGGCGTCGTTGCCGAGCGCGCCCAGGTCGCCGAGGTGGTTGGCCACGCGCTCGCGCTCGAGCATCAGCGCGCGCAGCCACTGCGCGCGCTCGGGCACGGTGCATCCGGTGGCCGACTCGAGCGCCATGCACCAGGCCCAGGCGAAGGCCACCGTCGAATCGCCCGACACCCGGCCCGCCAGCCGGTGACCGTCGAGCGGGGCGAGCTGCGTGAAGCGCCGCTCGATGCCCTTGTGCACGTAGCCCAGGCGTTCCTCCAGCCGCAGCACCTTCTCGCCCACCACCGAGAAGCGGAAGTGGCCCGGCTCGATGATGCCGGCGTGCACCGGGCCGACCGCGATCTCGTGCACGCCGTCGCCCTCGACGCGCACGAACGGATAGTCGGCGGGGTGCGCGCTGGCGGGCCACGCATCGCCGGCGGTCGCCGGGTCGCCGGTCACCGCCTGGCCGGCACCTGCGTCGCCGGTACGCGCCCGCCTCGCGGCGTCGCGGCGCAATGGTCGCAACCCCGGCGCCCAGACGCCGTGATCGATCCAGGGCCGGACGTCGCGTGCACCTTCGATGACGACGCCGGTGGTGTCGGTGATCGCGCGCTGCATCCGCTGCGCGCACGGAAAGATCGCGGCGAGATCCGGGCAGGCGGGTGCATCGCCGTGCAGCGCGAGCTCGAGCCAGACCAGGCCCTCGGGCAGCGCGGCGGCCGCGCATACCGCGAAGTCGCCTGCGCCGCTGCCGCCGCGGCGATCGGCGCCCCACAGCGCCACCAGGCGGCCGCCGGCCCCGGCGATGCGGTGCGCCGCCGCCTGCCAATGCTCGCGCGCCACTTGCGCCCGCCACATCGGCAGCGGCGCGGGCAGCAGCTCGAACGGCAGGTCGAGTCCGGCGGGTTTCATCGGTGCGTCCGTCGATCAGCCGCCGATCATCCGCGCCGCCTCGCGATACCACGCGTCGAGGTAGGGCGGCACGTACAGCCCGAGCATCAGGCCGAGCGCCAGGTGCACGAACACCGGCACGAGCGCCGGCGCGTGCCCGAGCCGCTGCAGCGACGTGTCGCCGAACACCATCGGCTGCACGCGCGCGAACACCGAGGCGAACGCCACGCCCAGCGCCACCAGCAGGAACGGCGTCGCCCACGGCTGCTCGCGCATCGCGGTGGTGATGATCAGGAATTCGCTGGCGAACACGCCGAACGGCGGCATGCCGAGGATCGCCAGCGAGCCGAGCATCAGGCCCCAGGCGATCGTCGGGCTGACCTTGACCAGGCCGCGGATGTCGTCCATCACCTGCGTGCCGGCCTTCTGCGTGGCGTGCCCGACGGCGAAGAAGATGGCCGACTTCACCAGCGAATGCACCGTCATGTGCAGCAGGCCGGCGAAATTGGCGATCGGGCCGCCCAGCCCGAACGCGAAGGTCATCAGGCCCATGTGCTCGATCGACGAGTAGGCGAACATGCGCTTGACGTCCTTCTGCCGCGTGATCAGGAACGCCGCGACGACCACCGACAGCAGCCCGAAGCCGATCATCATGCGGCCTGCCAGCGGGCTCTGCAGCGCGCCGTCGGTGAGCACCTTGCAGCGCAGGATCGCGTACAGCGCGACGTTGAGCAGCAGTCCCGAGAGCACCGCCGACACCGGCGTGGGCCCTTCCGCGTGCGCATCGGGCAGCCAGTTGTGCACCGGCACCAGGCCCACCTTGGTGCCGTAGCCGATGAACAGGAAGGCGAACGCCAGCGTGATGATGTTGGGGTCGAGCTGCGCCTTGACCGCGTCGAGGTTGGTCCACAGCAGCGCGCCGCCCTCGGTGCCGATCACCTTCTCGGCGGCCATGTACAGCAGCACCGTGCCGAACAGCGCCTGCGCGATGCCCACGCCGCACAGGATGAAGTACTTCCACGCCGCCTCCAGGCTGGCCGCGGTGCGGTAGACGCTCACCAGCAGCACGGTGCTCAGCGTGGCGGCCTCCATCGCCACCCACAAGATGCCCATGTTGTTGGTCATCAGCGCCAGCAGCATCGTGAAGCAGAACAGCTGGTACATGCTGTGGTACAGCCGCAGGCGCGGCGGCGTCATCTTGCCGCGGTCGCGCTCCACGCGCATGTACGGGCGCGAGAACATCGCGGTGGTGAGGCTGACGAAGGCGGTGAGCGTGACCAGGAAGACGTTGAGCGCGTCGATGAAGAACTCGTTGTTCCAGACGAACAGCGGGCCGCCGGCGATCACCTGCGCGGTGAGCGCGCAGGCGGCCACGAACGTGCCGAGGCTGAACGCGACGTTGAGCTCCATCGCGACGTCGCGATGGCCCCACAGCGCCAGCACCACGCCGCCGGCGAGCGGGATCCCGAGCACGAACAGCAGCGCTTCCACTCAGTCTTCCTTCAGGCGTTCCAGGTGGCGGATGTCCAGGCTGTCGAACTGCTCGCGGATCTGGAACATGAACACGCCGAGGATCAGTACGCCGATCAGGACGTCGAGCGCGATGCCCAGCTCGACCACCATCGGCATGCCGTGCGTGGCCGAGGTGGCCGCGAAGAACAGGCCGTTCTCCATCGACAGGAAGCCGATCACCTGCGGCACGGCCTTGGCGCGGGTGATCATCATCAGGAACGACAGCAGCACGCAGGCGAGCGCGATGCCGAGCGAGCCGCGCGCGACCGACGAGGACAGGCGCGCGATCGGCGTGGCCATGTCGAACGAGAAGATCACCAGCAGGATGCCGATCAGCATCGTGGTCGGAATGTTGATCAGCGGCTCGACGTCCCAGCGGATGTCGAGGCGGTCGATCACCCGGTGCAGCATCATCGGGATCAGCAGCACCTTCAGCGCGAAGGTGATGACGGCCGACGCGTACAGGTGCGGCTGCTGCGTCACGTAGCCGACCGCCGCGGTGGCCACCACCAGCGTGGCGCCCTGCAGCGTGAACAGATGGATCAGCGACAGGATGCGCCGCTGCGAGATCATCGCGAAGGCGAGCAGCAGCAGCGCGAGCAGGAACGCGGTGGCCAGGAACTCGGGCACGCGGAAGATGCGCATCTTGGCGCTGATCGTCTCGAGCACCGCCAGGCTCATGCCGCCGATCGCCAGCTTCACGACCAGCGCCGGCAGCGCGAGCAGCAGCGCGAGCGGCGCCTGCGCCTCGGCGACGCCCCAGGGGAAGAACAGCGCCAGGCCGATGCACGAATACGCGAACAGCTTCAGCGCGGCCGCCCATTCGATCAGCGCCAGGTGCCGGCCCGAATACTCGAGCACCAGCGCCTCGTGGATCATCGTCAGCTCGAGATGGGTGGCCGGGTTGTCCACCGGAATGCGCGCGTTCTCGGCCAGCGACACCATCGTGAACGCGACGCCGGCGAAGGCCAGCACCGGGTGGATCGCGAGCTCCTGGTGGGCGAGCGTTTCGACGATCGTGGTGAGCGACGTCGACTGCGAGATCAGCGACGCCGAGAACAGCACCATCAGCAGCGCCGGCTCGGCCAGGAAACCGACCAGCATCTCGCGCCGCGCGCCCAGCGTGCCGAAGGCGGTGCCGACGTCCATCGCGGCCAGCGAGATGAACACGCGCGCCAGCGCCAGCAGTCCCACCAGCGCGATCGCATCGGCGGCGCTGGACAGCGGCAGGTCGGTCGACAGCGTGGGCACGATCGCGCAGGCCACCAGCATGCAGCCGAACACGATGTACGGCGCCGCGCGGAAGACGGGCGACGCGTGCTCGGCGACCACCGACTCCTTGACGAACAGCTTGTGCAGCACGCGGTACGGCTGCCACAGGCTGGGCGCCGAGCGGTTCTGCAGCCAGGCGCGACACATGTTGACCCAGCCCGTCAGCACCGGCGCGAGCAGCAGCGCGGCGACGATCGCCAGCGTCTGCGAAATCGCTGCGTAGACGGCGCTCACCGGGTCGCCCTCATCGCGTCTCGCCCGCTCACCGCGACACCATCAGCAGCATCACGATCAGCGTCACGAAGCTGTACATCAGGTACACCGCGATGCGGCCCTGCTGCAGCAGGCCGATCAGTCGCGCCACGCGCGCCGTGGCCGCCGCGATCGGCAGGTACAGCCAGTGCCACAGATGATCGTCGGCGCTCACGCGGTAGCGCGGGCGCTCGTCGAACGGCGTCGGCAGCTCGCGCTGCATGCGGAAGAACGGCTCGAAGATCTGCCGGATCGGCTGCCCGAAGCCCTCGGCGGTGTCCTGCATGCGCGCGCTCTGCCACGGAAAGCCGCAGGCCCACGGCGGCGAACGGCGCAGCTGGCCATGGTAGAGCCGGCGCACCAGCAGCCACGCGAGCGCGAAGCTCGCTGCGATGCCGAGCAGGAAGATCACCGGGCCGTAACTTGCCCGTGCCACGCCGGTCGGCGCGAGCAGCCAGCCGGTGGCCGAGACGGTGGCGCCCAGGCCCGCCTGCACCAGCGCCTGCGTCACCGGATCGATGAGCTGGATGAACTGGTTGGGCAGCAGGCCGAGCGCCACGCAGCCGGTGGCCAGCCACAGCATGCCGGCGCGCTCCCAGCGTCCGGCGTCGTGCGCGCGGGCGAGCTTCTCCTCGCGCGGCTGGCCGAGGAAGATCACGCCGAAGAACTTCACCATCGTGTAGCCGGCCAGCGCGGCCACCAGCGCGATCAGCGCCGCCACGACCGGGATCAGCATGTTGAGCACCGGGTGCGGCAGGCCCGGCGTGAACAGGAAGCTCTGCAGCAGCAGCCACTCGGAGACGAAGCCGCCCAGCGGCGGCAGGCCGGCACTGGCGAGCACGCCGATCAGCGTGGCCCAGGCCACCCACGGCGTGTAGCGGATCAGGCCGCCCAGCTTGCCCAGGTTGCGCTCGCCCGTGGCGTGCAGCACCGAGCCGGTGCCGACGAACAGCAGGCTCTTGAACAGCGCGTGGCTGGCGACGTGATACAGGCAGGCGGTGAGCGCCAGCGCCGCGAGCATCTGCATGTTGTAGGCCGAGAAGACCAGCGCCAGCCCGATCGCCGCGAACAGCAGTCCGATGTTCTCGATCGACGAGTACGCGAGCAGACGCTTCATGTCGACCTGCACCGCGGCGAAGATCACGCCGTAGAGCGCGCTGACCAGGCCGAGCGCGAGCAGCAGCGCGCCCCACCACCAGAGCTGCGTTCCGAGCAGGTCGAACGAGACGCGCAGCAGCCCGTAGACCGCGGTCTTGAGCATCACGCCGCTCATCAGCGCCGACACCGGAGACGGCGCCGCGGGGTGCGCTTCGGGCAGCCAGACGTGCAGCGGCAGGATGCCCGCCTTCGCGCCGAAGCCGAACACCGCGAGCAGGAACGCCAGCGATGCCCAGAACGGCTGCAGCTGCTGCGCGCGCATGTTGGCGAACGTGTAGTCGCCGGTGTTCGCCTGCAGCAGTCCGAAGCACATCAGGATGCCGATCGCGCCCACGTGCGCGACCAGCAGGTAGACGTAGCCGGCGCGACGGATCTCGGCGATGCGATGGTTGGCGGTGACCAGGAAGAACGAGGACAGCGCCATGGTTTCCCACATCACCATGAACGCGTAGGCGTCGTCGGCCAGCACCACCATGGCCATGCTGGCGAGGAACAGGTGGTATTCGAGGCACAGCAGCCCCGGCGGCGTGCCCTCGCCCTTGCGGAAGTAGCCGGCCGCGAACGCCGACACGCCTGCTGCCGCCGCGCCGATCACCATCAGGAAGAACGCCGACAGGCTGTCCAGCCGCAGATGGAACGGCAGATCCGGCAGGCCGAGCGGCAATACCACGGTATGCGCCGGACCGGGCAGCGCGACGGCTGCGATGACGAACAGCGCGAGCCCCAGCGCTCCTCCGGCCGGAAACAGCACGTGCGCGACGAAGTCGAAGCGGCGCAGCGCGAACACGCCGCCGATGCCGACTGCCAGCCAGCCGACGAGCACCGCCAGCATCCAGTGCAGCGGCAGCCAGGCCAGCTGTGCGTCGATTGCCGGGGAGGGCACCACCGCCCGACCTACGAACGGGCGCCGCGGGGTTTGCGCGCCGGCGCCTTGCCGCTGCGGGCCGCGCGGGTGGAACGAGCGGTTTCGCCGCTGCCGGACGGCACGTAGGGCACGCCGTGCGCGGCGAGGTATTCGCGGATCAGGCGCCTGACCACCTGTGACGGCGTCACGTCCTGGCTCGCGCACAGCCGCTCGAATGCCGCCTTCTTGGCGGGGTCGATCAGCAGGGTGAGGCGCGCCGTCTTCAGTTCCATGGCTCCCGGCATGTTAAGAGCATTAACATGAAACGCAAATTGTATGCATACCTCCGCAAGGCGGCAAGCCGCCGGCGGCCGGCGCTTTCGAGGCCGCCGCGGGATCGCCCGGCGCGAGGGTGCGGCAGGCGCCCGGCGCCGCCGCAGCGTCACCGGCCAGGGCGCTGCGCCGATCAGGGGCGCAGCGCGACCCGGCCGCTCACCGTCACCGTGACGGTCGTCTTGCCATCGGCGGCGGCGCGCGCCACCCGCGCGGCGTCGGCCGCGGCGGCGCGCGACATCATCGCCCTGGGCATCGGCTCGGGCGGAACCGGGCCGGGCGTGCCGACCGAGACGTCGCGTACCGTGTAGTCGGCGAAGCCCAGTGCCCTGGATGCCGTGTCGGCCTTGGCCCGGAACGCGGCGACCGCCTCGGCGATCAGCTCGCGTTCGACCGCCAGCCGTGCCTCGCGGCTCAGCCATGCGCCGACCGATTCGACGTTGAGCGTGGCGGCGAGTTCGCCGATCAGCCGGTTGAAGTCTTCGGACGGCGGCGCGCTGACCTGGATCGAGCCGCGCGTGCGCCAGCCGACGATGCGGCTCTGCTGCCAGACCGGATCGGTGCGGTAGCTCGAGGTGCGCACCTCGAGGCCGTCGCGTGCCTTCAGCCGCGCGATCACCGGACCGAGCAGCTCGCTGACCTGCGTCTGGCCGCCGGCCGGCTGCGGCGACTCGCGTTCCGCGTACAACGTCACGGTGATGCGGTCCTGCACCACGTCGCGATAGGCGGTGGCGGACACGCTCAGTTGCGGCGCGCGCTCGGCGCGATGGCGTGGTCGTGCGGATTCTTCCTGCGCGAAAGCGGCCAGCGGCGCGGCGGCGGTCAGCGCCGCCGCGATGGCCAGTGCCGCTTGCAGCGCCCGGCGGCGCCAGGCGGGTCGAAGGGCGGAACCAGGCATCGGGGCACCCCATGGTCGGTGAGCGGGAATCGATGCTAACGCAGCAAGCCCCCGCAGGGGGTCGCGCTGCGCACATGCTGTAAGCTTCCGGCACCCTATCGAAGGCATCCGGCCTGTTCGCCATGTACCGCCATTTCCTCAGATCGAAGATCCACCGCGCCACCGTCACGCATTGCGAGCTGCATTACGAGGGCTCCTGCGCGATCGACCAGGACCTGCTCGAGGTGGCCGACATCCACGAGAACGAGCAGGTCCACGTGTGGAACATCGACAACGGCGAGCGTTTCGTCACCTATGCCATTCGCGGCGAACGCGGCAGCGGCATCGTGTCGCTGAACGGTTCGGCGGCCCGGCGCGCGGCGGTCGGCGACCTGGTCATCATCTCGACCTTCGCGATGCTGTCGGAAGCCGAGTTGCTGTCGTATCGGCCGCGCGTGGTGTTCGTCGACGAACGCAACCGCTGCACCGGAACGAAGGACGGCGTTCCGGTGCAGGGCGCCGGAGAGTGCTGAATCGCGACCGCCGGCGCGGGTTGCCCGGAAACCCCCGGCACGGTTCGATCAGTAGATCGCGGCGGTACCCATCGCCCACAGATGGGCGGCGACCAGCGCGCGCCACGGCGAGAAATCGGCCAGCCACCGTTTCGCGTTTTCCTCGGTGACCCTGTCTGGCGACCCGAGCAGCCGCTGGAGGTTGCGGCGCACCGCGGCGTCGCCGTGCAGCGAGCCGTCGAGCCAGCCGAATCCGCGCAGCAGCGTGTAGTTCACCGTCCACGGCCCGATACCGCGGATGTCCAGCAACCGTGCGCGGATCTCCTCGATGGCGGGTGCGTCGGCCCAGGCCTGCAGCGGCAGCAGCCCCTGCTCGACCTGGCGCGCGAACGCGATCAGCGTGTCCGCCCTGGACTGCGAGAAGCCGGCCTGGCGCAGGTCGGCGCCGGTCATCGCCGCGAGCCGCGGCGCATCGGGGTGACAGGCCAGTCCGCCCGAGTGCGCCAGCCCGGCCGCCTGGATCATCCGGCGACGCAACGACAGGGCCGCGGCGAGGCTGATCTGCTGGCCGGTCACCGCCCAGACGATCGCTTCGAACGGCGTGGCAGTGAGCGGCACGCGCAGGCCGGGATTGCGCGCGATCAGCGCGCCGATCTGCGGATGCCCTTGCCAGGCGCGCTCGAATTCCTCGACCCATTGATCGAGTCCGAGCATCCGGCGCACCATGCGTCGCAGCGTCGCCGCATCATCGCTGCCAGCGTTGCCGTCGACGGCCAGCGTGGCGTACGCGCGGCCAGCCCGAAACCGGATCGTCAGGCATGCCGCCTGTCCGGTCCAGGCCAGCCCCTTGTGCAGCGTGTTGCCGTCGACGCGTTCGGAGACCTGCTGCGGATCGCGCCGATGAAAGGCGAGCACGTGTTCGGTGCGGAATCCGCGCGGCAACGCGATCGAGCACGAAAGCCGCACGCACGCACCCTCGTTCAGCCGTGATCCGCTGCGCGACACCGGGCGTCGGCCCTGCGCCGGTCAGGGATGCATGCCATTGAGCTCGGCCCAGCCGGTCCACATGAACTGGATGCCGACGCACAGCAGGATGAAGGCCATCAGGCGCATCAGCACCAGCATCCCGACTTCCCCCAGCGCGGCGAGCACCCGGGCGGCATTGCGAAAGACCACGTAGAGCACCGCGGCCACCAGCGCCGCGCCGGCCGCGGCGACGATCGCCTCGGCGAGGTAGAGCAGCGGTGTCGTCGGGATCTGCGCGCCGAGCGTGATCGACGCGGCGATCGTGCCCGGTCCGGTGGTCAGCGGGAACGTGATCGGAAAGAAGCTGCGCCGCACGATGTCGGCGTGCGACATCTCGGAGGCCTTCTCCGCGGCCGCGGTGTGCACGTCGTCGCCGTCGGTACGATGCAGCAGCCGCCAGGCGGTGGCCGCCACCAGCAGGCCGCCGCCGACGCGCACGACCGGCAGCGAGATGCCGAACAGCGCGAGCACGTAGCTGCCGATCAGGATCGACGTGACCACCACGAACCAGCTGTTGATCGCGACCTGGCGCGCGAGCCGTTTCGTGAGCTGCCGGTCGGTGCCGACCGTGGCGACGAAGATCGGCGCCGTGCTGAGCGGATTGATGATCGGCAGCAACGTCACCGGCACCAGCACCAGCGACTTCAGCAACGGTATGAACAGCGACTCCACGGGCACCTCGCGCCGCAGCGCGGCTTCGGCGCGCGAGTCTATCGTGAAGCCAGGTACCCGTACCAGCACAGGGCGATCTTCGCGCCGTCGTTGCCGACACGCTCAGGTTCGCCGGTTCACCTCCACCGTGACGTGAGCCAGCTCTTCGTGGACGCGCAACCGCCGGCGGAACTCGTCCGGCGTCGCATTGCCCCGCGCGGCAAGGGCCACGATGCAGGCGTACTTGCCCTTGCCGATGCGCCAGACATGCAGGTCGGTGATCTCCGCCTCGACCGGGCCGGCTTCGATGACTTCGCGGATCTCGGCGACCACCGGTGCGTCCATTTCGGCATCGAGAAGGACGCGGCCGGTGTCGCGCAGCAATCCGTACGCCCAGGTGGCGACCAGTCCCGCACCGACGATGCCCATGACCGGGTCGAGCCAGTCGGCCCCCCACAGCTTGCCGCCCGACAGCGCCAGGATGGCGAGGATCGAAGTCGCCGCATCCGCCACCACGTGCAGGTAGGCGGAACGCAGGTTCAGGTCGTGATGGTGGTGGTCGTGCCCGCCGTGGCCGTGGCCGTGGCCGTGCCGGTGGGCGTGCTCGTGACGATGGGCATGGCCGCCCCTGAGCAGCCACGCGCACGCGAGGTTGACCAGCAGGCCGGCGGTCGCGATGGCGATGGCCTGGTCGTAGTGGATCGGGGTCGGAGAGACCAGGCGTTCGACCGACTGGTAGAGCATCAGCGCCGCCACGCCCACGAGGAACACCGCGCTGGTATAGCCGCCCAGGATCTCGATCTTCCAGGTGCCGAACGCGAAGCGTCCGTCGTGCGCGAAGCGGCGGGCCGCGCCGTAGGCCAGTACCGAGAGGCCGAGCGCCAGCGCGTGCGAGCTCATGTGCCAGCCGTCGGCCAGCAGCGCCATCGAATTGAACACCCAGCCGCCGGCGATCTCGGCCACCATCGCGATGGCGGTGAGCGCGACCGCCCAGCGCGTATTGCGCTCGGCCAGCGGATTGCCTTCGTCGAAAACGTGCGAGTGGCGCCAGCCCTCGGCGCCGGAGGATTCCATTATCTTCGCCACCCCCAAGGACGCGTATGCTATACCGCTGCCGCCCCGGATGAACGCGCGCGGCTGGATCGCCGCGGCCGGGCCTGCTAGAATCCGCCGCGTCATCGGGGAGTAGCCGCTCTTCGTCCGCGAAGAGGCTTACGTCAACATACTTGACCGCAGGTCATGGCGTAAGCGGTTCCCGCACCTGGCAAGACCTTTGACCACGATGCCTCCGAAATGGCCGGGGATGCGTCGTGGTCGATCGTCTTCCGCCCGGCCGTGGAACTCCGTTGGAAGCCTTCCTCGTCTCGACCGGCATCGTCGCCCTCGCTGAAATCGGCGACAAGACCCAGCTTCTTGCGTTCGTTCTCGCGGCGCGTTTCAAGAAACCGCTGCCGATCATCGCCGGCATCTTCGTGGCCACGCTCGTCAACCACGGGCTCGCGGGTGCGGCGGGTGCGTGGATCACGACCGCCATCGACCCCGAGGTGTTGCGCTGGGTGCTCGGCCTGTCGTTCATCGGCATGGCGGCGTGGACGATGATCCCGGACAGCATCGAGGAGACGGAAACCCGGGTGGCCGGGCGCCTGGGCGTGTTCGGCGCGACGCTGGTGGCGTTCTTCCTGGTCGAGATGGGGGACAAGACCCAGATCGCCACGGTGGCCATGGCGGCGCACTACGCGATGCCGTTGCAGGTCGTCGTCGGGACCACGCTGGGCCTGCTGCTGGCCGATGTGCCCGCGGTGCTGGTCGGCGACCGGCTGGCGGCGAGGATCCCGATGAGGCCGGTTCACATGGCGGCGGCGGCGATCTTCGTGTTGCTGGGCGTGGCCACCTTGCTGGGTGCGGGAACGGCGCTGGGTCTCTGAGGGAGACGCTACTCGCGCGTCCCGTTGGTGCCGCTGCGCAGCTTCCCGCGCCGCAGATCCGCCAGCACCTCCCGCGCCGCGTTGTGGCCCGGCGCGCCGGTGACGCCGCCGCCCGGATGCGTGCCGGCGCCGCACATGTACAGGCCCGGCAGCGGTCCGCGATAGTCGCCGTGGCCGAGCATGGGCCGCGCCGAGAACATCTGGTCCAGGCTCATCGCGCCGTGGAAGATGTCGCCGCCGAGCAGGCCGAAGGTGCGCTCGAGATCCAGCGGACTGAAGATCTGGCGACCGAGCACCGATGCCGCGAAGTTGGGCGCATAGCGGTTCACGGTGTCGATCATCAGGTCGGCCACGGCGTCGCGGTGATCGTCCCACGAGGCGCCGCCGGGCAGCTGCGGGGCGACGTGCTGGCAGAACAGGCTGGCCACGTGCGCGCCCGGCGGCGCGAGGCTGTCGTCGAGCGTGGACGGAATCACCATCTCGATGATCGGCTGGCGCGACCAGCCGTGCGTGCGGGCGTCGAAATACGCCCGTTCCATGTAGCCGAGCGTGGGCGCGAGGATGATGCCGGCAGTGTGGTGATCGGCGCATGCCTTGCCTGGCAGGCAGGCGAAATCCGGCAGCTCCGACAGCGCCACGTTCATGCGGAAGGTGCCGGAGCCGCAGCGCCAGCGGGCGATGCGCT
>JAHDYE010000011.1 GCA_023383035.1 Burkholderiaceae bacterium | reverse complement strand
CATCCCGATCTTCACCGAGGCCTTCCTGCGGCCGATGTTCTGCCGCGCCATCGGGCCCTTCCGGTGGATCGCGCTGTCGAACGACCCGGCGGACATCGCCGCCATCGACGACTTCCTGCTGAACCGCTTTGCCGACAACCGGATCATCGCGAACTGGATCCGGCTGGCGCGCGAGCACATCCGCTTCGAGGGCCTTCCTGCGCGCATCGCCTGGATGGGCCATGGCGACCGCACCGAACTCGCGCTGGCGGTGAACCGCATGGTCGCCGAGGGCGTGCTCAAGGCCCCGGTGGCGTTCACCCGCGATCACCTGGACGCGGGCGCGATGGCGCACCCGAACATCATGACCGAGAACATGCGTGACGGGTCCGACGCGATCGCTGACTGGCCCCTGCTCAACGCGATGATCACGTGCTCGTCGCAGGCCGACCTGGTGGCGATCCATTCGGGTGGGGGCGGCTACAGCGGGTACATGACGAGCGCGGGCGTCACGCTGATCGCCGACGGCACGCTCCAGGCCGAGCAGCGGCTGCGGCTCACGCTGGACAACGACACGTCGCTCGGCGTGATGCGCTACGCCGACGCCGGGTACGACGACGCGATCGACGAGAGCAGGCGCAGGAACATCAACCATTTTTCACTGTGAGCGAGACAACCATCATGAACTGGAAGACCCTCGGTAAATGGGCGCTGGCCGCCACGTTCGCCATGGCGGCTTCTGCCGGCGCCATGGCGCAGCAACCCGTCATCCTGAAGGTGCACTCATTCTCCGGCCCGCAGGCTCCGGAAGCCGTGCACCACATGCTTCCGCTGATCGAGAAGATCGCGAAGGACTCCAACGGCAGGCTGAAGCTCGAGTTCTACCCGAGCATGCAGCTCGGCGGGAAGGTGAGCGACCTGATCCAGCAGGTCGAGGACGGGGTGGTCGACATCGTGATCACGATTCCGGGGGCGACACCGAACCGCTTCCCGCTGCTGCAGGCCACCGAACTGCCGTTCGTCAACGTCGGCACTTCCGCGGGCCAGACGCCTGCGGTGCTCGAATGGGCGCAGAAGTGGCTGATGAACAGCGAGCTCAAGGGACTCAAGATCATCCACATACACACGACCGACGCGGCGGTGCTGCACACGCGGACCAAGGCGGTCCGCTCCGCAGCCGATCTCTCCGGCATGCGCATCCGCGTTCCGGGACGTTACGTGGGCGAGGCGATCAAGACCCTCGGCGGAACCCCGGTCGGGGTCGCGTTGCCCGAGGTCTACGAGGCGCTGCAGCGTGGCCAGCTCGACGGCATGACGATCAACTGGGCGATCATGGCTCCGTACAAGCTGCAGGAGGTCACGAAGTTCCACATGGAGACGCCCTTGTACCAGAACCCGATCATGACCCTGATGAGCCAGGCCTCCTACGACAAGCTGCCGGCCGACCTCAGGAAGGTGATCGACGACAACATCGGCGTTGCCTACTCGATTTCCGTCGCGAAGAAGATCGACGAGCTGACGATCCCTGCCAAGAAGGCGATCGGCGATGCCGGGAACACGATCTACTCGCTTTCGCCCGAGGAGACCGCGAAGTGGCGCGCGGCGATGGCACCGGTCTACAAGCAGTGGATCGCCGACGCCGAAAAGCGCGGACTGCCGGGGCAGAAGATGTTCGACGACCTCCTGGACGTGACCGCCAGATACGGCCGCAAATGACCGGCCGCGGGGGGCAGAGGTGAACGACGTATCTCCGGTATCGGGGGGTGGGGCCGACGCGACGGCCGCCGGCCGTCGTCGACTGGACCGGATCTGCGGCAGCGTCGCGATGGTCGGCGGCGCGGCGCTCATCGCGGTGATGATGGTGATCATGATGTCGGTGATCGGCGCGCAGTTCGGCAAGCCGATCCTGGGCGACAGCGAGATCGTCGACCAGCTCACCGGAGTCCTGGTCTTCTGCTTCCTTCCCTACTGCCACCTTCACGGCGGAAACGTGATGGTCGATTTCTTCACGCGTCCGCTGCCGCGCAGGGTGAACCATGCGCTCGACGCGGTCATGAACCTGCTGTTCGCGATCGTGGCCGCGATGATCACCTGGCGTCTGGCCGCCGGCGGAGTCTCGGCGTACACCCGCGACCAGCGCAGTATGTTCCTCAACCTGCCCGAATGGACGGTCTACGCGCTGGGCAGCGTCGCTTGCATCCTGTGGGTGGCGGTGATCCTGTTCGTCGCCTGGGAAGCGGTCCAGCGCGTCCGCACAGGCTCGGCCGGCTCTCCGACCGACGTCCATACCTTCGGCTGATCCCCGACGCGACGGCTTTCCGCGGAGATTCAATTGGACCGATTCGATATCGGATTGCTGATGTTCGCCGGTGCCCTGCTCGTGATCGGGCTGCGCATGACCGTATCGGGCGCGATGCTGCTCGTGGGCGGACTCGGGTACGCGGCGATCAACGGGTGGCTTCCGCTGCTCAGCGCGATCAAGACCATGACGTACTCGAAGTTCGCGAACAACACGCTGGCGGTACTGCCGTTGTTCCTGCTGATGGGTGAGTTCGCGACACACGGCGGCATGAACTCGCGATTGTTCCGGGCGGCGCTGGCCTGGTTCGGCCACTGGCGCGGCGGACTCGCGGTGGCGACCATCGGAGGCTGCGCAGCGTTCGGGGCGATCTGCGGCTCGTCGCTCGCGACCGCGGCCACGATGTCACGGGTCGCGTTGCCCGAGATGCGCAACGCGGGGTACTCGCCGGCGCTGTCCACCGGCACCCTCGCCGCGGGCGGCACCCTGGGGATCCTCATTCCCCCGTCGATCATCCTGGTGATCTACGCCGTCTACACCGAGCAGTCGGTGGGCGCGCTTTTCGTAGCGGCGGTGCTCCCCGGTTTGATCGCCACGGTGCAGTACATGCTCGTGGTGAACCTCTATTCGCGCTTCGTCCCCGGCGCGAGCCCGTCGGTGCCGCGCGCGGACTGGTCGGAACGGATCGCGGCCACCCGCGGGGCCTGGCCGATCGTCGTAGTGTTCGCGCTGATCGTCACCGGCATCTACGCTGGCTTCTTCTCGCCTTCCGAAGGCGCCGCGGTCGGCGCATTCCTGATGCTGGGTTTCGCCGTGCTGCAGGGCGGAATGCGAATGAAGGGCTTCGTCGAGTCGGTTCGCAGCGCAGGGCTCACGACCGCGATGATGTTTCTGATCATGCTGTCGGCCGAGCTGTTCTCGGCCGCGCTGGCATCCTCGCAGATGCCCACCGAGCTGGCGCGGATGGTGGCGCAGATCAACGCTTCGCCCTATCTGGTCGTGCTGTGCGTGGTGATCGCCTACATGATTCTCGGCTGCTTCATGGAGTCGCTCGCCATGGTGCTGCTCACGCTGCCGGTGTTCATCCCGCTGATGCTATCGCTCGATCTGGGAATGTCCAAGGACGCCACGCTGGTGTGGTTCGGCATCCTCGTGCTGATGAGCGTGGAGATCGGCATGATCTCGCCGCCCTTCGGCCTGAATCTGTTCCTGATCAATTCGCTCGCCAAGGACGTCCCGATGAAGGAGACCTACCGGGGGGTTCTCGGCTTCTGCGCGATGGACGTCCTGCGCGTACTGCTGGTGCTGTCTGTCCCGATGGTGTGCCTGTGGCTGCCGGGTCTGAAGTGAGCCCCGCGGCGGGCGCGCCGCTGCTCGACGGGCTGCTGGTCCTGGATTTCTCGCGAATCCTCGCCGGTCCCTACTGCACTGCGATGCTGGGCGACCTCGGTGCACGCGTGATCAAGGTCGAGCCGCCGCAGGGTGACGACCAGAGGCGGATGGGCGTGATCATCGATGGCGAGAGCGCCAGCTTCGCGATGATCAACCGCAACAAGCAGGGCATTCGCCTCGACCTAGGTCGTCCCGAGGGGCAGCGGATCGCGCGGCAGCTCGCGGCGCGCGCTGACGTCGTCGTGGAGAACTTCCGCCCGGGAGTCGCGGACAAGCTGGGCATCGGCTACCAGCGGTTGTCAGCCGATAACGAGCGTCTCGTGTACTGCAGCGTCTCGGGCTTCGGGCAGCGCGGACCCCTGGCGACGACACCCGCGTACGACATCGTCGCGCAGGCCTTGAGCGGCCTGATGAGCATCACCGGGGACCCCGAGGGGCCGCCGACTCTCGTGGGTGAGTCGGTAGGCGACATTTGCGCCGGGATGTTCGCCGCCTGGGGCATCCTGTCGGCACTCTACGCGCGGGAGCGCACCGGCCGCGGCCGGCACGTCGACGTGGCGATGTTCGATTCGCTTTTCGCGATTCTGCCGACCGCGCTGACCCGGTACCTGTACGCGGGAGTCGAGCCGAAGCGGGTCGGAAACCGCCATCCGCTGAGTGCCCCGTTCGGCGCCTACGCTGCGCGTGACGGCCACTTCGTGCTGGCGGCCGCCAACGACAAGCTGTTCGGGGCCCTGGCGGAGGTCATCGGCCAGCCGCAACTGGCCACGGATCCGCGCTTCGCCACCGACTCCGCCCGTTCGAGCAACGATGCCGAGCTGCGTGCGCTCATCGAGGGCTGGAGTCGCGGTGTCGAACTCGCGCAGGTCGTCGCCGCGTTCGGGGCAGCGGGCGTGCCCTGCGCGCCGATTCAGGGTATAGCCGCAGCGGCCTCGAGCACGCAGGTTCGCGACCGCGATCTGCTGCTCCCGACGCGGCATCCCGCCTTCGGCGACTGCTGGCTGGCGCCGCAGCCGGTGAAGTTCTCGTCGGCAGCATCGAACTTCGCCGCTGCGGCGCCCGGGCTGGGCGAGCACACGGACACGGTGCTCGCCGAGCTGCTCGGGCTGGACGCGGCGGAACTGGCGGACCTCCACGGCAAAGCCGTCGTCTGAGAGGGGATTGCACATGCGACTGGGGTTCACGGCCGAGGAGGAGCGCTTCCGCATCGAGGTGCGCGATTTCATCGGTAATCACCTCCCGCCCGACATTCGTCGCAAGGTCGAGCTTGGCCAATACCTCGCGAAGCACGATTACGTCCGCTGGCAGGACATTCTCGCGGCGCGCGGATGGTACGCGGTCAACTGGCCGAAGCAATGGGGCGGTCCGGGCTGGACGCCGGCGCAGCGCTACCTCTTCCAGCAGGAGTACGGCGCGCAACCCTGCCCGCCGCTGGTGCAGTTCGGCGTCAACATGGTCGGACCGGTGATCTACACCTACGGAAACGCAGCGCAGCAGCGGCGCTTCCTGCCGAGGATCCTGGCCAACCAGGACTGGTGGTGCCAGGGCTACTCCGAGCCGGGTGCGGGCTCCGATCTCGCCTCGCTCAAGACCGAAGCCGTGCTGCGCGGAGACCACTACGTCGTCAACGGCCAGAAGATCTGGACGACCTGGGCGCAGTGGGCGGACTGGATGTTCGCGCTCGTGCGCACGAGCCGCGAGGAGCGGCCGCAGCAGGGGATCTCGTTCCTGCTCGTCGACATGCGCTCGCCGGGCATCACCGTGCGCCCGATCCGGACCTTCGACGGCGATCGTGAGGTCAACGAGGTGTTCTTCGACGACGTGCGGGTGCCGGCCGAGCAGCTCGTCGGGCGCGAGGGTGCGGGGTGGTCGTACGGCAAGTTCCTGCTCGAGCACGAGCGCTTCGTGATCTCCGGGCTGCCGCGTTCGAAGCGGCTGCTGCGCAGGGTCAAGGGCCTGGCGGCAAGAATGGAAGAGGGACCGGGAAGGCGCGTGGCGGACCTGCCCGACGTTGCGTTGCGCTTTGCAGACCTCGAGACCCAGATCGCGGCGCTCGAATACACCGAGCTGCGCTACCTGAGCGCGCTCGAGCAGGGCGGCACCCCGGGCGCCCTCGTCTCCATCCTCAAGGTCCGCGGCACCGAGATCGAGCAGGCGATCGCCGAGCTCGCCTTCCGGTGCTTCGGCACGCGGGCGATTCCCTTCGATGTCGAGACGCTCGAAGGGCGTGGTTCCGACGGCGACGCGCTCGCACCCGAGTTCGGGGCTGCCGTGGGTCCCCTCTACTTCAACCTGCGCAAGGTGAGCATCTGGGGCGGCTCGAACGAGATCCAGCGCAACATCTTGGCGCGGCAGGTGCTAGGCCTTTAGGACGGGGACATGGATTTCGTTCCGACCGAAGAGCAAAGGATGCTGCAGGACAGTGCGTCGGCCTACTTCGCCACGCGTGCGGCCAGATCCCGAGGTGGCCCGGCGCATGCCGGCGGAAAGGCGTCCGAGGCGGGTGACTGGAGGGGAATCGCCGAGCTCGGCTGGCTCGCTCTGCAGTTGCCCGAGGAACTCGGCGGCATGTCCGGTGGGCCGCTGGAGACCATGATCCTGATGGAGGCGTTCGGAAGGGCAGGAGCGCTCGAACCCTTCCTCTCGAGCGCCGTGGTCGGCGCCCGGGCAATCCTGCGCTTCGGATCCGACGCGCAACGGCAGGAACTGCTTCCGCGCCTGGCCCGGGGAGATCTGCGCTTCGCCGCGGCCCTGCACGAGGATCCGTCGGGCTGCATGCCGTCGGCGATCGCCACGCGGGCGGTACCTTGCCACAGCGGCTACACGCTGCACGGGGAGAAGCCCTGCGTGCTCGACGCCGAGACGGCTGGAAAGATCCTCGTCGCCGCGCGCGTCGAGGGCGCCGAAGGCGGCGCGCTGGGCTTCTTCCTGGTCGACGGCGACGCACCCGGGCTCGAAGCGCGGCACTTCGAGCGGCTCGACGGAGGCCGGGCCAGCCGCCTGCGGCTGCGTGCGGTCCGTGCCGGTGACGCCGACCGGTTCGGCAAGGCTGGCCAGGGAGACGAAATCCTCGCCGAGCTCACGCATGCGGCGGTCGCTGCGCTGTGCGCGGAGGCAGTGGGCGCCATGCAGGCACTGCACGACCTGACACTCGATCACCTGAAGGTGCGCAAGCAGTTCGGACGTCCGATCGGGCAGTTCCAGGTCCTGCAGCACCGCCAGGTCGACATGCTGATCGCGCTGGAGCAGGCCCGCTCGATCGTCATGGCGGCTTGCATGGCGCTCGCCGAGAGCCTTCCGGCGGCCGAGCGGCTGCTGTCGATGGCCAAGATCACGGTGGGTCGGGCGGGCCGCAGTGTGGCCCACGGTGCCGTTCAACTGCACGGCGGCATGGGAATGAGCGCCGAGCTTCCCGTTGGCGGCTACTTCAAGCGCCTCGCGGTGATCGACGCACTGTTCGGTTCGTCGGACCAGCGGCTTCGAATGTTGGCCGGGCTCCACGGCAGCGTAGATGCCGCGGAGGGCCGGCGAACTCACGCACCATCCACCTGAAGAGAGAAGAACTCATGAGCCGAATCATCCACCTCGACGGCGCGAGCCTCACGATCGAGGACGTTGTGCAGATCGCGAGGCACGGCGCAAAAGTCGAACTCGACGCCGCCTGCCGTGCCGAGATCGTTCGCGTACGCGACTACATCGCAAGGGAGTGGCTGAAGGAAGGTGCGCCGCCGGTCTACGGCTTCAACACGGGCGTGGGCAAGCTCAAGGACTTCGCGATCGCCCAAGCCGACAACGACCGTTTCCAGCTCAACATCGTCCTTTCCCACTGCGCCGGCATCGGCGAACCGGCCCCGCAGGACGTCGTTCGCGCGATGCTCGCGATCCGGATCAACGCGTTCTGCCAGGGGGTATCGGGCCTGCGGATCGAAGTGGTCGACCGGCTGGTCGAGATGCTCAACCGCGGTGTCCATCCGGTGGTTCCCGTGCAGGGTTCGGTGGGCGCCAGCGGCGACCTCGCGCCGCTGGCGCACGTGGTGTCGGTGCTGATCGGGCACGAGGCCGCCGAGGCCTGGTTCGAGGGCGAGCGCATGTCTGCGCAGCAGGCACTGGCGAAAGCCGCGATCTCCCCGGTGAGCTTCGCGCTCGAGGCCAAGGACTGTCTGGCGCTCATCAACGGCAACAGCCTGTGCGCCGCGATGGCGGCGCTCAACGTTCACGACGCCGAGCGTCAGGCCAGGCAGGCCGACGTGGCGGCAGCGCTCAGCCTCGAGGCGATCCGCGGCGAACAGGCCGCTTTCGATCCGCGCATCCACGTTGCGCGCCGCCAGCCCGGCCAGATCGACGTGGCGGAGAACATCCGGCGGCTCATCGCCGGCAGCGAGCGCACGACCGAGGCCGCGAGAAAGGTGCGCCTCGCCGACGACCTGCTGCACCCCACGTATTCGGCACGCGTCCAGGATCAGTACTCGTTCCGCTGTCTCCCGCAGGTGCACGGGTCGTGTCGCGACAACCTGGCCTACGCACGACGCGTGATCACCAACGAACTGAACGCCGCCACCGACAATCCGCTCGTCTTCTGGAACCCGGACGGCCGGCTCGAGTTCCTGTCGGGCGGCAACTTCCACTGCGAGCCGATTGCCTTCGCGATGGACATCGTCGCGATGTCGCTGGCCGAGATCGGCAACATTTCGGAGCGCAGGCTCTTCGCGCTGTGCGACAGCACGCTGAGTTACGGGCTTCCTCCCAATCTCGCGGGCAATCCCCCGGGCCTGAACAGCGGCTACGCGGTGATCTCCTGCTCGGCTGCGGCGATCGCGTCCGAAAACAAGGGCCTCTGCTTTCCCGCCAGTGTCGACACGATTCCGACCAAGAGCAACCAGGAAGACCACGTCAGCATGGCCACCTGGGCGTGTCGAAAGACCCGCCAGGTCATCGACAACCTGCCCAAGATCGTCGGGATCGAGCTGATGCTCGCGGCGCGGGCGATCTACGTCACCGAGTCGCAGCTCGGGGGCTTTGCGCTAGGGAAAGGGACGGCTGCGGTCTACCGCGCGCTGCGCGAGGCAATCCCGTTCCGGACGGAGGATTCGTACATGCCTGGCCAGACCGGCCCCGCGATCCGCATCGCGACCGAGGGCGTCGCGCTCGATGTCGCCGAACGCGACTTGGGCGCGCTGCACTAGCCTTCGAGGGCCGACGGTCGTGATCGTCGCGAGGCTGCGCGAGATCCTGGGCGGCGCGGGGCTGCTCGTCGAGCCCGGGGATCTCGGCGCGTACCGCTGCGACAGCGTCCACCGTGTCGATGCCGGCATCCTCTGTGTCGCGCGTCCAGCCGACACGGAACAGGTCTCGCGTGTCGTGGCCGCCTGCCGCGCGGCTGGCGTTGCGCTGGTTCCCCGGGGTGGCGGAACCGGGTTCGCGGGCGGCGCCCTGCCGCTGCCCGGACAGGACGCCGTGCTGTTGTCGGTCGAGCGCATGCGCAGCATCCGTTCGATCGACACGGTAGGCGACGTGATGGTGGCCGACGCGGGCTGCACCCTTCACGAACTCCAGCAGGCTGCGCTCGGCGTAAACCGCCTGCTCGGGCTGGATCACGGCGGGGCGGGGTCCAGTTCGATCGGCGGCAACGTTGCCACGAATGCCGGCGGCAACAACGTCCTCCGCTACGGCATGGCTCGCGACCAGGTGCTCGGCGTCGAAGCGGTGCTCGCCGACGGAAGCGTGCTCGGGCCGCCGTCCGTGCTGCGCAAATGCAATGCGGGGTACGATCTGCGCTCGCTGATCGTCGGCTCGGAGGGAACGCTCGCGGTCGTCACCGCGGTGGCACTGAAGCTGCGCCCGGCGCCGATCGCGTTCGCGACCGGCGTGTTCGGAGTCGAGTCGCCACAGAAGGCGCTCGATCTCTTCCTGCTGGCGAGATCGGTGCTGGGAGAGACGGTCTCCGCGTTCGAGCTGATGTCGCGTCCCGCGGTGGAATTCCATTTCGCACACGTGAAGGCGAGGCGCGAGCCGCTCGACCGCCCGACGCCGTGGCTGGCGCTGCTGGAGGCCGAGAGCACGAGCCGCTTCATGGACCTGGACGCCGCCTTCCAGTCGCTGCTCGATCGGGCGATGGAGGCCGGCCTGCTGCTCGACGGCAGCGTCGCGAGTTCGATTGCGCAGCGGCGCTCGATGTGGGCCCTTCGCGAGGGCATCGCCGTGGCGATGGGTGAGGCCCGGTTCCACATCGTGAAGACCGATACGGCGGTTCCGGTTGCGAGTTCCCCTGAGTTCATCCGGCGTGTCGAGTCGGAACTCGAGCACCGCCTTCCGCGCTGCAGGCCGGTCGCGTTCGGCCACGTCGGCGACGGCAACATCCACCTCAACGTCCTGCCCCCGCCGGGCATGGCGGACACGGAGTTCCGCATGCGTTCGGAGGAGTTGTCGCGCATGATCGACGACATCGCGCTGTCGCTGCGTGGAACCGTAAGCGCCGAGCACGGCATCGGGCAAGGCAAGCGCGACGCGCTGGCACGAATGCTCTCGCCCGCGGAAATCGGGATCATGCGTGCGATCAAGCTCGCCTTCGATCCTGTCGGCGTGCTCAACCCGGGCAAGCTGGTCGACCGCCAACCCACCTGACTCGCCAGGCTCACCATGTTCGAACTCCTGCAGCCCTCGCCCCCGGACAAGATCCTCTCGCTGATCGACCTGTTCCGCGGCGACCCGCGGCCCCACAAGATCGATCTGGGGGTGGGTGTGTACCGAGACAGTGCGGGGCGCACGCCGGTGATGCGCGCGGTGCGCGAAGCCGAGCGCCGACTCTACGAGACCGAGGATACGAAGGCCTATCTCGGCCCGGGCGGCGATCCAGCCTACTGCGGCAGCATCGCCAAACTCGTCCTCGGCGATGACGCACCGGTGGATCGGCTCGCCTCCGCGCAAACTCCGGGCGGAGCGGGCGCCTTGCGGATCCTCGCGGCATTGATCGCTCGCGCGCGCCCGCAGGCCTCGGTCTGGCTCCCAGACCCCACCTGGGTCAACCACCATGCGATCTTCAGCGACGCCGGGCTGGCGACGCGCGTTTACCCCTATTTCGACCCGGTCGGCAGCTGCGTGCAGCTCGAGGCGATGCTCGCCGGCCTGCACGATGCAGCGCCGGGCGACGTCGTGCTGCTCCACGGCTGCTGCCACAATCCGACCGGGGCGAGTCTCGCCGAAGACGATTGGGAGCGCGTCTGCGAGCTCGTGCTCGCGCGTGGGCTCGTTCCGTTCGTCGACCTCGCTTACCAGGGCTTCGGCGACGGCCTGGACGAGGATGCCCATGCGGTGCGTCTCTTCGCACGCCGGCTGCCCGAGATGCTGGTCGCGGTCTCGAGCTGCAAGAACTTCAGCATCTACCGCGAGCGAACCGGCTGCGCCTTCGTGTTGGCGGACACAGCCGCGCGGGCCGGGATCGCCCGGGGCCAGTTGCTCACGTGCGCGCGCATCGCGTACTCGATGCCGCCCGATCACGGCGGGTCGCTGGTACGCATCATCCTGCAGGATCCGGCGCTTTCGGCGCAGTGGCGCGAAGAGCTCGGCACCATGCGCGACCGGATCGTCGCGCTGCGCTCGGAGCTGGCGAGGGTCTTCGCCGAACACTCGAACTCCAACCGGTACGACTTCCTGCGCAGGCACCGGGGCATGTTCTCGCTGATCGGCACCACTGCCGCGCAAGTCGAGCGGCTGCGCCGCGAGCATGCGATCTACATGGTCGACGACGGACGGGTCAACATTGCCGGCCTGCAGGAAGGGCAGGTCGAGTCATTCGTCTCGGCGGTCGTCGCGGTCAGCCGGGTCTGAGGACCTGCGCAGGCACCCGGCGCGTCGGCTCATCGCGCCGCTGGGCGGGCGGCCAACCGGTCATCACCGACACGGTTGTCGAGGCACGTGGCGCGCAGGCACTCGAGGAACTCGAGCATCCGGCCATCGGGCGGACGCGGCCCGCGAGTGTACGCGTACACACCGAACCGGATCGTCGGTTCGATCGGACGGACGATGACGTCGGCTGAGCTCGCGCCGGCCGTGAACTCGTCGACCACCGCACATCCGGTACCCGCCGCCACGAGGCCGAGCGCGAAATAGTAGGTCTGCACCTGGATGCCGGGCACGCCGGTCAGTCCGTGCTCGGTGAGGGCGCGATTGAGGCTCGTGCCGAGATGGTGCCCGGTGTTCAGTCCGATGAGGCGTCGTTCATCGAGATCGGAGAGCCGCACGCTCCCGGTGGCGGTGGCGGCGCGGCTCGAAGCGTGGTCGATGTACAGCATCCGGCCCACGGCGAGCAGGGTTGCCTCGATCCCGAGCGGGGCGCACTCGCCGCTCTCCGGACCGAAGCCGATGCCGAGGTCGAACTCGCGGGCGAGCAGGCAGCTGATGATTTCCGACGAGTGGCGCGCCCCGATCTCGATCATCGTTCCCGGATGCCGTTTCCGGAAGGACTGTACGGTGCGCGGCACGACGCTGAAGCCGAGGCTCGGGAGGCAGGCCACGGTCAGGCGCGTGTCCTGGCGCTGGCGCAGGATGCGCGCGGCGTCCCGGGTTCTCTCGAGCGCGGCGAACACCTTCTCGACCTCGATCAGCAGGAGTTCGGCTTCGTCGGTCGGGTATACGCGCCCTCGGCTGCGGCGAAACAGTGCGAAGCCGAGCCGCTGCTCGGCGTGCTTCAGGATCTTGCTGGCGGCCGGCTGGGTGATCGAGAGCGCCTCGGCGGCGGCGCTGATCGAGCCGGTCTTCTTGATCGCGTAGAGGATTTCGACGTGTCGCAGGCGCATCGGGTAATTATCGCCCGGAGCGGCCCTACCGTGACCGAGAGTCTCCGCCTGAGTCAGGCCGTTCTCGCGGGGATGCTCAACACCAGCGTTTCCACCGTTCGCAAGGGAGAGATCGGCGACGAGAAGTCTAGCGGGCCCTCCTCGAAACTGCTCGATCTCATCGAGCGCAAGGGGCCCGAAGCGGTGCTGTGAAGCGCTTCAACCGCAGTTGCCGCCGCTGCAGCAGTTCACGCTGTCGGGATGGACCTTGACGATCGACAGGCCGCTCCAGCGCGCCAGCTCGGCACGCGTGGGATACCGCCCGGCGAGCGCCTGCTTGCCGTCGACCAGGACCAGCGGCAGCGCATCGGCACCCGCGGTGTCGATGTATGCCTTGACCTGCGCATCGCGCAGGAACTCGGAAGCATCGCTCGCGAACTCGTAGTGCTCGATATCGGCGCCCTGCTCGCGGGCGCGCGCGACTTCCGTCATCGCCTCGAGACGGTTCCGGGCATTGCGCCCTGCTTCCGAACGTGCCGATTCGAAGATCTGGATGCGGGTCATCGAAGCATTTCCTGAGACGTGTGAAACCGGGAATTATCGACCAGGCTGCGGCGGCGCGGCATGATCGCGATCAACTGCCGAAGGTGCTTGCGGCACCCTCATGGTGCGCTCCTTCCGAGGCTGCGCAACTGTTCCTCCGCGTATGGCAGGCGATCCTGGCCGAAGAACATCTCGTCGCCGACGAAGAGCACCGGGGCGCCGAACAGGCCGCGCTGCACGGCGGCTTCGGTTTCCGCCTTCAGCGCTTCCTTGATCCCGGGTTCCTGCGCGCCGGCCATCAGTCGAGCGGCGTCGATGCCGGCGCCCGCCAGCACCTCGGCGATCACCGCCGGATTCGACATGTCGCGCGCATCGACCCACATCGCGCGGAACATCGCGTCGGAGTAGGGGACCAGGAAACCTTCGCGCTGCGCGTGGATCGCGCCGCGCATCAGGGGAAGCGTGTTGATCGGAAAGAGCGGGTTGAGCCGGAAAGGCACCCCGTAGCGGCGGGCGAACGATGCCATGTCCCTGGCCATCCAGTTCCGCTTGGCCGGTACGTCCATCGGGGATGCATTGCCCGCCGCCTTCAGCACGCCGCCGAGCAGGATGGGCTTGTAGTGGATGGTGACGCCCGTGCGCTCGACGATGCCCGGGAGCTGGACCCAGGCGAGGTAGCTGGTGGGGCTGCCGTAATCGAAGTAGAAGTCGGCCTGCAGGCTCATGGCAGCTCCTTCAGAAGTTGGTGATGGGTTCGAGCCAGGGGCGCAGGTCGAGCTCGAAGGTCCAGGCGCTGCGCCTCTGGCAGTGCAGCATCCAGTACGTGTCGGCTGTCGTCGGGTGCCAGCAGCCCGTCGGCGGGCCGCGACGCCACCAGATCGAGGAACCGCTCGCGCACGAAGGGCGTGTCGATCGGCCCGTCGATCACCGGGTGCACGATGTGCAGGCCCTGCTTGCCGAACTCGCGCGCCATGCTCTGCGCCAGCGCGCGCAAGCCGTCGTGCCACGCACACCGCCACGCCTTCCCGCGCGAAACGTCGCGCGAGCGCGGCGCCGAGGCTGTCGCCGGCGCCCATCACCAGCGCGGTTCGGGTATTCACGGGAGCACCTCCCTGCGTGGATGCGAGGACGACAGGGCTTCCCGGACCGTGTCGAGGATCTCGCGCGACAGCGCATCGTCGTCGACGGCCCGCGCCAGCACCAAGGCGCCGACGAGACTCGCATAAGTGCCGATCGCCTTGCGCCTTCTCGCCGCTTTCGATCTGCCGGGCACCAGCTTCGCCAACAGACCGAAGGCGGAGTCCAGGTACTCCGTGACCGCGCGCCGTACGCCCGGGCCTCGGCGCGAGAGATCCGGGCCGAGCGCCGCGAGCAGGCATCCCGCGCCCGGATCGTCGCGGTGCCTGGCGGTGAGGTAGGCGTCCGTGATCGCCGAAAGGGGATCGTCGGGCGCAGCGTCCGAGCGCTTCTTCCAGAGCGAGAGCGACCGGGCGAGCGCGCGCGCGCAGGCCTGCACCTCCAGGTCGTCCTTCGAAGCGAAGTGGCCGTAGAAACCCCCGTGCGTCAGGCCGACCTCCTTCATGAGGTCGGCGACGCCGATGCCATCGAACCCCTTCTCGCGGAACAGCCGCGCCGCGGCATCGATGATCCGCTCGCGGTTGCGAGTCGCCTCTTCCCTGGTCACTTTCATGTCGCTCGCTCCCGGGGCATCACTGGGCGTTGACAGCATACATGATGATCGTCATATAATACAATCATGACGAGCGTCATCTATCCAGGGCAGCCGCATCCGCGGGATGCCGCCGTGCCGAAGGAGCGGAGCAGCGTATGCTGAACCAGAACCAGCGCACCGCGTGGGCGGTTACCCTGGCGGCGGCGGCGTTCCTGATGGTCACGATGGGCGCACGGCAATCGCTCGGCCTGTTCGTATCGCCGATCAATACGTCGACCGGGCTCGGGATCACGGCCATCAGCCTTGCGATGGCAGTGTCCCAGTTGATGTGGGGCGTCATCCAGCCGATCGCCGGCGCGATGGCTGATCGTCACGGACCCGCCCGGGTGCTCGTCGGCGGACTGATCGTGCTTGCGATCGGCACCGCGATGACGCCGTTCATGACGTCGACCTTCGGTCTCGTCATGTCGCTCGGGTTTCTCGTCGCCATCGGCTCGGGTGCGGGCAGTTTTTCGGTGCTGATCGGTGCCGCGGCGCAGAGGCTCCCGGCCGAAGGCCGCGGCAAGGCTGCCGGAATCATCAATGCGGGTGGATCGTTCGGCCAGTTCGTGTTCGCGCCCATCTCGCAAGGGCTGATCGGACTGCTCGGATGGATGGGCGCGATGTGGTCGCTCGCGGCGATCACGCTCGCCGCGTTGCCCCTCGCGAAGGTCGTGAGCCCAAAGGCTCCGGTGCATCCCGCGAAGGCGACCGGCGATCATGCGACGCCGTGGCGCGCCGTACGCAGCGCGATGGCCGATCGCAGCTACCTGCTGCTGCACGCCGGATTCTTCACCTGCGGATTCCACATCGCGTTCCTGGTCACGCACCTGCCGGGGGAAGTCGATCTGTGCGGGCTGCCGGCGTCGGTGGCAAGCTGGTCGCTCGCGCTGATCGGTCTGGCCAATATCGCCGGCAGCCTGCTCGCCGGGTCGTCGATCTCGCGGTTCCGGAGCAAGTACATCCTCGCGGTGATGTACGGGTCGCGCGCCGTCCTGATCGCGTGGTACCTGGTCGCGCCGAAGACCGAGTGGACGTTCTACCTGTTCGCCATCGGCCTCGGGCTCACTTGGCTCGCCACGGTGCCGCCGACCGCGTCGATCGTAGGCAAGCTCTTCGGCGTGCGCTATCTCGCCACGCTGTTCGGCCTGACGCTCCTGTCGCACCAGGTCGGCGGATTCCTGGGCGCGTATCTCGGCGGAATCACGCTCGTCCAGTCCGGCGATTACCAGTGGATGTGGTACGCCGACATGGCGCTTGCCGCAGCCGCGGCGGTCGTCAACCTGCCGATACGGGAAGCACGCATCGCGCCGGTGCCGGTGTGAGACGGTCAGACCGAGATCCAGTCGCGGACGACCTCCTCGAGGGTGCTGGGCGCGGCGGCGATGCGCGGGCGGGCGAAGTGCCGGACCGTATCGCGCCGCGCTTCGTCGCGCAGGTATTCGACCGGCGACTTGCCGTCCACGCGGGCCAGCATCAGCGCCGGCAGCAGCGCCGCGGCCCGCGCCTCCAGGTCCGAGCGCGGTTCGAAGCGGGCTTCCGCGAAGTAGGCCTTCACGAAGGCCTCGAAACTCGCGGTGAGCTTGCCGCGCAGCTCGGAGCGGACCAGACCCTTCAGCAACAAGTGGTTCAGGCAGAAGGCGATGTCGAAGGCCGGGTCGCCGTACCAGGCGCACTCGGCGTCGAGCAGGATCGGCCCGTCCGGGCCCACCAGGATGTTCTTGGGACTCACGTCGCCGTGGACCAGGGCGATCTGCTTGGAGCCGGTGCGCTCGGCCAGGCCGTGCAGGCGCGTCGCGAGATCCGGATGCCGGGTCGCCGTCGCGAGCAGGTAGGGCTCCAGCCGTAACGCGTGGAAGTTCGACAGCGTAGGAAATGCGGCGGCCAGTGCCGGGTCGTGGGCGCTGGCGAAGTGGATCCGGCCGAGGACCGTGCCGACCGACCGGGCGGTCTCGGGCTCGACCCGGCCGTCGAGCAGTTGTCGCTTCCAGACGGGGTACCGCCCGGGGTCGAGCCAGGCCATCGCGAACAGACCGGCCTGCGGGTCATGCGCCAGCGGTGCCGGCACCGCCTTCGGCATATGGCGTGCCGCGAACTCGAGCCAGGCCCATTCGTAGGTGTTGCGCGAGATCGGGGCGCGCCAGTCTGCCGCCACCTTGAGCTTCGGAAGCGCGCGCTTCACGCAGACCGTGCCGAGGCCGGTGTCGATCCGCCAGATGTCCGAGGACACGCCGCCCTCGAGCGGCGTGCAGCGAAGGGTGTCGCCGGCCGCTGCCAGGCCGTGGCGGACCAGGAAGCCCGAGATCAGGACCTGCACATCGACTGCGACCTCCGGATCGCTCGTCGTCGGCGGCGGGCTCGCCGCAGCGTCCTTGCTCACCGCCGGCCGGCCAGCGCCGAGGTGCCGGCAAAGGGCGCGCCGCTTTCCTCCTCGATGCGCAGCAACTGGTTGTACTTGGCGAGTCGCTCGCCGCAGCGCAGCGAGCCGATCTTGATCTGGCCGGCGCCGGTGCCCACCGCCAGGTCGGCGATGAACGGGTCCTCGGTCTCTCCGGAGCGCGCCGAAACGACCGGCGCATAGCCCGCCTCGCGGGCCCGGCGCATCACGTCCAGCGTGCCGCTCAATGTGCCGTTCTGGTTCAGCTTGATCAGCACGCCGTTGGCCACGCCTTCGGCGATGCCGCGCGCCACCCGTGCCGGGTTCGTGGTGAACAGGTCGTCGCCCACCAGCTGCGCGGAGCTGCCCAGTCGCTCGGTCAACGCCCGCCAGCCGGTCCAGTCTTCTTCGTCGAGCGCGTCCTCGATCGACACCACCGGAAAGTCGCGCACCCAACCGGCCGCCAGCTCGACCATCTCGGCGCTGCTCGCATCGCGGCCCTCCCGGGCGAGTCGGTAGCGGCCGGGTGCCGGGCCCTTCAGGGAGGTCGCCGCCACGTCGATCGCGATGCTCACGTCGCGGCCCGCTGCCAGGCCTGCGCGGGCGATCGATTCGACCAACAGCTCCAGCGCCTCGCGGCCGGTCGCCAGACCCGGGCTCAATCCGCCCTCGTCGGCCAGCAGCGTGGGCAGGCCGCGCTGCGTCATCGCTTCGCTGGCGGCCGCGCGCACCGCGGCGACCATCTCGATCGCCTCGGCGATCGAACGCGCGCTGGCGGGGATCGCGAGGAAGTCCTGCACGTCCATCCCGCGGCCGGCGTGCAGGCCGCCCGACAGGATGTTGACCATCGGCATCGGCATCGTGAGCGCACCGGTGCCGGCCAGGTCCGCGATGCGCCGGTACAGCGGCTGGCGTAGCGATACCGCTGCGGCCCGGCAGGCCGCCAGCGAGACGCCGAGGATCGCGTTGGCGCCCAGGCGCTCGAGCCGCGGCGTGCCGTCGAGCTCGACGAGTCGCCGGTCCAGTCCGGTCTGGTCGCAGGCGTCGCAGCCGCGCAGCGCGTCGGCGATCTCGCCGTTGGCGTTGGCCACCGCGCGTCGCACGCCGAGTCCGGCGTAGCGCGCGGGCTCGCGGTCGCGCAGCTCGTACGCCTCGGCCGCGCCGGTGGAGGCGCCCGAGGGCACCGAGGCGCGGCCCGGCGAGCCGTCTTCGAGGACGATGTCGACTTCGACCGTGGGGCGGCCTCGCGAATCGAGGACCTGGCGGGCGTGCAGCGAACGGATGGCGGTGGCTGTCATGGAGCAAAAAGAAAGCAGGAATCGCATCGGACCCGGCGAGCTTAACGCCATCGCGACATCCGTGGAGGCGCGCACCGGTTCGTTGTTGATATATCATTTTCATACGACTGAACGGTCTGAGGGAGAGCGTCGGTTCCACGCCGAGGGGACCTCGGTTTGCAGGGGGAACGCAATGAATCAGGGCGAGCGCAAGAAGCGCACGATTCCAGAGATCCGGGAGTCGAAGAAGACCGGCGAGAAGATGGTCTACACCTCGGTGCTCGACTACACATCGGCCAAGTGGGCCGAAGCGGCGGGAGTGGACGTGTGTGTGGTCGGAGACAGCCTGGCGATGACCGCACATGGGCACCCGAACACGATTCCCGCGACGATGGACATGATGGTGCTGCACTCGCAGGCGGTGCGCCGCGGCGCGATGAACACCTTCGTTCTCGGCTGCATGCCCTACCAGAGCTACAACACCGTCGACCGCGCGCTGACCAACGCCACGAGGTTCATGCAGGAGGCCGGATGCGACGCGGTCAAGCCGCAAGGCGGCAAGAGCCAGGCGCACATTCTCAAGGCGCTGGTCGATGCGGGCATCCCGACCGCGTCGCACATCGGGCTGACGCCGCACACGGTCGCGACCTTCGGCGGATTCAGGATCCAGGGAAAGACCGCCGAGGCGGCGATGAAGATCCTCGAGGACGCGCTGGCGATCCAGGATGCCGGCTGCTTCATGCTGGAATTCGAAGCGGTGCCGGCCAAGATCGCCGCCGCGATCTCGGCCCAGCTGGAGATCCCGACGATCGGCATCGGGGCGGGAGTCGGCACCGACGGGCAGATCCTGCTCTCGTACGACCTGCTCGGCGTGTTCACCGACTTCAAGCCGAAGTTCACGAAGCGCTTCGCCAACCTGACGGAAGTGGCCGTGGGCGGCCTCAAGCAGTACGTGGCCGAAGTGAAGGCAGGCAGCTTCCCGGACGACGAGCACAGCTATGGCGTGGACATGCGCGAGTACGAGCGCTTCCTCGAAATGCTGGAGAAACGGAGGCAGGTTTGACGTCCGCGCGCAAGGTTGCGGCAACCGTGCGCGACGGAACGAAGCCGGCGCTTCGCGCTCCGGGTTCCGCAGGCGAAACGCTGACCGATCGCGCCTACGGCACGCTCGAGGAGATGATCGTCACGCTCAAGCTGGCGCCCGGTAGTGCGGTGTCGGAAGCCGAACTGTCGCAAATGCTGGGAATCGGTCGCACGCCGATTCGCGAGGCGCTGCAACGATTGTCGCGCGAGAAGCTGGTGCAGATCCTGCCGCGGCGCGGAGTGATCGTTTCGGACATCAATGTGAAGCGCCAGCTCGGGATGCTCGAGGTTCGCCGCGAGATCGAACGGCTGGTGTCGCGCAGCGCGGCGCGGCGCGCTCAGCCGCGCGAACGCGCGCGGTTCGCCGCGCTCGCGGTCAATTTCAGAAAGGCCGCCAAGGCGAACGACGACGTCGGCTTCATGCGCACCGACAACGAGTACAACGAGCTCGCGATCATGACGGCGCGCAACGAGTTCGCCGCGGCGGCGATGCGTCTGATGCAGCCGCTCTCGCGCCGTTTCTGGTACGTGCACTACCAGCAGGCCGCCGACATGCCGGTCACGGCCAATCTGCATGCGGCGATCGCCGAGGCGATCGCCGAGGGTGACGAGGCCGGCGCGGGACGCGCCACCGACGCGCTGATCGATCACATCGAGAGTTTCACCCGGGCGACGCTCGACACCGACGTCTGACAGACATGACGAACGCAAGGGTTCGTCGGAGGTGCGCCAGTGAGCGGCAGGTTCGCCGCCGGATCGGCGTCGATGGCTTCGCCGCCGACGCGGTGCCGGTAGTCGACGAAGCCAGACGTTCGCCGACGGCGTGCCGCCCGGTGCCGCGGTGCACAACACGATACTGTGGACAGCGCCGAATGTATACGCCTAACATATCACTAATATGATCGGCGTTTGCTCGTAATCGGGTGGCGGTGCTCCCGGCGGCGTTCGACGCGTCGACGCTCCACAGGAGAGACCATGAACCACAAGGCGCGCATGCTCGCTGCGTTTCGCGGCGAGCAGGTCGACCGGTTGCCCTACGTTCCGCGGCTGGACCTGTGGTATCTCGCCAACCATACCTGCGGCACGCTGCCCGCGCAGCACGCCGGACGCGCGATGAACGAGATCGCGCGCGCCGAGGGCTGGGCGCTGTACTTTCGCTTTGCCGACGACCAGCTCGACCCGGCGATCCAGCCGATGTACCTGCATCGCGGCATCGGCTTGTTCGGCAGCCGCGATACGGTCTACGACCTGGTGATCTCGAACAAGGTCGAGGTCAAGGTGGTACACGACGGTCCGCGAATGCGGGTCGAGTACCACACGCCGCTGGGCATGGTCAGCACCACCGTGCACTATGACCTCGAGGCGCAGCGGCTCGGCACGACGATCCCGACCATCGTCGAACCGCTGATCAAGTCCGTGGACGACTACGAGGCGGCAGGGTGCCTGTACGAACACCTCGACCTGAAGCTCAACCCCGAACGTTTCAACCGCTGGTCCGCCGAGGAGATGCGCGACGACGGCGTGGCCGTCTCGATGGGTCCGTTCGGCGCGTCGCCGGTCAACGAGATCCAGCGCGACCTGATCGACTCGACGCAGTTCTTCTTCCACTACAAGGACCACTACGACAAGCTCCAGCGGCTGGCCTCGCAGATGGAGCCGCTGTTCGAGCGGATGCTCGCGATCCAGTGCGATTCGCCGGCCGAGGTCGTATTCTGGGGCGCGAACTACGACGACATGATCACGTACCCGCCCTACTTCGAGCGCGAGATCAGTCCGTGGCTGCGCAAGGTTTCGACGGCGCTCGAGGCGCGCGGCAAGCTGTTGATGTGCCACACCGACGGCGAGAACGAGGGGCTGATGGGCCTGATCCGCGAGTCGGGGATGCACATCGCCGAGTCGATCTGTCCGGCGCCGATGACGAAGCTGAGCCTGGCCGAGTACTACCGGCGCTGGAGCCCGAAGCTCACGCTGTTCGGAGGCGTGCCCTCGACGGTGGTGTTGCCCGAGACCAGCGAGGCGGACTTCGAGGCCTACCTGGACGAGTTGTTTCGTGCGGTCGCGCCGGGAACGCGCTACCTGGTCGGGGTGGCTGACCAGGTGCCGCCCGGGGCGATCTTCTCGCGGCTGCAGCGCATCGGCGAGCGGGTCGAGCGCGAGGGGTCGCTGCCGCTGAAGGCGGGGGCGTTCCGGCCGCTGCCGACGGCCGGTGCAGGCGGCGCGGTCGCGGCGTCGGCCGCGGCCGAGGCGGGCGAAGCGGCGGGCGAGGAGATCTACGCGCAGGTGCGCCAGGACGTGAGCAAGGGCAAGCACCTGGCGATCAGGGAGCATGTCGCCGAACTGCTCGCGCAGGGCGTGGCGGCGCGCGACATCCTGGACAAGGGGCTGATCGCGGCGATCGACGTGGTGGGCAAGCGCATGGCGAGCGGCGAGGCGTTCATTCCGGAGGTGCTGCTCGCGGCACGCGCGATGAGCAGCGCGGTGAGCGTGCTCGAGCCGCACCTGGCGGCGGGCGGATCGAACGAGAAGCGCGGGCGCGTGCTGATCGGCACGGTCAAGGGCGACATGCACGACATCGGCAAGAACCTGGTGGTGACGATGCTGCGCGGGGTCGGATTCGAGGTGATCGACCTAGGGGTGAACGTCGCGCGCGATGCGTTCTGCGACGCGGTCGCCGAGCATCGCCCGGACGTGATCGGGTTGTCGGCGCTGCTTACCACGACGATGATGGAAATGCCCGCGATCATCCGCGAGCTCGACGCGCGGGGGCTGCGCGACGGGCGCAAGGTGTTCGTCGGGGGGGCGCCGGTCAGCGACAAGTTCGCGCGCCAGATCGGCGCCGACGGATTCGCCGCCGACGCGGTGCAGGCAGTCAACGAAGCCAAGCGTCTGCTGGCGGCGTGAGCCGCTCGGTGCCACGGTGCATGACACGATACCGCGCAGCGCCGGACGCATGACGGCAGTCTCCCGGATCTGGCATTCGGCAATCACGCAGCAAAGGAGGACAGCCATGGCAGAACTGATCGAACGGCACAACCCGTCGCCCCGCCAAGTGGCGTTTCGCGAGCAGTACCGCTCGGAGATCCACCCCGCCTACAACGGCCCGCTGCACATCGCCGTGATCTACGTCGTGGGCATCGCGGTGATCTGGTGGTGCGTCATGCGCCTCGACAACGCCGGATGGGAGTGGTTGCTCGTGGTGCCGGTGTTCGTCTTCTCGAACCTGTTCGAGTGGTACATGCACAAGAACGTGATGCATCGTCTGATCGACGTGTGGGCGCTGCGCGCGATCTACGACCGCCACACGCGTCAGCACCACCAGTACTTCACCGACAACGAGATGACGGTGGACACTGCGCGCGAATGGCGGATCATCTTCTTTCCGTGGCGTGCGCTGTTCACCTTCATGGCGCTGGGCGTGCCGTTCGCGCTCGTGCTCGGCGCGCTGATCAACCCGAACGCCGGCTACATCCTGATGGTGACGATCGTCGGGCAGTACCTGATATATGAGAGCTTCCACTACTGCTGCCACGTCCATGACAACTGGTTCGTGCGCCACACGCCCTTCATCAACACGATCAGGCGTCATCACACGGCGCACCACAACTACGGAATCATGATGGGGCACAACATGAACCTGACGTTCCCGATCGCCGACTGGCTGATGGGGACGAGCGACCTCGATCGTGGCCTGGTCGGAACCATCTTCAACGGCTACAGCGAAGACCACATCAAACCGGAGTTGAAACCGGTGATCGAGAAGTACCGACGGCCCGACGCGCCGGTCTCGCTCGACGGCCCGGTCGCCGAGCAAGCAGCCTAGTCCTAGCGAAGTCCGAACCAAAGACAACAGAGGAGACGGGGAATGAAGAAACGCGATTTTCTCAAGGCCGGTGCGATCGCGACTGCCGGCGCGACGCTTGCGCAGCCGGCGCAGGCGCAGTCCACGATCAACTGGAAGATGGCCACCGGATGGGGCGGCGGCCCGTTGATGGACCTCGGCGCGAAGGCATTCGCCGAGAAGATGGGCGAGCTTTCCGGCGGACGCTTCAAGGTCGAGGTGTTCCCGGGTGGCGCGCTGGGCAACGCACTGAAGGTGCCCGAGACGGTCAAGAACGGAATCGCCGAGTGCGGCCACACCTGGATGGGCTACGACTGGGGCAAGGATCCGACGACGGTACTGTTCGGCGGGTACGCGGGCTCCTTCGACACCGAACGGATGCTGCACTGGCTGTACCAGGCCGGCGGCGTCGAGATGCAGCGCAAGTTTCGGGAGGAAACCGCCGACATCATCTCGTTCCCGTTGGCGGCCCGTACCGCCGAGGCTTTCCTGCACTCGAGAAAGCCGGTCCAGACGCTGGCCGACCTCAAGGGCCTGAAGATGCGCACCGCAGGCGCGTGGCTGGACATGGCCAAGGATCTCGGCGCAGCGCCGGTGACGACCGCGGGCGGCGACGTGTACCCGATGCTCGAGCGCGGCGCGATCGACGCCACCGAGTGGGGCACGATGTACGAGAACATCTCGATGGGCTTTCACAAGATCGCCAAGTACATCATCTACCCTGGCGTTCACCAGCCCACAGCGCCCTTCGAGCTGGCGATCAACAAGGAGGCCTGGGCCAAGCTCACGCCCGCCGACCAGAAACTGGTCGAAACGGTGGCCAGGCTCGTGACGGTGGATTTCTGGATGAAGGTCGGCCAGGAGGACGCCAAAGCGCTCGATTTCTACAAGAAGGCGGGCAATACGCTGATCGAACTCTCGCCCGAGGTGCAGTACGCGGCTCGCGACATCGGCCTGAAGTGGGCGGAGAAGACGGCCAAGGAAGGAAACCTTCCCTGGTTCGGCAAGGCGCTCGCGAGTCAGAAGGAGATGGACGCGCTCTGGAAAGGCGCGTCCGGCTGGCGCACGGTCAAGACGAGGGCCTGAGCGCTCGTCGCCGAAACGATGGGGTGCGAAAGCACCCCATCTTGTTGCTGACCGTTGCACATCCGGCTTGTTCACCGCTCGGTGCGCAGTCCTGCCCGGCAGTCCGCGCCGGGTGGGGCCGGGGCGGCGCGAGACGCGCCCGCCGACGATCGGCACGATGCGGCGCCGATCGTTGTCCGTCACCAACCAGTAAGGGGAGGGCGCGATGAATGCGCTCACGAAGTCGATCGAACGTGTCACCGGAAGCGTCGGCATCGCCGCGGCGATGGTCCTGGTCCCTCTGGTGCTCGCGACCTGCTACGAGGTATTCGCCCGCTACGCGATGGGCGCGCCGACCATCTGGGCCTACGAGGTGGGATACCTGCTCACCGGCTCGCACTTCCTGCTCGGCATGGCCTATACCCTGCGCGAGGACGCGCACATCCGCATCGACGTGTTCAGCGGCAAGTTCTCCGAGCGCACCCGCGCGGCGATCGACCTGGTCGGCTACACCGTCATGCTGCCGCTGCTGATCTGGCTCAGCTACCAGATGTACCGCTACCTGGTCGACGGGTACAGGAGCGGCGAGACCAGCGGACAGTCGGCGCTCAACCTTCCGGTGTGGCCGTTTCGCGTCGTGTTCCTGGTCGCCTTCGTGCTATTCGCCCTGCAGGTCATCGTCGAGGTGACCAAGTGCGTGCGCAGACTCACTCTCAACCGCGGAAACGCAGCATGAGCTACCTGCCGTTCCTGATGTTGCCGCTTGCGTTCCTGCTGATGTTCCTGGGCGTCCAGGTCGCTTTCGCGATGATGATCACCGCCGTGATCTTCGGCCTGATGATCTTCGGCAGCAACGTCGTGTTCCAGTTCGTCGACAAGATCGAGGACATCGCGTCGAACTTCGTGTTCGCCGCAGTGCCGATGTTCGTGTTCATGGGTGCGATGCTGGAGAAGTCCGGAATCGCCGACAAGCTGTTCGAGGCGATCCACATCTGGACGCGGCGCCTGCCGGGCGGACTGGCGCTCGCGACCATCTTCATGTGCGTGATCTTCGCGGCGTCGAGCGGCGTGATCGGCGCGACCGAATCGGTAGTCGGCATGCTGACGATTCCGATCATGCTGCGCTACAAGTACGACAAGGCGCTGATCTCGGGCAGCATCTGCGCGGGTGGCTCTCTGGGAACGATCATCCCGCCGTCGGTGGTGGCGGTGGTGATGGGTCCGATGGCGAACGTGTCGGTCGGCGACCTGTTCTACGGAATGGCGTTTCCCGGCCTGCTCATGGCCGGGTTGTACCTGGTCTACATCGTTTTCATCTGCCTGGTCTACCCCGAGAAGGGCCCGCGCATCCCGCGCGAACCCGACGAGCCCGGATTCGGTCGCAAGTTGTGGATCTCCTCGCGCAACCTGGTGCCGCCGCTGTTCATGATCTTCGCCGTGCTGGGTTCGATCCTGCTCGGCCTCGCCTCGCCGACCGAGGCGGCGGCACTCGGCGCGCTGGCCTCCCTGTTCCTGACGATGCTCTACGGGCGCTTCAGCATTCCCGGCCTGTACGAGGCGCTGATCAAGACGCTCAAGATCACTGCGATGATCATGACGGTGCTGCTCGCCGGAACGCTGTTCACCGGCGTGTTCATCGGCGGGGGCGGGATCACCACCGCCAGTGCGCTGATCAGCAAGGCGCAACTCTCGCCGTGGGTGCTGCTGTGGATGATGATGTTCGTGATCTTCATCGCTGGCTTCTTCCTCGACTGGATCTCGATCGTGCTGATCTTCGTGCCGCTGTTCACGCCGCTGGCCGTGGCGGCCGGGTTCGATGCGGTGTGGTTCCTGACCCTGTTCCTGATCATGATCCAGACCTCGTACCTGACCCCGCCGATGGCTCCCGCGGTGTTCTATCTGCGCGCGGTGGCGCCGGAGGAGATCACGATTCGTGACATGTACAGGGGTGTGACGCCGTTCATCGTGCTGCAGTGCCTCACGCTGGTGATCGTGATGATCTTTCCCGCGCTCGTCACCTGGCTGCCGAGCCAGTTGCTGGGCTTTCGCTAGGCCGATCGGCATTGACAGTCTGAAACATATGCGTAATATGTCAGAGGAACTCCGAGAGCGAGGGAGATGGCGATGTCCGACGCGATAGCGACGATCAAGGACTGGGTGATCCGGGGCAGGAAGAACGAGGCGGTGGCGGCGACCCGCGCCGCGCTCGACGAAGGAGTCGATCCCGGCGCGATCATGAAGGACGGCCTGATCGCCGCGATGTCGGTGGTGGGCGAGAAGTACTCGTCGGGCGAGTTCTTCCTGCCGCAGATGATGGTCGCGGCGCGCGCGATGACCGAGGTCGTTCCGGTGCTCAAGCCGCATCTGGTCGGCGAGGCGGCGGCGACCCGCGGCAAGGTGGTGCTGGGCACCGTGCAGGGCGACTTTCACGACATCGGCAAGAACATCGTGCGGATGATGCTCGAAGGCGGTGGTTACGAGGTCGTCGACCTGGGCGTCGACGTGACCGCCGACATGTTCATCGAGGCGATCCGCAAGGAGGCGCCGCAGTTCGTGCTGATGAGCGCGCTGATCACGCTCACCATGGAAGGCATGCGCCGCACGATCGCGGCGCTCGAGGAAGCGGGGCTGCGTTCGTCGGTGCGGGTCGGCGTGGGCGGAGCTCCGCTCACGCACAAGTACGCCGCCGAGATCGGCGCCGATTTCTACAGCGAGGACGCGTACGAGTGCGTCCAGGCCTGCAACAGGATGGTCGACAGCGCGCGCGCGGAGGCAGGGCGATGACACCGAGAGAACGCGTACTGACTGCGTTGAAGCGCGGTCAGCCCGACATGGTGCCGTGGATCGAGAACGACATCGAGGAAGGAATGCAGGTGCGGGTGATGGGCGGGCGCACCGATTTCACGCCCGGCGAGCTGTGCCGGGCGCTGGGCATGGACGGTTTCGGCTATCACTTCCCCAGCGGCCTGAGCGCGAGCGACGGCCAGTCGATCCAGACGACCGGAACGACGGGCAAGGAGGCCTGGTACTACCCGCAGCGCATCACCTTCGACTTCACTCCGCCCTGGATCGCCGAGATGGGTACCGATCCGTCCGACGGGCGCACCTACGTCAAGCACGGGCTGCTCACCAGCCGCGATTCGCTCGAGCTGTTCGACCGCTTCCTGCCCGACCCGGACCACCCGGCGCGCTACGAGAAGGTAGCCGAGTGGATCGAGAAGTACCGCGAGGACTACGCGGTGTTCGCCCGGATCAGGCTGGGCGGCGCGAGCACCTTCGAGAGCATGGGGCTGGATGTGTTCTCGATCATGATGTACGACGACCCCGACCTGGTGAAGGAAGTGCACCGGCGCTTCTCCGAGTGGTCGGCGCGCGTCGTGCAGCACCTGAACAAGATGGACTTCGACTTCATCTGGGCGAACGACGACCACGCCGACAACAAGATGCCGTGGGTGAGCACGGAGATGTGGGAAGAGTTCATGAAGCCCTACCAGATGCTGGTGGCCAACGAGATGCGAAAGCCCTGGATCTTCCACAGCGACGGAAACCTGTTCCCGCTGCTCGACGGGCTGCTCACGCTGGGAATGAACGCCATTCATCCGGTGCAGCCGGCGGCGATGGACATCAACCAGCTCAAGGCGAAGTACGGCGACAGGGTCTGCATCGTCGGCAACATCGACCTCGACTACACGCTGCCGCGCGGCACCGAAGCGGAAGTCGAAGCCGAAGTGCGCGACCGGATCGAGAAGGTGGGCAAGGGCGGCGGCTACATGATCTCCAGCGCCAACAGCATCACCGACTACTGCAAGCTGGAGAACGTCCGGGCCATGTCGCGCGCCATCGACAAGTACCGGCGCTACCCCTAGCCGGCTGGCCGAACGCGATCCGGCGCTCGCGCGGGATCGCAATTCGCGAGCAGACCGACGTGTACGTACTGCGCCGATGGGCCGTCAGGCACGCGAGGCTGCTCGAATCCGTCTACAGCGTTCTCGACAGGGCGCTCGATGCGCTGCGTCCGCTCGCGCGCCTGATCGGCTATGCCAGGCTGGAACGCCCGGTGGCGGCGATCGAGCGCGCAGCGAAGGGCGCGTTGTTCGACTGCAGGATGTGCGGCGCGTGCGTGCTCTCGGTCACCGGGATGGCCTGCCCGATGAACTGCCCGAAGTCGCTGCGCAACGGGCCCTGCGGCGGGGTGCGCGCCGACGGCGGTTGCGAGGTGGAGCCCGGGATGCAGTGCGTCTGGATCGAGGCGAACCACGGCGCCGCGCGGATGCGCGCGGGTGCCTTGCCGACGAAACCGAACCCGCCGCTCGAGCACCAGTACCAGGGGCGGTCGAGCTGGCTGCGCGTACTGCGCCAGGAACCGTGGCCGGCGTCGCTGGTCACGCAGGCTCCCCCGCGGTCCGACGAAGCGCTCGCTGCGAGCCGCCTCGAGTCGCTGCTGCGTTCGGGAACCTTCGTGGTGACCTCGGAGTGCTCGCCGCCCGACTCGGCGGACCCCGGCGACGTGCTCACGCGCACGCACCACTACGAGGGATGGGTCGACGCGCTCAACGTCACCGACGCGCCCGGCGCGCACTGTCACATGTCCAGCCTGGGCGTCTCGCTGATTCTCGCGCGCCACGGATGGGAGCCGGTGATGCAGATGACCTGTCGCGACCGCAACCGGATCGCGATCCAGGGCGACATCCTCGCGGCCGCGGCACTCGGAATCGGCAATCTGCTGTGCCTGACCGGCGACGGCATCGGCAACGGCGACGACCCTGGCGCGAAGCCGGTGTTCGACCTGGACGCGGTTTCGCTGCTCGACACCGCGCGGCGCCTGCGCGACGACGGTCTCTATCGCTCGGGGCGCATGCTCACCGGTCGGCCGCGGCTGTTCCTGGGCGCGGTCGACAACCCCTTCGTGCCGCCTTTCGACCTGCGACCGATGCGCCTCGGGCGCAAGGTGGCCGCCGGCGCGCGCTTCGTCCAGACCCAATACTGCTTCGACGTGCCGATGCTCGAACGCTACATGCACGCGGTGCGCGCGCAGGGCCTGCACCAGCGCTGCCACATCCTGGTCGGTGTCGGTCCGTTGACGTCGGCGCGCTCGGCGCGCTGGATGCGCAACCACGTGCCCGGAGTGCACATTCCGGACGAGCTAATCACGCGCATCGAGCGCGCCAGCGATCCGAAGGCAGAGGGCGTGCGCATCTGCGTCGAGCAGATCGTGAGGATTCGCGCGATCGAGGGGGTCGCCGGGATCCACCTGATGGCGCCGAAGAACGAACACCTGATCGCGGAGATCGTCAGCGAATCCGGGCTGCTGTCCGGGCGCGCGCAACCTGTACAACACTGAGGAGAACATCCGTGTCGATCCCCGGCCTGAGCATCATCGGCGAGCGCATCAACCCCGGATTCCGCTCGACGAAGGCACTGTTCGACAACGAGGACATCGACGGAATCCAGAAGCTCGCGCGGCGTCAGGCCGAGGCCGGCGCGACCTGCCTGAACGTGAACGCCGGCGACAAGGCGATCAGCGACCCGCGCTTCATGGTCGAGATCGTGCGCGCGATTCAGGAAGTGGTGAACCTGCCGCTGTCGCTCGATTGCCCGGACTTCGCGGTACAGGAGGCGGCGCTCCAGGCCTACGATCAGGCCAGGGCGGGCGGGAGGAAGCCGCTGGTCAACTCCATCTCCGAATCGCGTTGGGAACTGGCCGAGTTGCTGAAGATCCGTCCGTGCAAGGCGATCCTGATGTCCTCCGAGCAGGTCAGGGACGGGAAGATGGTGCACAACCGCACCGGCGCCGAAGTCCACGAGACCGCGCGGCGCATGGCCGAGCGACTCAAGGAGGGAGGCTATGGCGTCGGAAACGCCGACCTCTTCGTCGACGTCTCCATCTGCACGCTTGCCGCGGACACCGAGGGCCTGATCAAGATGGCGCTCGAGGGTATCCGCGCGGTGCGCGACGATCCGGCGCTCGCAGGGATCCACATCATGGGAGGGCTGTCCAATCTGCCCCAGCACCTGCCGGACAAGGCGGCCGACGGATCCGACCTGAAGTTCCAGCTCGAGTGCGCGTTTCTCACCGTGGCGATGCCGATCGGATTCGACACGGTGCTCGGAACGCCGTGGCGCGAGTACGCGCTCCTGCCCGAAGACAACTTCGTCCTGCGCGAGTTTCGCCGCATCATCGAGTTGCGCGACAGCGATGCGCTGATGGCAATCGTCGATCTGTACCAGCAATCGTGAGAACCCTGATCGCCAGCGCCTGGTTCGACGGCGAGCGCTATCGCGACTCGCCGGTGAGCATCGTCGTCGACGGCGAGCGCATTGCCGCGGTGACGCCGGGAGAGCACGCGGTCGCGGGCCCGACGACGCAATGCGCGTTCGTGATGCCCGGGCTGGTCGACGCGCACTGCCATCTCTTCCTGGACGGCGGCGAACTCGACTTCCAGGCGCGTTCGCGCTACCAGGATGCGCCGCTCGAGTTGATGATGGAAGTGGGGCGGGACAACGTCGCACGCACGCTCTCGCACGGAATCACGATGGTGCGCGACGCGGGCGACCGCTACGGCGTGAATCACGGCATCCGCGGCGAGTCGAAGGTGCTGGAGGTGCGATCGGCGGGCGAGGCGCTGCGCCGGCCCCAGCGATACGGCAGCTTCATGGCGCGCGAGGTCTCGAGCGACGACGAGATCCGCGCCGCGGTGCGCGACATCGCGCGCTCCTCCGACGATCTGAAGATCATCGAGACGGGCATCATCGATTTCGAGTCGGGCAGCGTCAAGGGCGCACCGCAGTTCGATGTCGAATCGCTTCGACTGATCGTGCGCTGCGCGCGCGAGCACGGACTGAGAACCTTCGCGCATTGCAGCGGCACCGAAGGCATCGCCGTGGCGGTCGAGGCGGGCATCGATTCGGTCGAGCACGGGTTCTTCATGACCGAGGAGCTGCTGCGCCGCATGGCCGACCAGGGCACGGCGTGGGTACCGACCTTCGCGCCGGTGCACTTCCAGTGGCGCAGGCCCGAGGCTGCCGGCTGGGGGCCGGACACGGTGCTCAAGCTCGGAGCAATCCTCGATGCGCACCGCGAGCATGTCGCGCGCGCAGCGCAACTGGGTGTCGATCTGGTGGCGGGATCCGACGCGGGCAGCCCCGGCGTCGAGCACGGCGCCGGACTGATCGACGAGCTGCGCTTTCTGCTCGAGTGCGGCCTGTCGATGGAGCAGACGCTGCGTGCCGCGAGCAGCTTGCCGCGGCGGCTCTGGGGTGCCGGATCGGCCGACATCCGGCCCGGTGCGTGCGCCAACCTCGCGCTGTTCAGCGCCGACCCGTTCCGGGATCCCGCCAACCTGCTGCAGGCGAGCGAGGTCGTGCGAGGCGCTGGCTGGGTGCGCGCGAGAGCGGTCTCGTAGTATCGGATAGCCAACGCCAAAGGACTTGCCAGCCGTGCATCGCGTCACCATCCAGCCTGATTCGCGCAGCGTCGAGGTTCGATCCGGCGAGCGCCTGCTCTCCGCGGCGTGGAAGGCCGGCGTCGGTATCAAGTCGGTCTGCGGAGGACGGGGCAAGTGCGGCAGTTGCATCGTCGAGGTCGATGCGGCGTCCGACGCCATGCTCACCGCGCGTAGCGACACCGAGCGCGAGTTGCTGCCCGAGCATCCGCAGGGCGGGAACTATCGTCTCGCCTGCATGTGCGAGGTGCAGGGCGACGTATCGATTTCCGTGCCGTTCGAGAGCCAGGCGGTGCGCAGCGCTCCGCGCAAGCCGCACACCATGATTTCGATCGCTGCTCGCCCGCTCGCGAGCCGCTTGACCTTGTCGGTCGACCCGGCGGCGTCGCAGCCGCCGCGTTCGCTGACCACGCGGATCGCGCAGGCCGTCGCGAAGGCGCTCGGACGGCGCGAGGTCGAGATCCCGCTCGAGGTGATCGGCGACTACTCGGCCGTCGACGGGTTCGACGGCGCTCGCGAGCTGACCGCGACGGTATTTCGCGAGCGGCGCGTGATCCAGATCCTGCCGGGACGCCACGAGCGTGTCTGCGGTATCGCGGTGGACATCGGCACCACCTCTTTCGTCGTCTTCCTTTGCGATCTGGCGCGCGGCGAGATCATTGCGATGCATACCGCCGGCAACCCGCAGGCAATCTACGGCGAGGACGTCGTTTCGCGAATGACCTGCATCCAGCAGGACCCGACGGCTCTCGCTGCGATGCGCAAGCTGCTGGTCGACGAGATCAACCGGCTGGTCGCCGAGGCCTGCGCCGAATGCGGCGTGGCGTCGCGCGACATCGTCGACGCGGTGCTCGTGGGCAATCCGACGATGCAGCACATCCTGCTCGGCGTCAATCCCGAATCGCTCGGACGCGGCCCCTACCTGCCGGTCTGGTCGGAGGGTGCCGACGTCGAGGCCGCAGCGCTCGGGCTGGATATCGCACCGCGCGCGCGCGCCTTCGTGTTCCCGATGGTCTCCGGTTACATCGGCGGCGACACGCTCGCCGCGCTGCTCACGCGTGGCGCGGATTTCTACCGCGGTACGCAGTTGCTGGTCGACGTCGGGACCAACGGGGAGGTGGTGCTCGCCCACGACGGCAAGCTGACGGCGACCTCCTGCGCGACCGGTCCGGTATACGAGGGGGCGCACATCCGTTGCGGCGTGCGCGCCGCGCCCGGTGCGCTCGAGCGCGTCTGGGTCGAACCGGGCGGCAAGATCCGCTGGGCTGCGATCCCCGGCGACGGCGAGCGCGGCGACCGGCGCCCGATCGGCTTGTGCGGTTCGGGCGTGATCTCGTGCGTCGCCGCTGGTGTAGGCGCGGGGCTGATCGGCACCGATGGTGCTCTCGCGCCGGTGCAGACGCACCGGCAATTGCGGGCAAACCCCTCGGGACGCAGCGGCGAACTGATGCTGGTCGAGGCGCCGTTCTCGCGTACCGGGCGCGACATCGTGCTCACCCAGCAGGACGTGCGCGCGGTGCAGCTGGGCAAGTCGGCGCTGCGCTCCGGAATCGAGATCCTGCTCGCCGAGAGCGGCGTGACGAAGGTCGATCGCATCTATCTGGCGGGGACCTTCGGCAATCACCTCGATCCGGTGGACATCCTCTCGATCGGCCTGGTGCCCCAGGTGCCGGTCGAGCACGTGCACTCGATCGGCAACGCGGCCGGCGACGGCGCCCGCATGGCATTGTTCAACCGTCATCATCGCAGTCGCGCCGTCTCGCTCGCGCGCCGCCTCGACGTGCTCGAGCTCTCCGGGAGAGCCGATTTCCAGGACCTGTTCGTGATGCACACCGGATTGACTTCGATGGCCGAGAACCCGTTCGCGTGATGGAGGGGTGAAGATGAGCAAGCGACCCACCGTCGTCCTTGCCTGCGACGTTCTCAAGGTGCTGCTTGGCAAGCGCCTGCCCGCAGACATGCCGCGGACATGGATGGACATTTCACTGCACAATACGCCCAAGAAGCTCGCCGCGGCGTTGCAGGCCGAACTCGACAGCTACGACGAGGCGAAGACGGTCCTCGTCGGCT
>JAHDYE010000010.1 GCA_023383035.1 Burkholderiaceae bacterium | reverse complement strand
TTTGCTCCCGAGTCGTTCCGCACCATCGAGGTGGTCGACCCGATGAAGATGAAGCAGCTGCGCGCGGCGCTCGCGCAGCTCGGCGACGAAGGCGCGATCCAGGTGTTTCGCCTGGACGGCGGCAGCCGGCTGCTGCTGGGCGCGGTGGGCGAGCTGCAGTTCGAGGTGGTGGCGCACCGGCTGCGCGTCGAATACAACGTGGAGGCGCGCATCGCGCCGGCGCCCTACGTGGCGGCGCGTTGGATCAACGGCGACGACGCGGCGATGGTGCCGCGCTTCCTGGAGCAGAACGCGGCCCGCGTGGCGCTGGACGCCGCCGATGCGCCGACCTACCTGGTGCGCACGCCGCACGAGATCACGGTAGCGCAGGAACGCTGGCCCGAGCTGCGCTTCAGCGTGCTGCGCGAGCGCGGCGGCGCGCGTTTCACGTTGCACGAGCATTCGGCCTGATATTCAGGTTTTCCTGAACCGAAACGCAAGAATTCCTGACTTCAAACGAGCCGGGCCGGCTCCTAGAGTTTCCGACAGGCCGTGTGCCGGACCAGTCCGGCGGCCATCGCGGCCGATCGCCGCGCTCCGGAGCTCCCGATGCCTGCCCTGCTCGCTGTCCCGACCCGGTACGACCGCGACCGATATCGCCCGTTGCGCGCCCGGCGCATGGCCGATTCGCTGCGCGTCCTCGCACTCGACGTCGCGGCGCAACCAGGCGGCCGGCCCGGCGGGCCGACCGGCATGGCCGAAATGCTGGTCGCGCTGTGGGATGGCCATCTCAGGCATCACCCGGCCCATCCCGGGTGGACGGATCGCGATCGCGTCGTTGCGTACCGCCTGCACGCCTCGGCGCTGCACGAGGCGCTGCTGCACCTGGCCGGTCATGACCTGACGATGGACGAGCTGCGCGGATGCGGGCAACGCGAGGGTCGGCTGCGCGGCCGGGCGGGCATCCGCTCGGGCTTCAGTGCGAGGACCGAACCGGGCCACGGCCTGGCCGACGCGGTGGGCATGGCGCTGGCCGAGAAGCTGCTCGCCGACGAATTCAACCGTGACGGCCATGACATCGTCGATCACCGCACCTGGATCTTGGTCGACGATGACTGCGCGGCGCACGACGCGGCGAGCCGCGACGCCTGCGCGCTGGCCGCTGCCTGGAAGCTGCACAAGCTCGTCGCGTTATGCGCCGACGACGGCACCGGCGAAGCGTCCGCGTCGGGCGCCGATACGCCGGCGCGCTTTCGCCGCTACGGCTGGAACGTGATCGGTCCGGTCGACGGACACGACGTCGACGCGATCGATGCGGCGCTGCGCCGCGCGGTCGATTTCAGGGACGCACCGAGCCTGGTCGTCTGCCGCATCCGGGCAGGCCACGAAGCGCCGCGCCGCGGCGACAACGCACGATTCGACCGCGAAACGCGGGCGACGGTCGAAGCGGGCGCTGCGCGCGAACGGCTCGAATGGCGACACCCGCCGTTCGAGATCCCGCGCGACGTCTACGAATCGTGGAACGCACGCGAGCGCGGAGAAACGGCATGCCGCAACTGGCAGCGGCGCTTCGCCGCCTACCAGCACGCCTTCCCGGAACTGGCCGCCGAGTTCGACCGGCGCGTGCGGGGCGACCTGCCGGCCGGTTTCCACGAAACGCTGATCACGGTGATGGCCCGATTCGGCCGGTCGCGCGATACGATCGCCACGGACGACGCTTCACGCAAGGTGCTCGCGGCGCTCGCGCCGGCGCTGCCCGAGCTGCTCGGCGGCTCGGCCGCGCCCGGCGGCTCGAACCTGATCCGCTTCCCCGGTTTCGGCGCGCTGCGCGGCGGCGTCCATGGCGGGCGCCATGTCGATTACGGCGTTCGCGCATCCGGCATGGCCGCGGTGATGAACGGCATCGCGCTGCATGGCGGCTACCTGCCGTACGGTACTGCCGACCTGGCAGAGAACAGCGGCGATGACGGCGGCGACGCGGTACGCACCGCCGGACCGGGCCGAGGCCGGGCGGCAGTGCGCGTGTTCACCGCGGCCGGCGAGAACGAACCCGCGCCAGCGCCTCTGGCCGGCACGCAAGCGGCCGACCTGCAGGGGAACGCCGGTCCGGACGTCTGGCGCCCCTGCGATCCGGCCGAGACGGCCGTCGCGTGGATCGGCGCGATCGCGTGGGCGAAGCGTCCGAGCACACTGTTGCTGTCCCGGCATGCACAGCCGGCGCAGACGCGTACGCCCGAACAGGTGCTGGACATCCGGCGCGGCGGCTACGTGCTCGGCGATCGCGAAAGCCCCGTCGCGACGCTGCTGGCCGCCGGCATCCACGTGACGCTGGCCGTCGCGGCACAGAAGCTGCTGGATGCGCGCGGCCTGCCGGTCCGGGTCGTCTCGATCCTTCGGCGATGGTGTTCGACCGCCAGGATGCGGCCTGGCGCGACGCTGTGCTGCCTGCGGGACTTCCGTGTATCGACGTCGCGGCGGCCGTGCGGAGCCGCTGTTCGCCGGACGCCGCGGCACTGGCAAGCCTGGTCGCCGCGCGCGCGGGCGCAGACGTGGCCGTGCCGCCGATGCAGGCCTGACCCCGCGCGCGGGGCGCGTCGCCCGGGCCGGCCGCGCAGCCGCCGCCCGACACCGCTAAGATGGTTCTCCGCGCGCCGATCCGCGCAGGGAGACCGACATGCGCTGGCAAGGGCACAGGGAGAGTTCGAACGTCGAAGACCGCCGCGCCGGCGGGTTCGGTGGACGCCGCGCCGGCATGGGGCTGGGCACCATCGCCATCGCGTTCGTGGCGGCCTGGCTGTTCGGCGTCGATCCGCGCATGGTCCTGGGGCTGCTGCAGGGCGTCGAGACCGTCACCACGCCCGCTTCGCGGCAGGGGCCGGCGCCGGCGCCCACCGACGAGGCCGGCCGCTTCGTGTCGGTCGTCCTGGCCAGCACCGAGGAAGTCTGGAACCAGGCGTTCAGGCAGGGCGGCGCTCAGTACCGGCCGCCCAAGCTGGTGCTCTACAGCGGACGGGTCGACACCGCGTGCGGATTCGGCGCCGCGGCGACGGGTCCGTTCTACTGCCCGGGCGACGAGCGGGTCTACATCGACCTGGGCTTCTTCGAGCTGATGAGCCAGCGCCTGGGCGCACCCGGCGACTTCGCGCAGGCCTACGTGATCGCGCACGAGGTCGGCCATCACGTGCAGAACCTGCTCGGCACGATGGACCAGATGCAGAGCGCGCGCCAGCGCGCCTCGCAGGAACAGTACAACGCCTTGTCGGTACGCCTCGAACTGCAGGCCGACTGCTACGCGGGCGTGTGGGCGCACCACTCGCAGCAGGCGCGCAACTGGCTCGAGCGCGGCGACATCGAGGAAGGCATGGCGGCGGCCGCGGCGGTGGGCGACGACCGCATCCAGAAGCGATCGCAGGGCGTGGTGGTGCCGGAAAGCTTCACGCACGGCTCGTCGGCACAGCGCATGCGCTGGTTCCGCGCCGGACTGGAAAGCGGCCAGGCCTCGCAGTGCAATACCTTCTCGGCGCGCGAGTTGTAGGTCGCGACTCACGACGACGCCGGCCTCGAACGCGTTCGAGGCGTTGCCGCGCGCGACCCATACCCGCGCGGCCTGCCCCGCCGCAGGCGGGAATCGGCCGGCGTGCCGGTGTACCCTGTACCTGTGCTGACGCCATTCGTCCAGTTCCTGATCCTCGCCAACGTCATCGGCTTCCTGGTCGAGAACCTGCTCGGTCCGCTGACGTTCCACTGGTTCGCGCTGTGGCCCGGCTGGGCCAGCGTGCTGGCCGCGCCGTGGACGCTGGTCAGCTACAGCTTCCTGCACGCGGGGCTCACGCACCTGCTGTTCAACATGTTCGCGCTGTGGATGTTCGGCTCCGACCTCGAGCGCGTCTGGGGCACGCGCCGGCTCGCGCTGGGCTACTTCCTCGGCGTGGTCACCGGCGCGATCGCGCAGATCATGTTCGGCGAGATGTTCGGCGGGCAGGGCCTGCCGGTGGTGGGCGCCTCGGCCGGCGTGTTCGCGGTGCTGCTCGGCTACGCGGTGGTGTTTCCGAACCGCACGGTGATGCTGCTGTTTCCGCCGATCCCGATGCCGGCACGGGTGTTCGTGCTGCTCTACGCAGCGCTCGAGCTGGTGCTGGGCGTGTCGGGCACCGCATCGGGAGTGGCGCATTTCGCGCACCTGGGCGGGATGCTCGGGGGATGGATTGCCTACAAGTACGGAGCGTCGCGATCGGGGTGGCGGTAGCGCCCGTTCCCGGCATGATCAAACTTCATGCCTGAGAGCGTAACGAGAAGTTCAAAAGACCGACGCGATCGCGCATCATCGATGCGCGATCACTTGCCCGGCCGTCATGGACTTCCGACTCAGCGAAGAGCATCAGGCATTTGCAGACTCCGTGCGCCGCTTCGCGCGCGACAAGTTGTCCGCCGGCGCGCTCGCCCGGGCCCACTCGCCGCGCGTGCCGTGGGACGTCAACCGGATGCTGGCCGAGCAGGGTCTGCTCGGTATCACGTTCGCGGAGGAAGACGGCGGTCAAGGCGGCACGCTGATGCATGCCGTGCTGGCGATCCAGGAAGTCGCTCTGGCGTGTCCCAAGAGTGCTGATCTCGTCCAGGCGGGGAACTTCGGCCCGATTCGCACTTTCGTGGAGTACGCATCGACCGGGCAGAAGGCGCGGCACCTTCCGGATCTGCTCGCCGGCAGGAAGCTGATCGCCCTGGGCATGAGCGAGCCGGATGCAGGTTCGGCCGTCACGGAGCTGAAGACCAGCGCACGTCCGGACGGCGACGGCTATGTCGTCAACGGCAGCAAGGTGTTCTCGACGCACAGCCCGGAGGCGGATCTGTTCCTCGTCTATGTCCGCTTCGGGCCGGGGGTGGGAGGCATCGGCTCGATTCTCGTCGAACGCGGCATGCCCGGCTTCGTCGTCGGGCAGCCGGCCCGGTTCATGAGCGGCGAGGAGTGGTGCCAGCTGTACTTCGAAGACTGTCGCATCCCGGCGCAGGACGTGCTGCTGGGTGCCGGCGGTTTCAAGAAACAGATCTCCGGCTTCAACATCGAGCGGCTCGGCAATGCCTCGCGCGCGTTGGCATTGGGCCGGCTCTGCTTCGACGTCGCGCGCGAGCATGCGCTCACCCGCAGGCAGTTCGGGCGCGCGCTGTGCGAGTTCCAGGGCATCCAGTGGAAGTTCGCCGATATGGCGCTCAAGCTCGAGTCGGCGCAGCTGCTGCTCTACAAGGCGGCGCTCGAAGGCGAGCACGGGCTGCCGTCGGCGCACGCCACGGCCATGGCCAAGCTCGCATGCAACCAGGCCGGCTGGGAAGTCGCCAACGAAGCGCTGCAAGTCATGGGCGGCATCGGTTACAGCCAGGAATCGATCGTCGAGTACTGCCTGCGCCGGATCCGCGGCTGGATGATCGCCGGCGGCTCGATCGAAATGCTCAGGAACCGCATCGCCGAAAGCGTGTTCGACCGGACCTTCCCGCAGCGTCCGCTTTCCGCGGCGTGAGGCCGCGTCTCCCGGCCGGCCGCGTCCCTCACGGCCGATCCGGCTACGGTTGTCCGCTCGCCTGCCTCGCGTCGTCCAGCGAGCGAGCGATCCAGCACATCGTCCGCGGTTGCGCGGGCCCGCGGTGGAACGCCTGCTTGCGGGCCGCGAGCACGAGGTCGGCCTCGGTCATGCGCTCGATCCGACGCAGATGCTCGGTCCACGACTCTTCGATGAACTGTTCGACATAGGTATCGGGTTCCGACGCATCGGCATACAGGTTCCACGCGAGCGCGCCATGCTTGAGCTGGCGGGCGCGGCTTTCGCGCATGACCTGCGCGAATTGCGGCCACTCGCTCGGGTCGATCGAATACCGGATGCCGTTGACGACCGGCCCGTCGTACGCTGCGACGGGTATCGCCGGCACGCCGCCGGCAAAGGCGCTGACCGAGGTCAAGTCTTCGTGCTCGTGACGATCGAGACGCATGCGCCAGGCCGTCAGCAGCCCCACCCCGGCGGTGAGCCCGGCGGCGAAAAGCGCCGCCTCCACGCCCGCCCAGCGCGCGACCAACCCCCAGACGGCAGCGCCCAGCGCGCTGCTGCCCATGGTCGCCATTTGAACCCAGGCCATTCCCCGCGCCCGCACCCAGTCCGGCAGCGCCAGTTGCGCGACCGCGTGCAAGGTGTTGAGCGTGGCGACGAAGCCCATGCCGGCGAGCATCGCCGCCGCCAGTGCAATGCTCAGGTGGTCGGTCCAGGCGACCACGCAAGTGGTCGAGGCGTTGACCAGCGTACCGTAGACGATCAGCCTGTCGGGCGCGACGCGGCGGCGAATCTCGGCGAGCTTCAGAACGATCATCAGGGCGCCGAGCCCCATCGCCGCCAGCAGCAGCGTGTAGGTGTTCGCATCGGCACCCTCGAAACGCATCGCGATCAGCGGCGCGAGGGCGAACAGCACGATCGCCGTCACGCCGAAGAGAACGATGCGCACGAGCGTCACGCGCACGCGCGGCGAATAGACGACGTAGCGAGCACCCACGCGCAATGCGCCACCGAATCGCTCGGGCGGCAACGATGTCGCAAGCACCGCACGCTTCCAACGCAGGATCGCCGCCGTACCCAGCAGCGACACCGCCAGGGTGATCGCGAAGACCACGTGCTCGGCAGCCTGCACCAGGAACGCGCCGGCGAGCATCGGACCGGCGATTCGCGAGACGTTGAAGATGATGCCGTTCAATGCGACGGCCGCGGATATCTGGTCGCGCGGCACCAGCTCCGCCGTGAGCGCAGCCATCACCGGCCAGCGCATCGCCATGCCGATCCCGTTGGCGAACGTCAGGGCCAGCAGCAGCGCGGGCGACAACGAGTCGGTGAGCGTCGCGACGAGCAGGACGGCGGCGACGATGGATACCCAGCACTGCGTGGCCAGCAGATAGAGGCGACGGTCGATCGTGTCGGCGAAGACGCCGCTGACGATCGAGAACAGGAACACCGGCAGCGCCGACGCGGTCTGCACCAGCGCGACGAACAGCGGGTCGCGCGTCAGCGAGGCCATGATCCAGGCCGACGCGACGTCGCTCATCCAGGCGCAGACGAAGGCGAATAGGGAAACGAACCAGATCGTACGGAACGCCGCGTGCTCGAACGGCGCCCAGGCGGACGAACCGGAACCGGTCCGGGCCTTGCCGGCGGCGAGTTGCTTGTCCTGATCGACGCTTTGGCGGGTCGCCATCGACGGGGCTGCGAAACGGGGTGGAGCGGTGCTCCGGATCTGCCTGCGCTCCAGGCCGCGACATGCGTCGGTCGCAGCGAGGAGGCAGGCGGACTTATCGCGCCCTACGGCCGATGATGCAACTTCGCGAAAGGAAACGCGGCATGACCTTTCGTCATGCCGTTTGCCGCCGCGCGCTCTCCGGCGCGCGGACCGGAGACGCGCTCCCGGCAGCGCTCGACGCGGCTTCTTTTTCCAGCCACGAGAGGAACACGCGCGCCTTGTACTTCGGCTCCCGCTTCGGGGACCAGGCCACGTAGTAGGAGATCGGACGTTCCAGCGGCGGGCCGAACAAGGGCACCAGCCGTCCGGCGCCGATGTCCTGCTCGAGCAAGCGTATCTGCGCGATCGCCACGCCCACGCCCTCGGAGGCCGCCTGATAGGTCAAGACCGAGCTCGGGAACTCGACGGCTCCGGCGACGTCCAGGACGCTTTGCGCACCGACGTGTCGCAGCCAGTCGTGCCAGTCGTGACGCCGGTAGCGCGAATGCAGCAATCGATGTTCGCGCAGGTCGTCGATCGTCTCGAGCGGCGGGCGGCTGCCTTCGGCCAGCAGCGCCGGACTGCATACGGGCTGGATCAGGTACGAGAACAGCCGGATATGATGCGCGCCGGCGTCGCTGTCCAGCATCAACTCGATCGACAGGTCCAGCTGCTCGTTGGTGAAATCGACCGGCTCGATGCCCGTGGTGATGCGCACGTCGATGCCCGGATGCTCGGCATTGAAGCCGGCGATCCGCGGGACGAGCCACTTGACCGCGAACGTCGGATAGGCGCGCACGTAAAGGGGACGCGCGCGCCCGTTCATCAGCAGCCGGCCCGTGCTCGAAGCGATCGCCGCGAAGGCAGGCCCCACTTCGCGGTAATAGCTCTCTCCAATCTTGGTGAGCGACACGCCGGAGCGTTCGCGCGCGAACAGCTGGACCTTCAGGTAGTCCTCGAGCGTCGCGATCTGGCGGCTGACCGCCGACTGGGTCACATGCAGCTCTTCAGCGGCTTTCGTGAAATTTCCGAGACGAGCAGCAACCTCGAACACCCGCAAAGGATTGAGCGGGGGAATGGATCGGGCCACGGGCGGCAAGCCATGAGAATTTCGAATGATTCATTCTAGCATTCCACCGCAGCCGGCCCGCCGATGACGGATCGACGGACGATTCAATCGCCCGAGCACACCGCGAACCGCTCCAGGTGATGGTCGATGTCGCCGAACGCCTGCCCGATCATGGTCAGGCGGCGAAACGCGTGACTGATCTTGAGCTCGTCGGTCAGGCCCATGCCGCCGTGCAACTGGACCGCATCCTGGCTCACATGGCGACACGCTTCGGCCGTCCGTATCTTTGCCGCGCTCACCACTCGCTTGCGCTCGCCGGCATCGCAGCCATCGTCGACCTTCGAGGCGGCAAGGTAGACCAGCGACTTGACCTGCTCGTAGGCGATGACCATGTCGACCATGCGATGCTGAAGGACCTGGAACGATCCGATCGGCACGCCGAACTGCCTGCGCGTCTTGATGTGCTCGAGCGTGGCCTCGTTGGCGTACCGGATCGCCCCGAGCGCTTCGGCGCACACCAGCACGGTGGCGAAATCGAGCGCTTCCTCCAGCGCCTCCAGGCCACCGGTTTCGGAGCCGATCAGCGCCCGGTCGTCGACCTCCACGCCGCGCAACGCGACGTCCGCCCCGCGCACGCCATGGATGCTGCCGACCGCGCGCTGCGTGACGCCGGCGGCACGCGGATCGACGAGGAACAGGCCGATGTCTTCGCCGTCGCATTCGGCGCCCGCGGTTCGCGCCGACACGATCAGGTAGCTGGCATGCTGGGCGTGCAGCACCAGCCGCTTCTCCCCTTCGATCACCCACCCTCCGGCCCGCCGGCGCGCCCGCGTATGCACGTCGGCGGGATCGTAACGACCGCCGGCCTCGATCTGCGCGAGCGCGAATCGGAGCCGGCCCTCCGCGACCGGGGGCAGCAACGCGCGCTTCTGCGCCTCGTTGCCGGCGCGGGCGACGAGGCGCGCGCCCAGCCCCACGGTGGCCAGGTAAGGCTCGGCCAGCAGCGCGTGGCCCGCGTGCTCCATGATGCCGATCAGGTCGTCGGCGCCGCCCCCGAAGCCGCCATACTCGACCGGGATCGACAGGCCCAGCAGCCCGAGATCGGCGAGCCCCTGCCAGACGCGGCTGCTCGTTCCGGACTCGGAGGCGAGGATGCGGCGACGTTCCTCGAAGCCGTACTCCCTGGAGAGGAACCGTTCGATCGAATCGGAGAGAAGCTGCTGCTGTTCGTCACGGTCGAAGTTCACGCGTCTTCCCCTCAGAGTCCGAGCGTCGCCTTGGCGATGATGTTGCGCTGGATCTCGTTCGATCCGGCGTAGATCGACACCTTGCGGGTCAGGCAGTATTCGGGGGCAAGCGAAGCCACCAGCCGGGCCGTCTCGTCGTCGCCCTGGATTTCGGTGGCCTGCGCGAAGGGGCCGGCCGCCTGCATCGCCAGCTCGGTCAGTGCCTGCGCGATCTCGGTACCCTTGATCTTCAGGATCGAGACGTCGGCGCCGGGCGACTGGCCGGTACGGAGCATCCGGTCGAGAATGCGCAGGTTGGTGATCTCGAGCGCCATCAGTTCGATCTCGATGCGCGACAGGCGGTCACGAAAGCGCGTGTCCTCGATGAGCGGCCTGCCGTTCTTGCGCTGCGCACCGGCGAGCTTCTTCAGCTTGGCCAGCTCGCGTCGCGATCCGCCGATGCGTCCGGTGTTCATCCGCTCGAAGCCGAGCAGGAACTTGGCCACGGACCACCCTTTGCCCTCCTCGTGCACCAGGTTCTCGACCGGGATCCTGGCGTCGTCGAAGAAGACTTCGTTCACGTCGTGGCCCTTTCCCCGGTCCATCAGGATGATGGGCTTGACGGTGATGCCCGGCGTCTTCATGTCGACGAGCAGAAAGCTGATGCCCTCCTGGCGCCGGCCGGCTGCCGGATCGGTGCGGACCAGGCAGAACATCCAGTCGGCGTAGTGCGCCAGCGTCGTCCACGTCTTCTGACCGTTGACCACATAGTGATCGCCGACGCGTTGCGCGCGCGTGACCAGGCCGGCGAGGTCCGATCCGGCGCCCGGCTCCGAGTAGCCTTGGCACCACAGGTCGTCGCCGCGGTAGATGCGCGGCAAGTGGCGTCTCTTCTGCGCATCGGTGCCGAAGCGCATCAGGACCGGGGCACACATCCAGATGCCGAACCGCGGCAACTGCGGGGCACCGACGTAGCCGCACTCCTCCTCGAAGATGTAGCGCTGAACGACGGTCCAGCCCGGGCCGCCCCATTCGGCGGGCCAGGCGGGCGCTATCCATCCCCGGTCGGCCAGGATCCGGTGCCAGCGCAGCAGATCGTCCTTGCTCAACCGTTCGTGAACGGCCACCTTTCTACGCAGGTCCTCCGGCAGATTGGCTTCCAGCCAGCCTCTGACCTCGCTGCGGAACCTCAGTTCCTCGTCCGTGTAGTTCAGGTCCATGAAACGCCATCCAGATCGATGTGACGCGAGCTCGACAACGAGGGGCGAACTACCCGTGCCGCCGGTCGTCGACGGAGTCGCTCGCGATGTCCGGCACGTGCCGAGGCGAGCCGATCCTGCCGATCAGATTTCGTGCGGCAGCGCGAGGACCGATGGTGCGGGCACGCACGCCATCCAGGAGCGACAACGCTTCACGCCCTTTCATGCCCGCCCTGACCTGGCGCAGCGCGAGCTCCTCCATGGCCCTCGATACGCGCCGTTCGCATCGGGCGGCATGGCGGCGCGCCTCCTCGTCCCCATGTCGCAGTTCTTCGCGGTGGGCGGCAATGGCGTGCGCCAGTTCGGCGATTCCCTCGCCGGTCTGGGCGCTGGCGGCAAGCACCGGAACACGCACGCCCGGGCGCCGCCGGCTGCCCGCGATCGAAAGCACCGCCTCGATGTCGGCAATCGTCTTGCGCGCCTCCGGCCGGTCGGCCTTGTTGACGACATGGATGTCCGCCATCTCGAGAATGCCGGCCTTGATCGCCTGGATGTCGTCGCCGAGGCCGGGCGCGGAGACGACCACGGTCGTCTGCGCCACCTCGGCAATCTCGAATTCGTCCTGCCCGACGCCCACCGTCTCGACCATGACGACGTCGAAACCTGCGGCGTCGAGCACGTCGACGGCGTCGGCGGTGCTGCGCGCCAGCCCGCCCAGCGCGCCGCGTGTCGCCATGCTGCGGATGTACACGCCGCGATCCTGTGTCAGCGAGGCCATGCGGATCCGGTCGCCGAGAATCGCACCGCCCGTGAGCGAGCTCGACGGATCGACGGCGATCACGCCGACCCGCCGGCCCGAACGGCGGAATTGCTCCGTCAGCCGCGCCACCAGCGACGACTTGCCCGCGCCCGGAACGCCGGTCAAACCGACGACATGCGCCCGTCCAGCCCTGGCGTAGATCGCATCGAGCATGCCGTCGAGGCGCGGATCTTCCGCCTCGATCCAGGTGAGGATCCGCGACATCGCCCGGACGTCGCCGCCCTGCAGAAGATCGAGCAGCGCATGATCGGCGCGGCAAGCCGACGCCTGTTGCGCGCGCTGCGGATCGCCGGTGCTCACGGCCGAGCCTCTTCCCCTTCGTCGCATGGCGCGGCGGGCGCCTCGGCGCCAGCCGTCGGCGCGCCACCGCGCACGCGCGAGATGCGCGTGAAGTATTCGTCGGGTATCGCCTCGGGACGCTTGTAGTAGAGATGCACGCAGGGATCCGCGTCGTTCGCCGGAGGCAGGTTGATCCGGATCGGGTAGCCGCGCATCTCGGTGGGCAGGATCTCCCACATCACCGCGCAGTGCGTGCAGTAGTAAGGGACGTTCTCGCGATTCCATGTCCAGTCGTGCGCGCCTTCGACGCGCGCGACGCGCTTGGTGCGGCGCAACTGCCCTCCGCTGCCGCAGGGATCGCAAGTCACCACGAAACGATCCGCTTCCTCTCGCACCGAAGTCGAGCCGAAGTGTCCGCGCTGGAATTCGATTCCGCGCTCGACCGACTCGCGCGTCCGTGGGGTGGTTTCCAGCCAGCGCTCGATGACGGGTCGATAGCGCCGGCGCAGCAGCTGGTGCACTTCCTCGTCGCCCGCGAGCTGCGCCAGACGCGTCAATGCGTCGTCGGCCAGCCGGCACATGTCGTCGTGCATCGCCTTCGCCATCGCGCAACACGCGTCGATGCGCGCACATGCCTGCTCGAGCCGTCCGTCGCGTACGTCGGCTCGTACCTCGTCCCAGCCCGCGGCGAGGCGCTCGGCATCGTCCCTTCCCCTGGTCCCGACATGGCTGCCGCGCCGGCCGGCTTCATCGTCGCCCGCAACCTCGGCCAGACGCTCGAGCGCATGATCGGCGAAGCCGCACATGCTGTCGTACATCATCTTCGCCTCGGCGCAGCCGTAGTCGATACCGGCGAGCGCCTCTTCGACCCTGCCCGCGCGCAGCGACGCCCGGACGCCGTCCCAGGTCGACGCCGCGAGCGACGGGCCGTCCTCCCGCCGGATGTCGCGACCGAGCGCGGCCGAGCGTTCGATCTTCATCGGAAGTCCTCCTTGTGCGGTTCAGTCGTCGCTCGAGGCGGCGGCCTTGAGCTGCGCGAGCCTGCCCTTGAATGCCGGCACGACCGAGGAGCCGATGAGCACGAGGGCGAGGGCGAGGATCGCCACCGAAATGGGGCGCTCGAAGAAGATCGCGGCGCTGCCCTGCGAAATGAGCAGCGACCGTCGCAGCGACTCCTCCATCAGCGGTCCGAGCACCAGCCCCAGCACCAGCGGCGCTGCATCGTAGCGGTACTTCTTCATCAGGTAGCCGATCACGCCGAACAGCGCCATCAGGTAGATGTCGGCGATGTTTCCCTTCATCGTGTATGCGCCGATCACGCAGAAGAGCAGGATCATCGGCATCAGGACGGTGTAGCGAACCCGCAGCAGGCGCACCCAGATTCCCACCAGCGGCAGGTTGAGGACGACCAGCATGAGGTTGCCGACGAACATGCTGGCGACGACGCCCCAGAAGAGCTCGCCGTGCTCCTGGATCAGGGTCGGGCTGGGGCGCACGCCGTGCACCATCAGCGCGCCCATCAGGATCGCCATGACCGCGTTGGCCGGCATGCCCAGCGTGAGCAAGGGGATGAACGCGCTGCTGGTCGCGGCGTTGTTCGCGGTTTCCGGCCCGGCGACGCCCGAGATGGCCCCCTGCCCGAACTGTTCGGGCGTCTTCGACAGGCGTCGCTCGGTCGCATACGACACGAAGGACGCGATGATGGCGCCGCCGCCGGGCAGCAGCCCCAGCAGGAAGCCGATACCCGTCCCGCGCACGACCGCCCACTTGGCCTCGGCCCAGTCCTTCATGGTCGGAAGCAGCTTGCCGATCCGCGTCGCGAATATCTCTCGCGAGGCCTTCTGGTCGACGTTGTGCAGCACTTCGCCGATGCCGTAGATCCCCATCACCACGGGGATCAGGTTGATGCCGTCCGACAAGGTCATGGTATCGAACGTGAAGCGCGCGGTGCCGTGCAGGCCGTCGATGCCGATGGTGCCTAGGAACAGGCCGATGCCCGCCATCGCGAAGGCCCTGCTCATCGGCCCCGCCGACAGGTAGCTCAGCAGCGTCAGTCCGAATACCGTCAGCGCGAAGTACTCCGGCGGTCCGAAGCTCAGGGCGAATTCCGACAGGCGCGGAGCGACGAAGACCAGCCCCATGATGCCGGCCACGCCGCCGATGAAGCTGCCGATCGCACTGATGCCGAGCGCCACGCCCGCACGGCCTTTGCGGGCCATCTGGTAGCCGTCGATCGCGGTCACCACGCTGGCGGCCTCGCCGGGCAGGTTGACCAGGATCGACGTCGTCGAGCCGCCGTACATCGCCCCATAGTAGATGCCCGCCAGCATGATGATGGCGGACACCGGGTCCATGTAGAACGTGATCGGCAACAGCAGCGAGACGGTGGCGACCGGACCGAGGCCGGGCAGCACACCCACCAGCGTACCGGTCAGCACGCCGATGAAGCAGAAGAGCAGATTCTTCGGCGCGAGCGCGACGTCGAATCCGATCAGGAGACCGCTCAGGAGTTCCATCCCACCGGTCCGGCGTCAGAAGATTCCACGCGGAAGATCGACGTTCAACCACATGACGAAGACGACGTAGCTTCCGGCCGACAACAGCACGGCCCACAGGGCGCTGGAACGCCAGCTCTCCTTGCCGACCACCCGCATCGAAGCGAACACGAGCAGGAAGGCGCACGCGAGGAAGCCGATCCGTTCCAGCAGGGCGGCCTGCACGCACACCAGCCCCAGCAGGAAGGCGTGTTTACCGAGGCCCTCGTCGTGCCAAGGAGACCCGGCCTCCGCGCAGCCCGACCTCAACGCCTCGACGATGCCCACGAGCGCCGCGGCGCAGATGATCAGCCCCGCGAGGAAGGGCATGAAGCCCGGCCCCGGTGTCTCGAGCGTGCCGAGATCGAACGTCGGCGCATACCAGGCTATCGCCGCGCCGAGCAGCAGCAGGACGCCGCTGCTCAGGATTCCGTCCACCCGACGCATGGTCGACTACGCTCGCACGCGACGCCGAGGTCTCGTTCCGATGCCCTATTTCTTCTCGAGGCTGCGCAACGCCCGGCCGCTCGATTCGTGAATCGAACCGATCAGCTTGCCGAGACCCTCCGGGCCGGCATAGTCGGGCACCAGGTCGAGCCGCTTCAGCAGGTCGCGATAGCCCTGTTCCTGCGTGGCCTCGCGGAAAGCGTCATGCAGCGTCTGCACCAACCCCTGCGACATGCCGGCAGGCCCCACGATCGAGTACACGCTGGGTGCCACGATGTTCCAGCCGGACTCGACCAGCGTGGGCACGTTGGGGAATTCCGCCATGCGCTTCTCGGAGTAGACCGCGAGCAGGCGCAGGCGTCCGGCCTCGACGTACGGCTTCCATTCCGTGGTCTGCGAGGCCGCGCTGACGTGGCCGCCCAGCAGCTGCATGATCGCCGGAGCGCCGCCGCCCATCGGTACGTGGGTGAGCTTCACCTTCGCGGCGTCCGCCAGCTGGATCATCACCAGATGCTGGGGCGAGCCGGCGCCGGCCGTGCTGTAGGTGGCCTTGCCGGGATTCGCTGCCGCATAGTCCAGCCAGCCCTTGAGGGACTCGAACCCGGAATCGCTGCGTACCGCGAGGCCGTAGATGGCGCTCGAGGTCTGGATGATCGGCGAGAAATCCTTGGTCGGATCGAACGGCAGCTGGCGCATGTGCGAGCTGATGATCGGACCGGTCGCCATGAAGGCGATCGTGTAGCCGTCCGGTTTGGCGTTCTTCAGCTCCGCGAGCGCGACGACGCCGCCTCCGCCTTCCTTGTTCACCACCACGACCGGCTGTCCGAGGCGCTTGGACGCGCTTTCCGCGAGATAACGCATGGACAGGTCGCTGGTGCCGCCCGGCGCGTAGCCGACCAGCAGGGTGATCGGCTTGGACGGGAACCTGTCCTGCGCGGCGGCAGGCATCAGCGCGCCGACGAGTCCGATGGCGGTCAACAGCGACCGAGCGAATAGCCTACCGATCATGTTCGTGTCTCCTCTTTTCGGCCGTCGGGGCGACGGCCCTGGATGGGTTGCGGCGGATCCGATGCCGTCGTTGCACGATCCTGCCGGCTCGCACCGATGCGGGATCGTAGGCTCGACGACCGGTCCTGAAAACTTCGCATTGAACATCGAGACATTCGCTTTTTACATGCCTCGATGGATTCCGCGTGCCCCCGCCGACCGGATCGGGGGTCGCACGTTCAGACGCGCTCCAGCACCATCGCGATGCCCTGTCCCACGCCGATGCACATGGTGCACAGCGCATGACGACCGCCGCCGCGCTCGAGTTGCCTCGCGGCGGTCAGCGCGAGTCGCGCACCGCTCATGCCGAGCGGATGGCCGATGGCGATCGCGCCGCCGTTCGGATTCACGTGCTCGGCCGCCTCCGGCAGTCCGAGCTCATGCAATACCGCCAGGGCCTGGGCCGCGAAAGCCTCGTTCAGCTCGATGACGTCCATGGCGGCCAGCTTCAGCCCGCTCAGCTCGAGCACTTTGCGCGTCGCCGGGACCGGTCCGATTCCCATGATCTTCGGCTCGACGCCGGCGACGCTCATCGCGACCACGCGCGCCATCGGTGCCAGGCCGTGACGCGCCGCTGCCGCCTCGGAGGCCAGAAGCAGCGCCGCTGCGCCGTCGTTGACTCCCGAGGCGTTCCCCGCCGTGACGGTGCCATCGGGGCGAACCACCGGCGGCAGCCTGCCGAGCAGTTCCATGCTCGTTTCGCGCGGGTGCTCGTCGTGCTCGACGATCGATGCGTTGCCTTTGCGGTCCGCGGTCGTCACCGCAACGATCTCCTCGGCGAACAGACCGGCGCGTATCGCCCGCGCGGCCCTTTGCTGGCTGCGCAGCGCGAACTCGTCCTGCCGCTGCCTGTCGATATCGAATCGGGCAGCGAGATTCTCGGCGGTTTCGGGCATCGAGTCGGTGCCGTACAGGCGTTTCATCAGGGGATTGACGAACCGCCAGCCGCTGGTCGAATCGAAGACCCGCGCATCGCGGGCGAATGCCGTCTCCGCCTTGGCCATGACGTACGGAGCGCGCGTCATGCTCTGCACGCCGCCGGCGATCGCGAGCTCGGCCTCGCCCACGCGGATCGCGCGCGCCGCGGCGCCGACGGCCTCCAGGCCGGAGCCGCACAGCCGGTTCACGGTGCTGCCGGGCACTTCCTTCGGAAGGCCGGCGAGCAGAAGCGCCATCCGGGCGACGTTGCGATTGTCTTCGCCCGCCTGGTTCGCGCTGCCGTAGATCACGTCGTCGACGGCTCCCCAATCGAGCTCGGGGTGCCGCGTCATCAACGCCCTGATCGGAATCGCCGCCAGATCGTCCGCCCTTACGCTGGCCAGCGCACCGCCGTAACGCCCGACCGGCGTGCGGATGCCGTCGCAGATGAACGCGTGCCGTGTCATGGGAAATCGCCTCGCGTAGTGGATCGATCGGCCGCGGCTCGCGGCCCGCGGCCATGTGCGTCAGTCTCGTCGGATACCCGCGCCGGCGCGACGTTCCAGCCACCATCCGGCGCGAGCGGCGATCAATCCGAACGGGTCGTCCAGTCCCAGCTCGCGCGCCGCATGCAGCGGCCAGTTCGGGTTGTACAGCAGCTCGCGGGCCATCGCGACGGCGTCCGCGCTGCCCTCGCGCAGGATGGTTTCGGCCTGCTGCGGCTCGACGATCAGCCCGACCGCGGCGGTCATCAGTGCACAGTCGCGCCGGATGCGCGCCGCGAAAGGAACCTGGAAACCGAGGCGGCGCGCCGCGGCATCGGCGGTCGGCGATCGCAGCCCGATCCCGCCCGACGAGCAGTCGATCAGATCGACGCCGGCGCGTTTCAGCACGCGCGCGAGGGCTACCGAATCGTCGAGCGACCAACCGGCCTCGTCCTGCGCGGAGATGCGGAAGAACAACGGGCGATCCTGCGGCCAGTGCGCGCGCACCGATTCGCAGACCTCGACCGCGAAGCGGATGCGACGTTCGAACGAACCGCCGTACGCGTCGGCGCGCCGGTTGGCGGCCGGCGAAAGGAACTGATGGATCAGGTAGCCGTGCGCGCCGTGGATCTCGACGATGTCGAACCCCGCCGCGCATGCGCGGCGCGCGGCGTGCCCCCAGGCGGCAATCACCGCCTGGATGTCGGCGAGGCTCATCTCCCGCGGCACCGGCCATCCTTCGTGGGCGCTGATCGGACTGGGCCCGATCACTTCCCAGTGGGCCCGCCCTTCGACCGGCACCGTCCGGTCCAGGGGGCCGAACCCCTCCCACGGCCGCATCACCCCCGCCTTGCGGCCGGAGTGGTTGAGCTGGATGCCCGAGAGCGCGCCCTGTTCGCGCAGGAAGGCGGTGATCCGCCGCAGCGGCGCGACGTGCTCGTCGCTCCAGATGCCGGCGTCGCCCACCGAGCCCATGCCCCTGTGCTCGACCTTCGTCGCCTCCATGAAGACGATTCCCGCGCCGCCCATCGCCATCCTCGCCAGATGAGCGAAATGCCAGTCGCCGACGAAACCGTCCTGCGCGCAGTACTGGACCATCGGCGACACCATCACGCGGTTCCTCGCGGTAACACCGCGCAGCTCGAGCGGAGTGAACAGCAACGGCGTTCGCCGGTCGACGGATGCGAAAGCGTCGCCTGCGGTCATTCAGCCACCCCGGCGCGTCTCCGGGCCACCGCTCACGTAGAGCACCTGACCGGACACGAAGGAAGCCTCCTCGCTCGCGAAGAACGCGACTGCATTCGCCACGTCGGCCGGCGTTCCGACCCGACCGACGGCGATACCGGCGGCTCGCTCCGTCATGTACGCGCCGGGGTCCTTGCCCAGTCGACGGGCGGTCAGGCGGGTCATCTCGGTATCGATGAAACCGGGCGCGACGCAGTTCACCGTGATGCCGAAGCGGCCGAGCTCGAGCGCGAGCGCACGCGTGAAACCTTGCAGCCCGGCCTTGGCGGCCGAGTAGTTGGCCTGCCCTCGCGTACCCAGCGCGGAGGTCGACGACAGGTTCACGATGCGTCCCCACGAACGCTCGACCATCGGCCTCTGCGCCGCGCGCGCGCACAGGAAGGCACCCTTCAGATGCACCAGGGAAACCAGGTCCCAGTCGGCGTCGGACATCTTGTGGATCAGGTTGTCGCGGGTGATCCCCGCGTTGTTCACGAGGATGTCGAGCGAGCCGAGCTCGGCGACCGCCGTACGCACGGTTCGTTCCACGTCCTGTGCGACGCCGACGTCGCATCGAAGCGCGAGCGCACGCGCGCCGGATTCCTCGAGGCGCCTCGCGGCGTCGGCCGCGCCCGGTTCGTCCAGGTCGCACAGCACGACGGCCGCTCCCTCCTCGGCCAGGCGAGCGGCGATCGAAGCGCCGAGGCCTCGTGCCGCGCCCGTCACGAGGGCCACGCGCCCGGCCAGTCCCGCGGACGGGCGTCGCATCGTCGCCGCTCCCGGTCTATGCCGCGTCATCGCTGTGCGGACTCGAACCCTTGCGAGCCCTCCAGAAGTCGGGCCTGCGCTTTTCGAGGAAGGCCCGCGCGCCTTCCTGCTGCTCGGTCTGGTAGAAATCCGGCCGCAGGATATGGCGGCGCAGGGAATCGCCGGCCCCGAACAGCGGTTCGATGTCATCGACGAACGACGCCTTGACGACGCGCAGGCACGTGGGCGAGAGCGCCAGCAACTCGTCGCACCAGCGAGCGACTTCCGCGTCCAGTTCGGCGAGCGGGACGACCGCGTTGACCAGTCCCCAGTCGAACATCTGCTTTGCCGTGTACTTGCGGCACAGCATCCACAACTCTCTCGCGCGCTTGTGTCCGAGGATGCGCGCCGAGTAGTTGACCGTCGGCCCGCTCGCCGGACTGGCGACCCTCGGGCCGTTCTGCCCGAAGACGGCGTGCTCCGCGGCGATCGTGAAGTCGCAGTAGTACGCGAGATGGTTGCCGCCGCCGATGGCGTAGCCGTTCACCCGCGCGATCACGGGTTTCGGACAGCGCGAGATCGAGACATGCAGCGAGTACGGCTCGAGCACCATGCGCTCGAGCCCGCCTTCCTTTTCCCAGTTGACGTCGCCGCCCACGCAGAACGCGCGCTCGCCCTCTCCGGTCAGCACGACGACGCCGATCTCGTCGTCGCGCGACGCGTCCTCGATCGCCAGAGTCAGCTCGCGCAGGGTATCGCCGGTGAACGCGTTCAACTGCTTCGGACGATTGATGGAGATGCGCGCCACGTGCGCCTTCTTCGTGTACAGGATGTCTTCGAAAACGTGGTCGGGCCGCAGTAGCGCCATGGTTTCGTCCGAGGTCAGAAGATGCCGGGTTCGCGGTATTCGCCGAAGACGTCCTTCAGCGCCCCGCAGATCTCGCCCATCGTCGCATACGACTCCACCGCCTCGACGACCGCCGGCGTGACGTTCGCGGTCGACGATGCGACCCGCCGTATCTCGTCGAGCGCCTTCGCCACCCGCGACGCATCGCGTTGCGCACGCAGTACGCGCAGGGCTTCGCATTGCTCCGCCTCGTCGCCCGGATCCACGACGTACGGCCTCATGTCGAGCTTCGGCTGGCGCTCGGCGACGAACCTGTTGACGCCGACCCGCACGAGCTGCGCCGACTCCAGCTGCTTCTGCTGCGCGTAGGCGTCTTCCAGGATCGTGCGCTGGACGTAGCCGTTCTCGATCGCCCTGACCATTCCGCCCATTTCCAGCACCCGGTCGATCTCGGCGCGGATCTTCTCCTCCATTTCCAGGGTGAGCGACTCCAGGAAATACGATCCGCCCATCGGATCGACCACGCTCATCAGGTTGGTCTCGAACCCGGTGATCTGCTGCGTCCTGATCGATGCGAGCGTCGACTCCTCGCTCGGAATGCCGAGCACCTCGTCCATCGTGCGCAGCCCGATGAACTGCGCGCCGGACAACGCCGCGATGACGCAGGCGATGGCGTTGCGCGTCTGGTTGTCGATCGGATGAGGCCGGCACAACGCCGAGCCGCCGTTGGTGCTCAGCACGCGCATCATCATCGATTCCGGGTTCTTCGCGCCGTACCGCTCCTTCACGAGGCGTGCCAGCAGGCGGCGCTGCGCGCGCAGCTTCGCGATCTCGCCGAAGAAATCGGTGTGGTCCTGCGAGACGACGAACGAGAAGCGCGAGGCGAAGCGATCGATGTCGCCCCCGCGTTGCACCACCTCGTCCATGTAGGCGATCGCATTGGCGAGCCCGAACGCGGCTTCGTGCACCAGGCTGGCACCGGCCTCCGACAGGTGGTACTGCCCCAGGTTGATCGGAGAGTACTCGGGCAGGTGCTCCATGCAGTACATGAAGCTGTCGACCGCGAGCCGCATGCCGTGCCGGACCGGGTAGATGTAGTTGCCGCGGCAGATGTACTCCTTCAGGACGTCGTTCTGCAGGCTGCCCTTCAGGAGCCTGGGATCGTGCCCCTGCTTCTTCGCGATCCCGACGTGCATCGCCAGCGTGACGATCGCCTGGGCATTGGAGACCGAGTTGACGAAGATCGACGAGACGTCGATGCCTTCGAAGACGGTCTCCCAGTCCCTGAACGAGTTGATGGTCAGTCCGACCTTGCCGACCTCGCCGCGCGCGCGCGGCGCGTCCGAATCCAGGCCGAGCTGCGTCGGCAGATCGAACGCCAGCGACAGCGCGTTCTGTCCCTGGCCGATCATCGTCTTGAACAGCCGGTTGGTTTCGGCGGCCTTGGAGAACCCCGCGTATTGCCTGATCTTCCACGGCTGCGTGCGATACATCGTCGCGGTGACGCCGCGCGTGTACGGAAACTCGCCGGGGAACCCGAGGTCGCCCAGGTAATCGAAGCCCCTGTCCGCGAGATCGAGCGGCGTATACACGCGCTCGTGGGAGATCCCCGAGTCGTTGCCGTAGGCCCTCGGTTCGCTGCGGAACTCCCCTTCGTGCCGGCGTTCCCACTCGGATCGGGCGGCGCGCAGCCTGCGCAGATACTCCTCCGAATACATACCGTCTCCGACTCCTTTCCTGCCGGCGAGCGGGCCGGCAATACGACGTTCTATGCGGCTTTCGAGCGACCGGCCGCTTCCCGTTGGACGATGCCGGCGATCTCGTCCTCGAGCGCACGGCGCATGATCTTTCCGCCATCGGGCGTGAGCGGCAGTTCCTCGCGCAACTCGACGCGCTCCGGAAACTTGTATTTCGCGACGCCGCGCCGCTCGAGGAACACGGCCAACGACTGCACCGACACCTCGGCGCCCGGCAGCGGCACGACGAAGGCGCAGCAGCGCTCGCCCATGATGGGATCGGGCATCTTGACGACCGCCACGGCGCGGATGCCCGGATGCTCCTGCAGCAGGCCTTCGACCTCGGAGGGGCTGATGTTGATCCCGCCCCGTATGATGATCTCTTTCTTGCGGCCGACGATCGAGAGATAGCCGTCGTCGTCCAGGACTCCGAGGTCGCCGGTCGGGAACCAGCCGTCGGCGCCGAGCAGCGCCCGGTACCCTTGCGCATCGCGCCAGAATCCCAGCGTCAGGCCGGGACCCCGATAGACGACCTCGCCCGGGCTTCCCGCCGGCAATGGGCGGCCTGCGTCATCGACGATACGCAGTTCCATGCCGGGCATCACCCGCCCGACGGTGCGATAGCGTTTCTCGGGCGGATCGTCGACGGCCGTGCACGCGGGCGTCGCACCCTCGACCGACCCGTAGGCACTGAGCACGGCGCAGCCGAACCTGCGCTCGGCTTCCTCGGCGATGCCGGGCGATATCGCGGCCCCTCCGTTCACGAGGATGCGCAGGGCGCGCAGGTCGTAGCGATCGAGATGCGCGACCTGCAGCATCTTCACGATCTGCGTCGGCACGGCAACCGCCACCGTCGCCGCGGTCTTCGCGAGCCACGCGAGCGCCTCCTCCGCGGAGAAGCGCTCGAGCAACGCCATCGTGCTGCCGCGCAGGATCGGCGCGGCGACGCCCACGTAGTAGCCCATGCCGCGCGTGATCGGCGCGAGCCCGGCGACGACGTCGGTGCCTGCGAGCATGCCGCGATGCTCGGCGAACTGCCGCGCCGTCGCGATGAAGCAGTTCGGCGTGCGCACGACCATCTTGGGCGCCGCGGTGCTGCCGGACGTGGTGACCACGAGATCGACGTCGTTCGCGCCGGGCCGCGCCGCGGCGAGCCTGGATTCTCCGCTCGATCGTTCGACCGGATCGCGCAGCAATTCGTCCAGATTCAGGCAGCCCGTCGGCACCTCGCCGGCCGGCCGCGCGGCCAGAACGAACCGCAGACGAGGAAGCCGCGGCTTGGCGGCCAGGATCTCGCGCAGGTAGCCGCGGCCGCGGTAGTCGTGCGCCACCAGGATTCCGGAAGCCTCGGTCGCCGACAGGACGTGCGCGACTTCCTTTTCCCGCCAGTCGAGGGGCAAAGGCACGCAGACCGCGCCGATCTTCGCCAGCGCGAAACGCATCAGCAGGAATTCGCGCCAGTTCGGCAGCTGAATCCCGAACCGCTCCTCGCTGGCGACGCCGAGATCGAGCAGGCGCACCGCCAGGCGATCGATCAGGCGGCTGAACTCGGCGTAGGAGAGGCGCCCCGCCGAATCCATGATCGCCACGCGATCCGGCCAGGACAGCGCCGTCTCGTCGATGAAATCGGGCCAGATCCGCGTTCCCCACTGACCGGCTCGCGTGTACCGGTCGATCATCTCCGGCGTCAGGATGGTTTCGATCATGTCCGGCTATCGCAGCGCCGAGCCGCCGGCGAACATCGCTTCATCGGCCGCCCGACGCCGCTCCCGGACTGCATCGCGCAGAAGGGACGTCACGCTTTCGATGCGCGTGTCCGTGTCGAAGACGGCACGCACGCCGAGCGCCTTGATCGCTTCGACTTCTTCGCGATCGGGGAGGAACCCGCCGGCCACGACGATGATGTCCTGCGCCTTGTGCTCTCGCAGCAGCGCCATGATCTGCGACAGGGCGGCGTAGTGCCCCCCCGACAGCATGCTGACCCCGATGACGTCGACGTCCTCCTGGATGGCCATCGTCACGATCTCTTCGCATGTCCGGTGCAGGCCGGTGTACAGGACTTCGAAACCCGCATCGCGCAGCGCGAGCGCCAGCACCTTGACGCCCCGGTCGTGGCCGTCGAGGCCCGGCTTGGCGAGCAGCACGCGGATCGGCCGATCCTTCGGGTCTTCGACGCTCATCGTGCGTCCCTCCATGAGAAACCGTCTCCTCGCGTTCTCCGGATTCAAGGCGGCCCCGCTCGTCGACCGTCCGCGAACGCCGGCAGGAAAGGTCGCGGCAGATCGCCTGCAGGCGGCGATGATTCCATCGCCCATGATGGCTTACAACTTCATGTTAGGCATTCAGCCATGCGCTTTTGGCATGCCTGAGACGGGAACCGCCACCGAACCGGTCGACGATCGCGTTGCATGACGTTCTTCCGGGGCATCACCCCGCCGGCAGGTCCTCGACCAGCTCGATCATCCGCTTGCGCATCGCGTCGTCCGGCAACGGGCCGGTTGCAGCGCCCATGTTGTCGTTCATGTTGGCCGGCCGGCTGGTGGCCGGCGTGATGGCCGTGACCGCCGGATGGCTGGCGACGAACTTGAGGAAGAACTGCGCCCACGAGCTCGCACCGACCTCGTGCGCCCATTGCGGCACGGCGCGCCCGGCCACCCGTCTCCACAGGCGCGTACGGCCGAACGGTGCGTAGACGAGCACCGCGATCCCCCGCTCGCGCGCGAGCGGCAGGATCGTGCGCTCGGCGTCGCGGTCGTCGATCGCGTAGTTGGTCCCGATGAAGTCGATCGGCTCGGCGCGCATCGTGCGCAGCAGCTCGTCGTACTGGCCCTCGAAGGTGGTCGTCACCCCGATGTAGCGCACGCGGCCCTGGTCCTTCATCGCCCTGAGGATCGGCAGCTGGGTGCGCACGTCGCCCATGTTGTGGACCTGGATCAGGTCGATCACGGGCCTGCCGATGCGCCGGAACGAGGCCTCGAGCTGGCTGCGCGCCGCCGCCGGATCGGCTGCACCGCCGCCGCGCGCCGCGACGTTGAGCTTGGTGGCCCAGAAGAGGCGTTGCGCGATCCCGAGCTCCTGCGCGATGCGGCCCGCGACCTCCTCGGAGGCGCCGTAGGCGGGCGCCGTGTCGAACACCGTGCCGCCGAGCTCGACCATCCGCGCGAGCACCTCGCGCAACGCGGTGACGTCTTCGTTGCGCGCGACCTGCGAGAAAGTCGCCGAACTGCCCAGGCCGACGATGGGCAGCCGCTCGCCCGTCTTCGGGATCGCACGTGTGACGATCGAATCCGCCTTCGCCGCCGAAGCGGCGAACGCCGAGCGCGGATCGAGCGCCAGCATTCCGGCCCCGCCTGCCATCCGCTGCAACCATTCCCGACGCGTCGTCATGCCGACCCTCCTTCCGCTCGTCCGGCGCAGCGCGCCTGTGCATGCTGCACGATGTCCCAACCATACGCCAAGTGCCCTCCTGCCGGCTGATCTCTGCCGGCGCGCTCCTGCCGGCCCGCTGGCGCGGAGCCCGTCGCCGGCGTAAGGTAGCGGCGCCCGCGGCGACTCGCGTCCCGTTTCCCATGAAGGAGGCCCATGCGGCCCGCACGACACCCGACCGCATTGCGCACCGCGCAGCTGCTCCATGACGCCGGCGTCGATGCAGCGGTCGTCGAGTTCGAGCAGCCGACACGCACGAGCGCCGAGGCCGCCGACGCGATCGGCTGCTCGGTGGCCGAGATCGCCAAGTCGGTCGTCTTCCGCGGCCGCGGCAGCGGCCTTGCAGTGGTGGTCGTCGCGAGCGGCGACAACCGGGTCAGCGAGGCCAAGGTATCGGCAAAGGTCGGCGAGGCGCTCGATCGCGCCGACGCCGGCTTCGTTCGCGAAGCGACCGGCTATGCCATCGGCGGCGTCGCGCCGATCGGGCACAGCCGTCCGGTGAAGCTGGTGCTCGACGAGGACCTGCAGCGCTTTCGCGTCGTATGGGCAGCGGCGGGGACGCCGCATTCGGTGTTCGCGCTCGCGCCGGAGCAGCTGCAAAGTCTCACGCAGGCCGACTGGGCCGACATCAGGCAGTAGTGCCGGCCCGGACGGCGCGATGGCATCCCGAATCCAACCCTGATACGGAGCGCGCATGCCGCCCGACAGACATCCCCTGGCTTCGCCGTGCCACACGCTCGTCGGCGCAGCCCTCTTCGTCGGGCTGTGCGCATCGCCGCCGGCGCAGGCCGCACCCGGACGCGCCGACGCGCTGCGCGTGCAGCGCGCCGAGATCATCGACGCCAGAGGCTTCGAAAAGCCGATGGTCGCCGCCACCCTGATGGTGCCGGCGGGCTGGAAACACGACGGCGACGTGCGATGGAGCGTCGGCCGCCAGTGCGGCAAGCCCTACGGGCTGCGGCTGCAGGCCAGCGCCCCCGACGGCAGCGACGCGATCGAGCTGGCGCTTCCCGAAGCCTGGGGCGCCACGAACCACGGCTCGCCGCTCGGCGACTGCCCGCAGGCGGGCTTTCGCAACGCACGCGAATACCTGAGCTCCTGGATCGGCCGTCATCGAAAGGGCGCGCGGCTGGTGGAATACAAGCCGCGGCCCGACAAGTCGCAGATGCCGGCGCAGAACCAGTGGAGCGGCGGCAGCCTGCGCAGCTGGGTCGACAGCGGCCAGGCGCTGATCGCCTACCGCCAGGGCGAACGCGAGATGCACGAGTTGCTGGTGACCAACGTCGCCTTCAGCCAGACCCGGCTCGCCGGCCTCAACGGGCAGGTGCTCGAATCGCTGCAGGGTCACGCACTGGGCGTGCTGGGATGGCGCAGCGCATCCGGCCCGGTGCCGCAGCGCCACTTCGACCTCATGTGGGCGACGCTGAAGACCGCGCCCGAATGGCAGGCGCGCATCAATGCCGCCGAGCAGCAGATGGCAGCCGAGAACGCGGCCACCCAGGCGCAGATTTCACGGATGCAGGCCGAGTCCTCGCGCGAGACGCTGGCGCACATCAAGCGGCGCGGCGAGATCCGCAACGAGGCGATGCAGGAAACCGCGCGCATGCGCAACGAAACGTGGCGCGCCGGCCAGGCCACGCAGGACCGGATGCACAAGGACACGGTGCGCACGATCCGCGGGGTGCAGGGCTATCGCGATCCCCGCAGCGGCGGCGTCGTCGAACTGCCGCAGCACTACGACCATGCCTGGCAACTGCGCGACGGCAGCTACGTGCTGACCGACGATCCCAACTTCGATCCTCGCCGCGACGTCGGCGTGGCGGGCGAGAAGCTGCAGCGCACGCGCGAGTGAGCCGCCCTTGCCGGGCCTCGGGCCCGCCATGCGAGCCACGGGAACCGGACGATCGTGTTCGATCGTTCGATTCGTGAACGATCCGAAGGCTGGCAGATCGCGGGATATCATTGCCATGAGCCATCCGAACCCCATTCGTTGACGCACGCCTGCCGATGAAGCGGACCCTTCCCGCGAGCCCTCGCGTTTCCAGGGCCCAGGTATTCGATGCCGACAATGCAATCACGTTCCAGGTCAGTGTCCTCAGCAACCTGATCGGCCGCCCGTTCTATGCCTCGGTCGGTCGCCACACGGGTATCTCGTTGAACGACTGGCGCCTGATCATCGCGATCGCCAATCATCCGGGCATGAGCCAGGCGGAGATCGTCGACTACACGGGTTTCAACAAGTCCAATGTCAGCCGGCAGCTCAACAACCTTTCCAGGTACGTCCGGCTCGAGCCCCACCCCGTCGATCGGCGCAAGCAGGCGGTGTATCTGACCGATGCGGGATGGAGTACCTACAGGAAGATGCTGCCGTCCCTGCTCTGGCGGCAGCAACTCCTCGTGGACGCCCTGCCGCCGGACGAGCTTGCCCGCTTCCGCTCGACCCTGCGAAAGCTGGTCGCCGCGGCCCGCCAATGGTCGGTCACACCTGCGGACGAGAAGTAGCTGGCCTGCCAGCCCGTGCACCGCGACGCATGCCGGACCGCGGCTTGCCGGTCTCAACCGAACTGACCTGCGGCCCCGAACCCGCCATCGACGCACAGCGTCTCGCCCGTGACGTAGCTCGACGTCTCGTCATCCAGCAGGAACAGCACCGCCTGCGCGATGTCCTCGGGTCGACCGTAGCGGCGCATCGGAACGACCGACGTGGTGTTGCGCCGGAACTCGGCGGTGTGCAGCTGCGCGACGAGAGGCGTCTCGATCGGGCCAGGCGCCACGGTGTTCACCCGGACCGAATCGGCAGCGAGCTCGACGGCCATCACCTTGCTGAGCATCTCCACCGCCGCCTTCGACGCACCGTACGCCGCCCTGCCCTGGTTGGCTCGCAGCCCCGACCCCGAGGAGATGTTCACGATGGCCCCGCCTCCCCCACGCGCCATGACCCGGGCCGCCACCTGGCAGACCCGGAACGTTCCGAGCAGGTTCACGTCGAGCACCTGGCTGAACTGTTCGAGCGACGTCTCGAGAAAGGAGGCGGCGAGGCCGATTCCCGCCGAATTGACCACCGCCTTCAGCGGCGCCTCGGGCAAGGCGCTCGCCGCCGACACCGCGTCGATCACGGCCTGTTCGTCGCGAACGTCGAGCAGGTGAAGCGAGACCCCGGCCTGCCGCGCGCTGGCCCACGGGCGCAGCCGCTCCAGGGCGTCCGCGCTCGCGTCCGCGACGTGGACTCGCCAGCCCCGCGCCACGAGCAGCTCGACGATCGCCCGGCCGATGCCGGACGCACCGCCGGTCACGAGCGCGGTGCGCCCCCCCGAGCCCGCCTCCTGCTCAGGCGAGTTGCCCAACGTACTTCTCCAGCGTGGACCAGGGCCGGTCGCCGAGCTTGCCGCGCCAGTCGGCGTAGAACCCGGCCTGCCTGAGCACCGCACGGAACGGCGCCGATTCCGGCTCGGTGAACTGCATGCCGGTCGCCTTCAGGTTGGCCATGTGCTTCGAATTGGCCTTGGCGACGTCATCGCGCTCGGCCAGTGCGGCGGCATTGAGATGCCTGGCCACCGTCTCGCGCAGCGGATCCGGCAGCCGGTTCCAGGCCGCCTTGTTGGCGAGGAACCAGAACCCGCTCCACATGTGGTTCGTCATCGCGCAATGCTTCTGGACCTCGTACAGCTTGGCGGACTCGATGACGACCAGCGCGTTGAGCTGCGCATCGACCACTCCGGTCTGCAGCGAAGTGTAGAGCTCGCCGAAGGTGATCGGCGTGGGCAGCGCACCGAGCGCGGTGCACATGTTCATCTGCAGCGGCGTCGCGCCCGTGCGGATCTTCAGCCCCTTCATGTCCGCCGGCGTGTTGATCGGACGGTTGCGCGTCGTGATCTGGTGAAAGCCGTTGTCCCAGACCCTGTCCATCGCGACGATGCTGGACTTCGCGATCTCGGTACGCACCAGCTCGCCGAGGTCGCCGTCCATGGCCTTCCAGACGGTGTCGTAGTCCTTGAACGCGTAGGCCATGGCTTCGATCGCGGCAACCGGCACGAACGACGCCAGCAGCGCGCCGGCCATCGTGAAGAACTGGACGCCGCCGCTGCGCAGCTGGCTCAGCATGTCGCTGTCCGAGCCGAGCTGCGAACTGGGGAAGATCTGCAGTTCCACGCGCCCGCCGGTATCTTCCTTGATCCGGGCAGCCGCTTCGGTGGCGCGCACGTTGATCGGATGGACCGGCGGAAGGTTGTTGGCGAACTTGTAGGTGTACTCGGCAGCGTGGGCGAAGCGAGGCAGGACCAGGCCGGTGCCGATGACGCCGGCACCGCCGAGCACGAAAGACCGCCTGTCGAACGTCGTCATGGTATCTCCTCTGGGTGTGATGTTCGCCGGGTCGACATTGGGCAGCGGCCCGGCATCGGGGACGGTGATCGCTTCCGTCCGGTCAGGACACAGGTGTCGGCGCGAGCGCCTTGCGCACGCCGTGGATGATCTGCGCTTCGTCCGGGATGAACGCCTTCTCCAGGGGCAGACTGAAGGGCACCGGCAGATGCGGCGGCGCGATGCGCACGACGGGCCCGCGAAGGAACGGGAATCCTTCCTCGGCGATCAGCGCGGCCACTTCTCCGCCGGAGCCGCCGGTCTTCCAGGTCTCGTGGACGATCACGGCGCGGCCGGTCTTCTCGACCGACGCCAGGATCGTCGTTCGATCCAGCGGCGAGATCGTCCGCAGGTCGACGACCTCGGCCTCGACGCCTTCCCGTGCCAGCATGGACGCCGCGTTCAACGCGCGGGACACCATCAGCCCGTACGCGATGATCGTGACGTCCCGGCCGGACCGCTTCACGTCGGCCTTGCCGAGCTCGATGGTGTAGTCCGTCTCCGGTACTTCTTCCTTGCGCCCGTGGAGCAGGCTCATGTGCTCGAGGAAGACGACCGGGTTGTCGTCCCGGATCGCCGCCTTCATCAGTCCCTTGGCGTCGTAGGGCGTGGCCGGCATCACGACCTTGACGCCCGGGCAGTGCACGAAGAACGAGTGGAAGTCCTCCGGATGGCCGCGATGCGGACTGATGCCGACCTTCGTTCGCATCACCAGGGGAGCCTTCAGCACGCCGTCCGTCTTGTAGGCGATGCCGGCCTCGGACGCGAACAAGCCCATCACGAGCGTCGTGAATTCCGAGAACATCAGCTCGAACACCGGGCGCTTCCCGGCCATGGCGGCGCCGAAGCAGACGGCGGTGATGGCCTCCTCCGAGATCGGCGCATCGATCATCCGCCCGGTCGGGCCATAGGTGTCCCACAGTCCCCGGAACGATTGCAGGGGTCCTCCCATGGGGCCGATGTCCTGGCCCATCATGAAGATCGACGGATCGCGCTCGAGCTCCTCGCGCAGACCGGCGACGATCGCTTCGACCAGCGTCATACGGGCCATCGGGTCACTCCTGGACGTAGGCATCGGCGTCGGCGATGACGCCGGCGTCGGGCAGAGGGTCGGCCTGGGCCTGGGTCAACGCTTGCGCGGCTTCCGCTTCGGCCTCGGCCGACAGATGCTCGTACCCGGCCTGCGTCAGTGCACCGGCGTCGACGAGTTGCCGCGCCAGCCGCGCGACCGGATCCCTGGCGATCCATGCCTCGCGCTCTTCGGCAGGGCGGTAGCCGGCGGGGTCGCTCGCCCAGTGGCCCGACACGCGGTACGTCAACGCGTGTACGAACGACGGTGTGCCTCGGGTGCGGGCGCGCTCCAGCGCACGGCCGACGGCGTCGTGGACAGCGAGCACGTCGTTGCCGTCGACATCGAATGCATCGATGCCGAACGCGCGCGCCCTGTCCGCCAGGGCCGAGCCGCCGATGCTGCGGGCCGCAGGCATCGAGACCGCGTACTGGTTGTTCTGGCAGACGAACACGACCGGCAGCCGCAGCATCGACGCCATGTTCATGCTCTCGTACAGCAGTCCCGAGTTCGCCGTGCCGTCGCCGAAGGTGACCATCGCCGCGCTGCCGCCTCCGTCGAGCTTGCAGGACAGCGCTGCGCCGGTGGCGTACCCGATGCTGGGCCCGAGCGTGCCGGAGAACAGGCCGAAGAACCGCGCTTCGAACCGTCCGAGGAAATCGCCGCGCTGGCGACCGCGCGTGTAGCCCGTCGTCTTTCCGAGGACGCCGGCGAGCAGCCTGCGCATGTCGGCCCCGCGTGTCAGCGAAGCGACGATCGCGCCCCGATAGTGCGGCAGGCCGTAGTCGGTGTCGCGCAGCGCGGCGAAGCTGCCGACGATCACTCCTTCCTCGCCCCGTGCCGGGTGGTAGTGCCCGCTGACGCGTCCGAGGGCATCCTCCATCGCACGGCCCCGCAGCATGGCCGCGAGAAGGGCGGGCTCTCGGGGCTCTCGGGGGCTCGCCTCCGATGCAGGCAATGACGACAGCTGGGTACTCATGAGTTCCTCATCAGCGTGTGTATGTCTCACAGGGCCACCGTCGAGATGCCGGGCACGGCCGCGACGACGCCGACGCCGATCAGCAGCGCGAGGATGTAGGGCCAGATCGCCGTGATGACCTCGTCGGGCGAGGCTTCGCCGATCCGGCAGGCGACGTAGAACCCCACTCCGATCGGCGGCATCATCAAGCCGACGTTCATCGAGGTGACGACGACCATCGCGTAGTGGATGTCGTGGATGCCGAGCCGCTTCGCGATCGGAAACATGATCGGCGCCAGCAACAGGACGGCAGGCATTCCCTCCAGCAGACACCCCAGGATCAGGAAGATCGCGATCGTCACGACCAGGAATGTCGCCGCGCCTCCCGGCAGTTGAACGAGGGCGCCCGAGAGCTGCTGGATCAGGCCGCTCTGGGTGATCGCCCACGCCATCGCGGAGGCGGTTCCGAGGATCAGCAGGATGGCGCCGCTGAGCGCCGCCGTTTCCGCCAGCATCGAGCACAGCCGCCGCCATCCGATGCCGCCATACAGCATCTGCCCGATCAGCAGCGCGTAGACGACGGCCACGGTCGACACCTCGGTGGCCGTCGCGACGCCTCCGCCCACCGCGCTGCGGATCAGGAACGGCAGGAGCAGTGCCGGGGACGCGATCAGCAGCAGGCGGCCGGCCGTGGACAGCGACGCGCGACGCGCGGATCGCAGGTCCTCGTGGCGCGCCTTCCACCGTGCCAGCGCGAGCAGCGTCAGCAGCAGGACCCCGGCGACGACGATGCCCGCCTGGAACAGGCCCGCGATCGACACGCCGGCGACCGAGCCGAGCACGATCAGCACGATGCTCGGCGGAACGGTGTCCGCCATGGCCGCCCCGGTGCCCAGCAGGGAGATCATCTCCTTGGGCTGGTGCCCGCGGCGCCGCATCTCGGGAAACAGCGCGGGCGCCACGGTGGCCATGTCGGACACCTTGGAGCCGGAGATGCCGGACACGATGAACAGCGAGCCGAGCAGCACATACGACATGCCGGCCTTGACGTGACCGAGCAGCGAGGCGAGGAAGTCGACGATCGCCTTGCCCATTCCCGTCGCGTCCAGGATGCATCCGAGCAGCACGAACACCGGTACGGACACCAGCAGGAAGTTCGACATGCCCTCGTCCATCCGGCCGACGACGACCTGCAGCGGAACGTCGCCGCAGAAGGAGAGGAAGCCGACGGTGCCGAGCCCGAAGCAGAACGCGATCGGGATGCCGGCCGCCAGGCACAGCGCCACCGAGACGACCAGGAACAGGACCATCCCGAAGCCGACATGGCCCTTCAGCCAGGGGGCTGCGAGCCAGCACGCCACTCCCACCGCTGCCACGACGACGATCGCGACGGCAATGCCCCGGGCACGCAGCGTCTCGATCGCCTGGATCGCAACGACGAGCATCATGGCGCCGAGCCCGATCGGCATCGCGGCGACGCGCAGCGTATTGGGCAGACCCAGCACCGGCGTGGTGATGAACCACTCCTCCCGGGCGAACTCGAAGGCCGGAACGAGAAGCGCCCCCAGAAAGCTCATCACGAATGCCAGGGCGACTGCCTGGACGAGCCCTCGGGTGGGGCCGGACAGTCGTTCCACCACGAAGGCGAGCCGCATGTGTTCGTTGCGCAGCGCGGCGAGCACGGCGCCCAGCATCGCGAGCCACATGAACGACAACGACACCACCTCGTCGATCCACGGAGCGGCCACCGCGAAGACGTAGCGCAAGGCGACGCCACCGAGCAGCAGCGTGACGATGGCGACGATCAGGGCGGCGGCGATGACCTCGAGGGCAACGCGAAGGTGGCGCACCATCACGCGCAGCGGCCGCTGCGCCGAATCCGGCCGGCGCTCCGTGGCGGATTCCCGCTCGGTCGTCGGCGTCTCCTCGGGTCGCCGGACGCCGCGCGGTGCATCCCCTGCACCGGGTGCGCTCATGGCGCTCGATTCCGTTGCGCTCACGCAGCCGGCGCGTCGGCGACACCGCGCTCGTTCGAAGCGGCCTCGATGGATCCCAGGATGCGGTCGATCTCCACGACGTCGCCGGGTTGCGCGAGCACCTCGGCCAGCACGCCGTCGACCGGCGCCTCGACGTCGATGTTGACCTTGTCGGTCATCACCTCGGCGATGACGTCTCCCTTCGCCACGACATCGCCGACACCCTTCAGCCAGGTGACGACCGTCACCTCGAACATGTTCGGTCCCAGCTGGGGCACCGCGATCTCCACCTTCACGAAAGCCGCTCCGTCTCCATGAATGAGCCAGCCCGCAGGCCGATGCACTCGTCTCGTATGGGACGATTATCGCCCGGGAGAACCAGGAGTTGTCAACCTTTCGCTGCGTTGTGCCGCAGTCGAGGCGCGAGCGCTATCGGCTTGTCGCGCGAATGGCCGCGGTCAGTCCGATCTGGCGCTGGCCGGCCCGCGATGCCGACTTGATCGCCCTGCGTCTCCGCTCGCCTCGGGGACACAGCACCGTTCTCGCGCCGCCCGGCAGCCAGCGGGCGCAAGCGGAAATCCCCGCGCCTCCCCGGGGCTTCGTTGACCGGGCGCAGCGCCGCTGGTTGAATTCGCGCTCCTCTCCAGGGGAGTAGCCGGCGCGGATCGCCAGTTCCCGCGCCGCGGCATCGTCATGACGGCATCGGTCGATCCGGCAATCGACCGCCTGCCCGGTGCCGTGATCCGGGGCGTTCGCGCGCCTGCGGCGGCAAGACCAGCGAGGACCTTCGACAATTCGTCATCCGGCCCCTGCCAGGCCGGAGGAGCAAGGTTGCCTCGATGATCTCCATCGGTACACCGGTATTGTGGTCGCTCTTCGCGGCCTTCGTCCTCGTCGCGCTGGCGATCGACTTCCTGGCCATGAGCCGCCGGGGCGCGCACGCGGTCACGATGCGCGAGGCCGGCGCGTGGTCGCTGGTCTGGGTCGCGGTCTCGTTCGTCTTCGTCGCCTGGCTATGGTGGTACCTGGGCGGCACCTCGACCGACGAAGCCGCACGCGCGCTGGCCGACGCCAAGGCGCTCGAGTTCGTCACCGGCTACCTGATCGAGAAGGCACTCGCGGTGGACAACATCTTCGTTTTCCTGATGCTGTTCACCTACTTCTCGGTGCCGGCAGAGTTCCAGAAGCGGGTGCTGGTGATCGGCATCCTCGGCGCGCTCGTGTTGCGCGCGGTGATGATCCTCATCGGGGCCTGGCTGATCGTGCGGTTCCATTGGGTCATGTACCTGTTCGGCGCCTTCCTCGTCTTCACCGGCGTGAAGATGTGGTGGGCGGCCGGACAGGAGCCCGACCTGGGCTCGAACCCCGCGCTG
>JAHDYE010000009.1:24052-35160 GCA_023383035.1 Burkholderiaceae bacterium | reverse complement strand
CAGCGGCGGCAGCTCGGTGCCGGGCCGCGGCTCGGCGTCGTCGCGGTCGAGCGTAGCCGACAGCGCGGCCACCGGCGCCGCGGTGACGAGGTCGGCGCGGCGCTCGGTGCGGCCGATCCACGCTTGCAGTGCGGGCGCATCCATCGTCGGGCAGGCGAAAAACCCGAGCTTGCGCCAAAGCGTGCGCGGCGACAAATCGGCGTTCGCGGCATCAGCTGCGCCAGGGCAGGTCCAGCCGGCTGCCGTCGGGAAGATAGACCTCCACCGGTGTCGCGGCCAGCACGGCGACGATGTTCATCTCCTCCTGGCCGACGTTGAAGATCTGGTGCAGCACGTTGCGCGGCACGGCCACGGTCTGGCCTGCGCCGAAGCGGTGGACCTCTGCGCCGATGTGCAGCTCGCCGGCGCCGCTCGAGCACATCACGAGCTCTTCGCAGTCGTGGCGATGCGGCGGCGTCGCGGCGCCCGGCGCGATCGTCTGCCGCCACAGGCTCAATTGTTCGAGGCCGTCGTCGCTGCCGGCCCAAGTGGCGTGCTGCAGGCCGGGAATGGGCATCGGACCGGGTTGCTGCTGTTCGATCACGTACATGTCGGTCTCCTCGGTGTCATCGGATGCGCCGCGCCGCGTGAGGGTCCGCGCGACGGACAGGGGCAGTGTGAGCGCTTGCCGGGCACGAGAGAAGACGCTTCAATGTCGCTACATCGCGGACATTCTTTCCTCGATCGGGAGCCGACCATGACCGGCCTGCAATCGTTCGTCGCCTTCGCCGAAACGGCCCGGCACGGCAGCTTCGCCGCGGCGGCGCGCGAGCTCGGAGCAACGCCTTCGACGCTCGCCAAGTCGGTCACGCGGCTCGAAGCCTCGCTGGGCGTGAAACTGATGCATCGTACAACGCGGCAGGTGTCGCTCACCGCCGACGGCGAGCGACTGTTCGAACGCTGCCAGCGGGTGCTGGCCGAGGTGGAGGCGCTGCACGACGAGGCCGCGGGCACGCGTGCCGAGCCGAGCGGCACGCTGCGCATCGACATGCCGATCGTCTATGGCCGGCGCGTGATGCTGCCGTTGCTCACGGAGCTGGTGCGCCGGCATCCTGCGTTGAGACTGGACGCGCGCCTGCACGATGAACGGATCGATGTCGTGAAGGAAGGGCTCGATGTGGCGATCCGCATCGGCACGCTGCGCGACTCGGCGCTGGTGGCACGTCGTATCGCCAGCCAGACGCTGCTGCTGTGCGCGAGTCCCGCCTACCTCGCGCAGCATGGATCGCCGACGCGGACCGACCAGCTCGCGCGGCATTCGGCGGTGGCGTTCCGCATGCCGTCGACCGGCCGCGACCGGCCCTGGCAGTTCCGCGTGCGCGGCAAGGCGGTCGAGCTGCAGCCGGGTTCGCGCGTGCATTTCAACGACGGCGAGGCGATGGTCGCCGCGGCCTGCATGGGCCTGGGCATGGTGCAGGTGCCCGACTACATGGCGGTCGACGAGCTGGCCGACGGCCGCCTCGTCGAGGTGCTTCCCGCATGCCGGCCCGACCCGATGCCGATCTCGGCCGTCTATCCCGGGGCACGGCTGCTGCCGCGCCGGGTGCGGGCGCTGTTCGAAGTGCTGGACGGTCTGGCTGCACCCCGGCCGCAGGGCGTACCGGTCAGCGCGCGACGCCGGAGCGGGCGAGCTCGTTGAATACGTTGTGCACGCCTTGCGGCTCGCGCAGCGGGATGCGCGCGATCTCCGCGCGCGTGCGCGCATCGTAGGCGACCAGCGCGCCGCCGTCATCGCCCTGCACGCTCACGAGCACGCGCGTGCCGTCGCGCGTGAACGCCGCGCCCGTCACCCTGCGGCCGGCGCCGGCTCCCGGCGCCGCGACCTTCTCGAGCGTGCGCTTGTCGATCACGACCAGCGTGTCGCCCGGCGTGTTCGCCGCCGCGTCGGCCCAGACGTACGGCGAGCCTTCGTGATCGGCCACGAACGAGCCGGCACCCGGCGTACGGATGCGGGCGACCTCCTTCCAGTCGACCGTGTCGACCACGCTGATCGTGCCTTCGCGGAGATTCGGCACCGCCAGCAGCATGCGGTCGTCGCGCAGCCAGCCGGCGCCTCGTCCCGGTTGCGGCTGGCCGGGCAGCGGCAGCGCGATGATGGCGCGTCGCACGTCGAGATTGACGACCCGGGCCGGGCCGCCGTCGCGCGGGCTGCCGAGGAGCTCCCAGCGACCCGGCGCGAACCCGATGTCGTGCAGCACCTTGTCAAGCCGGGTGCGGCGCGGGTTCAGCTTGCCCGGGATCGGTATGCCTTCGCCCATCCTGAAGTCGTGCACCAGTCCTTCGAAGATCGGCTCGGCGCGATCGTCGTACGAGACTTCCCACAACTCCGGCACGTCCTCGAGCGCGACCACGAAGCTCTTGCGCGGCGCGGCGTCGTGCACCGCCGCGATGCGCGAGGTTCGTCCGTCCTGATCGGCAACGGCGATGACCTTGAGCGGCGACAGGTCGCGCGCATCGAGCACGACCAGCGTGCGCGGTGCGACGTTGCCGGCCAGCAGGTAGCGTCCGTCGCCCGACACCGCGAAGTCGGCCGTCTGCAGCCCGACACGCACCTCGGCCACCTGGCGCAGGCCCCACAGGTCGTAGCGCGCGATCCAGCCGTCGCGCGATGCGAAGTGGACGAAGCGGCCGTCGGGCGAAAGGCGCGGCGCGCCATGGAACGTGTTGCGGCTCGCGAAGCGTGCCAGCGGCCGGAAGCGCCCGCCGTCGAGGACGGTCGCATGGCGGGCGTTGTCCTCGATCACGACGAACAGGTCCAGCGGGTCGGCGGCGTGCGCGGGACGGGTCGGCAGGCTGGCGACCGGTACGTGCTCGACGCGCGATGCGGCGATGTCCTCGGCGGTCCATGCGCCGGACGGGGCCGTCGCGGATGCATCGGGCGTGGTGCCGGCCGGTGCGCCGGCAGTCTGCGGACGCGCGCCCGCGGGCAGCGCGAGCAGCGCGGCCAGCAGCAAGGCGGCCATCGATCGCGCCGGGCGGCCGAGGCATTCGTGCATGAAGCTCACCATCTGATCGATGCGCTGACGGGTGGTGAACGAAACATACAGGAGGAGCGAGCAGCGATGCCATTGCTCCTGCGTGCCGGACCGGCCGGCTGCGGGCTTGCCGCGGGTCGCGCTATCCGTGCCTCGGGCACAGGTGCGCGGCCGGCAGCTCGCGCGGCTCTTCCGCGCCCAGCGCGCGGATACCGTTCGCGAAGCTTGCCACGCTGGCGCTGCGCAAGGCGATGAATCGCGTTCCCTGGCGCATGCACGTGCGCTTCAGGGCGAGCGCCGAATCGTGATCGATGCAGTCCACCGGAAACACCACCAGCGTCGCCCAGGCTGTCGCGGAGGCGAGCAGACCCTTGCGGTCCTCGATGCCGCCGTCGTGGCGCTGGTACTCGCCGCCGTGACGCAACACCAGGTCGCGGATGGCCGGATTCGAGCTCGGCCGTCCCCCGACGTAGAGCACGCGCTGGCCCTGCAGCAGGCGGCTCGCAGCCGGGCCGGCATGACCGGGCCCGTTCGACATCTCGCGCAGCTGGGTCTCGGCGGCGGCCAGCTCCTGCGCCAGCTCCGCGACATGCGCATGCAGGCGGACCAGTTCCTGCTCGAGCCGCCGTACATCGGCCGCGGCGGCGAGCGCGGCGCCTTCGGCCTGTTCGCGCCGCCGGGTCTGCGCCGCGACTGCGGCCGACAGCGCGGAAACTTCGGCAGCGGTCTCGCGATAGCGGGCTTCATGCTCCGCGCTTCGGGCCAGCGCGATGCGCAGCCCGATCAGTTCGCACGCCTGGTCGTCCCGCGCGGCCAGCGCGCGATCGCGTTCCTCGCCGACTTCTGCCAGGCGTTCCTGCTGGCGCTCCACGCGGTCGCGCAGTTCGGCGTTCTCCTGTTCGGTTCTCCAGTGCCTTGTGCAGCACTCGCGCCAGTTCGGCGTGCTGCGGTATCAGTTGCACCGCTTCGTGGTGGACTTCGAGATCGCCGGCATGGTCGACGTCCATGAACCGGCGCATCAGCTTGCGCAGTTCCGCGGTCGACAGGCAAGTGCCGATCACCGAGCAGTGCAGCTGCGGGTCCAGGTCGGCCAGACGCGCACGAGCGGTGCCGCCGCCGGCGCCGCCCGCCGCGGCTTGCGGGGGCGCTTCGTGGTGGCAGGTGTCGCCGACGAACGACTCCGCGATCCTGTCTGTCCAGAGCGCGGCAGTGGGCCGGAGCATGGGGCGGAACGGCAGGTTCGACATGGTCGCGTGAGGCCGGCGTGCAGGAGGAAGAGGAACGGCCGCGAACCGCTGGTCGCGGCACTCGTACCGAAATATACAGAAGAATATAACGAGTGGAAGTGGAATGCGAGTCTTCCCGGGAGCCCGCCGGCGGCCGGCCGGGCACCGCGGGCGCCGCCCGCGCCCGGTGCCGGCCGGTCGTCTATGCTGTCGGCCGCGACCACGACCCGAGCGATCGGCCGATTCCATGCCCAGGTCTTCCCGTCCCGAAGCCCGTACCCGGGCGCCGTCCCGTCCGGCGTCGGGCCGGCCCGCGCCCGTGCTGCGGTTTCGCCTGCGCGTCACCGTGGGCGACGTGATCGCGGTGGGGCCGGGCAAGATCGCGCTGCTGGAAGCCATCCACGAGACCGGTTCGATCACCGGCGCCGCGAAGCGCCTCGACATGTCGTATCGGCGCGCGTGGCTGCTGCTCGACGAGATGAACCGCTCGCTGCGCCATCCGGTGGTCGACTCCGCCAAGGGCGGCGTGGCGGGCGGGGGCAGCGCGCTCACCGACGCGGGGCGGCGGCTGATCGCGCTGTACCGGCACATCGAGCAGACGGCGTCTGCCGCCTGCGGCGACGACATCCACGAGCTGATGGCGATGCTGGCGCGCTGAAGGTCGCGCATCGCTCCGCCGTTGCGTCCGGCGCCGGGCGATGGCGATCCGGATGGCCAGCGCGCAGCGCCGCCCGGCCCACCCCTTTCCTCCTCTGGTGATTTCTTGTGCTGAGTCAAGAGACGATCGTGAGACGATGCGTTATATATAACCATACATAACGAATGGCCCGACATGACGCACGGCCTGACCGACTTTCCTTCACGCGCCCCGCTCACCATGAACCTTCGACCCTCGATCCTGAAGCCTCTCGCACTGGCATGCGCGGCGCTGGCGGTCACACCCGCCGTTGCCGCCGACGAGCCGTTCACGCTGGGCACCGTCACCGTCACCGGGTTTCGCCCCGAAGTCGGCGAGATGCCGCAGGACCAGGTCGGCTCGCTGGTGACGCGCCGCGAGATGCAGCAGTTCAACCGCGAGACGGTGGGCGACGCGGTCAATCTGCTGCCCGGCGTCACCGTGTCGAACAACTCGCGCAACGAGCTGCTGGTCTACGTGCGCGGATTCGACGCGCGGCAGGTGCCGTTGTTCATCGATGGCGTGCCGGTCTACGTGCCGTACGACGGCTACGTCGACTTCAACCGCTTCACCACCTACGACATCGCCGCCATCCAGGTCGCCAAGGGCTTCAGCTCGATCGCCTACGGCCCCAATGCGCTGGGCGGGGCGATCAACGTCGTCACGCGCAAGCCGACCGGGCCTTTCGAGGGCGATGCGTTCATCGGCGCGGCGGCCGGCGGCGACCGCAAGGCCGGCGTCAACCTCGGCACCCGGCAGCGCATGTGGTACGGGCAGGTCGGCCTGTCGTGGCGCGACGCCGATGGGTTCCCGCTGTCGTCCGACTTCGTGCCCACGCCTACCGAGAACGGCGGGCTGCGCGAGAACAGCGATCGCCGCGACGCCAAGGGCTCGTTCAAGCTCGGGCTGACCCCGAACGCCAGCGACGAATACGCGCTGGCGTACTACAGGCAGGACGGCCGCAAGGGCCAGCCGCCGACCACCGGCACCAGCGGCGTGCGCTTCTGGCGCTGGCCGTTCTGGGACAAGGAGAGCGTGTACTTCGTTTCGTCGACGGCGCTGGGCACGGCCGAGACGGTCAAGCTGCGCCTGTATCACGACCGCTTCGACAACGAAGTCACGAGCTACACCGATGCCACCTACACCACGCTGCGCACCAGCGGGCAGGGCAGCGTGTCCACCGGGCGCAGCATCTACCACGACCGCACCAACGGCGGCGCGATCGAGCTCGAATCGCGGCGTTTCGCGAACCACACGCTGCGCGCCGTGCTCCAGCAGAAGAAGGACGAGCACCGCGAGGTGGATGCCAACGGCGCGCGTAACGCGCTCTTCGAGGACACGCTGCGCTCGCTCGGCGTCGAGGACCTGATCGACATCGCCGATCGCTGGCAGCTCTCGCTGGGCGCGGCGCGTCACGAGTTGCGGCCCGACAAGGTCTTCACCGGCAGCCCCTACGGTCTGCCCGAGACCACCCGCGCCACCAACCTGCAGGCCGGCCTGTTCCGCGAGCTGTCGGCGTCCGACCGCCTGTACGCCACGCTGGCGCGCAAGACCCGGCTGCCGACGCTGAAGGACCGCTACTCGCAGCGCCTGGGCAGCTACGTCGAGAATCCGGTGCTGGGGGCTGAGCAGTCGCTGAACCTCGAGCTCGGCTACCAGGGACGGCCGCGCGAGAACCTCGCCGTGGAGGCCGCGGTGTTCCGCAGCCGCATCGACGACAAGATCCAGTCCGTATTCGTCGCCGGCGGCACCTCGTGCAGCGCCGCCACGCCGTGCCAGATGCGCAACGTCGGCGAGGCGCGCGTGACCGGCCTGGAGCTCGGGTTGCGCGGCACGCTGACGCCCTGGTTCGAGCTGGGCGGCAACCTGACGGTGATGGACCAGAAGAACGTCTCCGACCCTGACATACGCCTGGTCGGCGTGCCTGATCGCAAGCTCTTCGCCTGGGCGGTGCTGCGGCCGGCGCATGCGGTCGAGCTGCAGGCCACGCTCGAACATAATAGCCAGCGCGCAGCGTCGGACACGGCCGACGTGGACCGGTTCTCGATCGTCGGCCTGAAGGCGAGCTGGCGCCCGCTGAAGAATTTGACCCTCGAAGGCGGAGTCCACAACCTCACGGACAGGAACTATGAGCTCGACCTCGGCTTTCCCGCTCCCGGTCGTGTCTGGTACGCCAACCTGCGCCACGAGTTCTGAACGGCCGGCTCGCGACGGCTGCGCGAGCGTGCCCGCCGCGGCTGTTCTGGACGACGGCAGCGTCGATGTCGATGCGCTGCTGGCCGTCGTTGCGGGCGCGCAGCGGCAGGCCGGACGCCGTGTGCGCGGACTGCTGATGACGCATCCCGACGGTCCCGACTGCGCCGGCGCCATGGTGCTGGTCGATATCGAAACGCTCGACGAATACCTCGTGTCGCAGCGCCTCGGTCGCGGCTCGACCTCGTGCCGCGCCGATCCGCACGGATTCGCGCGCGCCAGCCGGGTGCTGCGCGATGCGCTCGGGCAGTCGCCCGATCTCGTCATCAGCAACCGCTTCGGCAGCCTCGAGGCCGAAGGCGGCGGATTCGCCGCGGAACTGCTGGCGCTGATGGCCGGCGGCGTGCCGGTGCTGACGGCGGTGGCCACGCCGTATCTCGAAGCCTGGGAACGTTTCAGCGGCGGCGCCGTGGTGCTGCCGGCGCAGGTCGCGGCCGTGTCGCAGTGGCTGGCGCAGGTGCTGCCGCGCATTCCGGCTGCGGCCGCGCAGGGGTGAGATGCCGAGCCGGCGTCGATGGCTCGGCACGACCGCGGCGCTGGCCCTCGCGCTGCTCGGCCCGGCAAGCGCAACGGCCCGCGCGTCGCTGCTGCATGTCTTCGGCAAGCCGCCGGCAAATCCGCGCAATGTGTTCGCGGCCGGCCCGCCGGCCGCGGTGCTGCTGGCTGCGCTGGCGCCCGATCGGCTGCCCGGCTGGCCCATGGCCGTCGGAAACGAAGCGCGTGCGCTGCTGCCGGCGGTCGCGCGCGACAAGCCGGTACTCGGGCGGCTGTCGGGACGCGGCAGCACCGTCAGCCTCGAAGCGCTGCTGGCGTTGCGCCCCGACCTCGTTCTCGATGCCGGCACGGTGGACGCGACCTACCTGTCGGCCGCGCAGCGCGTGACCGAACAGACCGGACTGCCCTACGTGCTGGTCGACGGCCGCCTGGCCGATACGCCGGCGCAGCTGCGTGAAGTCGGGCAGTTGCTCGGCGTGTCGGCACGGGCGCAGTTGCTGGCTGCCCATGCCGAGGAAACGTTGGCGCAGGCTGCTTTCTTGCGTGCGCAGGGCACCGATCGTCCGTCGGTGTTCCTGGCACGCGGCGCCGACGGGCTGGAAACCGCGCTGGCCGGATCGATCAACGGCGAGATCATCGAGGCGGCAGGCGGACGCAACGTCGCGGCCACCGGGCGCGGCGGTGTCGCGCGCGTCTCGATGGAGCAGGTGCTGGGCTGGGCCCCCGACTGGGTGCTGACGCAGGATCGCAACTTCTTCCGTCACGCGCGCGGCGATGCGCTGTGGGGCGCGCTGCAGGCGGTGCGCGAGGGCCGGTTGCTGCTCGCTCCGGACCGGCCCTTCGGCTGGATCGACGGCCCGCCGGGCATCAACCGGCTGGCGGGCGTGCGCTGGCTCGCCATGGCCCTGCGCAGCGGCAGGTCGCCCGGTGCCGAGGCGATCGACGAGGCGCTGCGCTTCCAGATCCTCTTCTACGGCGTGGCGCCGGCGCGCGAAGTCCTGCAGTCGCTGCTCGATGGACGCGGCTGAAGCCGCCGCTGCGGCCGGCAGGGCTGCGCCGGGGCAAAGGTCGGCCCGCGCTCTGGCGCTGGCCTGGCTCGTGCTGGGCGCGACAGCGCTGACTGCCTTCGCGGTGGGCAAGTTTCCGGTGACGCCGGCCGATCTGCGCGACTCCGTCGCGGCATGGATCGCCGGCACCACGACGCCGTTGCCGGCAGCCACCGAGGCGGTGATCTGGAGCATCCGGCTGCCGCGCGTGCTGGCCGGCGCATTGGTGGGCGCGGCGCTGGGCGCGGCGGGTGCCGCCTTCCAGGGCATGTTCCGCAACCCGCTGGTTTCGCCGGACATCCTGGGCGTATCGGCGGGCTGTGGCCTGGGCGCATCGCTGGCCATCCTGCTGGGCTTGCCGCTGCTCGCGGTATCGGGCTTCGCATTCGCCGGCGGGCTGGCGGCGGTGGCGGTCGTGATGACGATCGCCCGCCGCGTCGGCGAGCAGGATCCGGTGCTGGTGCTCGTGCTCGCAGGCGTGGCGGTGGGTGCGCTGCTGGGCGCCGGCATTGCGCTGGTGAAACTGCTCGCGGACCCGAGCGTGCAATTGCCGTCGATCACGTTCTGGCTGCTGGGCGGACTGAACGCGACGAACCTCGCCGACCTTCGCTTCACGGCGCCCGTGCTGATCGCCGGGCTGCTGCCGATGTGGTTGTGGCGCTGGCGGATCAACCTGCTGAGCCTGTCGGACGACGAAGCGGCGGCGCTGGGCATTCCGGTGCTGCGGCTGCGCGGAGCCGTGGTGGCGGCGGCCACGCTGATGACCGCGGCAGCCGTATCGATGTCGGGAATCATCGGCTGGGTCGGCCTGGTCGTGCCGCACGTGGCGCGACTCCTCATCGGTCCCGAGTTCAGCCGGCTGCTGCCGATGGCGATGCTGCTCGGCGCCGTCTTCCTGATCGCGGCCGATACGCTGGCGCGCACGCTGGCGGCGATCGAGCTGCCGCTGTCGGTGCTCACCGCCGCGGTCGGCGCGCCGTTCTTCCTGTGGCTGCTGGGACGACGCAGGACGTCCGCATGAGCACCGTGGCATGAGCATCGCGGCATGAGCACCGTGGCATGAGCACTGTGCTGAGGGCGCGCTCCCTGGCATTCGGTCACCACGGCCGGCCACTGGGCGATCCCGTCAGCCTGGAGATCGGAGCAGGCGAGGTGTTGTGCCTGCTGGGTCCGAACGGCTGCGGCAAGACGACGCTGTTCCGTACCGTGCTGGGTCTCGTTCCCGCGCTGGGCGGTTCGGTCGAGATCGCCGGCCGCGATCTGGTGCGTGTCTCGCGCATGGAGCTGGCGCGCTGCGTCGCCTACGTGCCGCAGGCGCACGCGGGCGTGTTCGCGTACGCCGTCGAAGACGTGGTGCTGATGGGGCGCGCGGCGCGGCTCGGCCCGTTTTCCATGCCGTCGCGCGCCGATCGCGCCATCGCGCTCGATGCGCTGCAGCGGCTCGGCGTGGCCCACTTGCGGCTGCGGGCCTACACCGAGATCAGCGGCGGCGAGCGCCAGCTCGTGTTGATCGCGCGGGCGCTCGCGCAGCAGGCGCCGCTGGTCGTGATGGACGAGCCCACCGCGAGCCTCGATTTCGGCAACCAGTCGAGGGTGCTGCGCGAGATCGCGACGTTGCGCGACCGCGGCATGGCGGTGTTCCTGTCGACGCACCAGCCCGAGCACGCGCTGCGCATCGCCGACCGCGTGGCGCTGATGAAGGCCGGCTGTCTGCTCGCCCAAGGGCCGGCGCGTTCCGTGATGAGCGCCGAGGCGCTGGCGGCGCTCTACGGGCTCGACATCGAGGAGGTGGTGCGCAGCATCCGCCTCGACGCGCACGCGGCATGAAATCCCCTTGGGGCGTCACGTCCTGCGCCGGTGTCCCGGGCGTCTGGCAGCGGATCCTGACGTTGCCAGACGCCGCCCGCGAACTTGACCGCGGTAGGCGAGATCGACACCATGGGGAACGGGCGTTGAGGGTCCGGCACGCGTTTTGCCCGTGCTGGACGTATGCAACGAAGCCGATCCACGCTCCAGGATGCGGGATGAATCGCCGTGAAGGTCTACGACGCATCGCCCTCGGCATGGCGGGTGTCGCCGCGGGCACGAGCCTGCCGATGAGCGACGCGGTACCCGCCGTTGCGTCGCCGCTGGTGCGGCCGATTCCTGCCACCGGCGAGGCGCTGCCCGTGATCGGGCTGGGCACCTGGCAGACCTTCGACGTCGGAGCTTCGCCGGCCCAACGCGTGCCGCTGGCCGACGTGCTGCGCAGCTTCGTCGAGCTGGGCGGCAGGATGGTGGACTCGTCGCCGATGTACGGCAGGTCCGAAGCGGTCGTGGGCGATCTGTCGGCCAGCGTGGGTGTGCGCGATCGCCTGTTCGTGGCGACCAAGGTCTGGACGACCGGCGCGCGGGCCGG
>JAHDYE010000009.1:21026-24042 GCA_023383035.1 Burkholderiaceae bacterium | reverse complement strand
AAGACTCGATGCGCAAGCTGCGCGCCGACCCGCTCGACCTGATGCAGGTGCACAACCTCGTCGACGTCGATACCCACCTGGACACGCTGCGCGACTGGAAGCAGGCGGGCAGGGTGCGCTACGTCGGCATCACCCATTACACCGCCGGTGCCCACCAGGCCATCGCGCGCCTGATCGCCGCGCGGCCGATCGACTTCGTCCAGATCAACTACTCGGTCGGCGAGCGCGAGGCCGAGCAGCGTCTGCTACCGCTCGCGCGCGAACGCGGCGTGGCGGTGATCGTCAACCGGCCCTTCGGCGGCGGCGCGCTGCTGGGCCGGCTGCGCGACCGGTCGCTGCCGGCGTGGGCCGCGGAGATCGACTGCACCAGCTGGGCGCAGTTGCTGCTGAAGTTCGTGGTCGCGCATCCGGCGGTCACCTGCGCGATCCCCGCCACTTCCAGGGTCGCGCATCTGCGCGACAACATGGCGGCGGGGCGGGGCCGGCTGCCCGACGAGGACTTGCGCGCCCGGATCGCCGCGGCGGCGGGACAGTGAGTGGGCTCGGGCATCGGTTCGATGGCCTGACCGGGCGGCCCACCGGCGATCGCGGCGCTGCGAGGAGGCGGCGCGCGGCATCCGCCTCGGCGATTCAGGCCATGCGTCACGCCGCCATGGCGAGCAAACGGCCGACGACCGGTGCCTCGGCCAGCGACCACACGCGGGCGATCACCGAACGCATCTCGGTTTCGTCGGCGCCGCCGCCATACTGCGCGAGGCGCAGCGCCTTGTCCTCGAGTTCGGCACGGCTCAGCGTGTTGCCGGGATCGCCCTTCGGCTCGTCGACGCGTGCCTCGAGCGTACGGCCGTCGCGCGTCCGGACCTGCACCTTGCCGATCCAGCGCGTCGGATAGGCGCGATCGACCTCGGGGTCGAGCACCATCTGCACCTTGTCCCGGAATGCAACCACCGCCGGATCCTTGTAGTCCGCATCGAACTCGGTCAGTCCCGCGTGTCCGCGCACCGCCACCAGCCCGAGCACCGTGCCCATCGAGAACTTCGCCTGGTGGACGGTCTGCGGATCGGTAACCGGGCCGAGCACGTCGATCGCTCCCTGGTGCACCTGCGCGGTAACCTGCTTGAAGGCGTCTGCGGTGAGGCAGTGTGTGCGCATGAGTTGTTGCAGCGCGTCGGCCGCGGGATGCGTGTGCCTGCACGAGGCGTGAAACTTGAACGAGGTCTCGGCCACGGCCCAGCGCGTTCCGAGGCGATCGGTCAGCCGCGCCGGGTCGGCGTCCGTGGACATGCCGGCGGCCATGCCTTGCACGCCTTCGAGGATGCGTTGCGCACCGGTGAAGCCGTCCCGAGTGAGGTAGGCCGCGCCCAGCCCCGCGCCGGCTGCGTGCGCCGTGTGCAACTGCTTCGAATCGGCCGAGTCGCGCAGGAATTCCCACAGGCCGGCGCTTTGCGTGCCGGCCGATCCAAACGCATGCAGCATCTGCGATGCCGACAGCCGCAGCAGGCTGCCCACCGCGGCCGCGGCGGCCAGCGTGCCGACGGTGCCGGTGGTGTGGAAGATCCGGTAGTGCGAACGCCCGAGGAACTCGCCGATCCGGATGCCGACTTCGTAGCCGACCACGGCGGCCAGCAGCAGGTCGCGGCCGGATCGGCCGAGCGCCTGCGCGACCGCCAGCGCAGGCGGAAAGACCACTGCGGCGGGGTGAAACACGGAGCCGGCGTGCACGTCGTCCTGCTCGGCGAAATGCGACGCCGCGGCGTTGACCATCGCGGCCATCAGCGGGCTCGAGCCGCGGCGGTGAATCAAGATCTCGCTGGGGCCATCGGCCGGTCCCATTGCTTCGACGAAGCGCGCGATCGTCTCGACCGGACGCGCGCCCTTGCCGGCCAGTGCCGACGCCAGCCAGTCGAGGAACAGGTCCTCGGTGCGGCGCAAGACCGTCGCAGGGATGGATTCGTACTTCAGCGTGGCGGCGAACTCCGCCAGCGCTCGACTCGGGTGGGGATCGCTCATCGGGTTTTCCGGGACCGTGCGGGTGGATCACGCCTGGCAAGCGTGGGCGGCGATCGTTTCGAAAATCCAAGCCTGCGGCAAATCCGGTCACGGGGCAATTCGTGATTCGATAAGGCATCCTTCACGCAGAATGTAGACTCGGGTGCAGTCGTGTATTGCCCTGTACCATGCATTTCGATCTGATCGACCTGCGCCTGATGGTGAGCATTGCCGAAGCCAACAGCGTGACCGGGGGTGCGGCGGCGTCGCACATGTCGCTGCCGGCAGCCAGCACCCGCGTCCGCAACCTCGAGGCGCGGATCGGTACGAAGCTGCTGTACCGTACGAGCCAGGGCGTGACACTGACTCCACCGGGTCAGGCGTTCGTGCAGCATGCCCGGCTCGTGCTTGCGCAGATCGACCACCTGCGCGGCGATATGCAGGAGTACACCAGGGGCGTGAAGGGCCACCTGCGGGTGCTGGCGAATACCACCGCGCTCAGCGAGTACCTGCCGCCGGTGCTGCGCGCCTACCTGTTGGGGCATCCGGACATCAACATCGACCTGCGCGAGCGGCTGAGCCACGATATCGTGCGTGCGGTTTCGGAAGGACAGACCGACATCGGCATCGTCGCCGGCAACGTGCGCACCGAGAGCCTGGAGGTGATCCCTTACCGGCATGAGCGGCTGGTGCTGGCGGTACCGACGGGACATGCGCTGGCACGCCGCTCCGAGGTCGATTTCGCCGACACGCTGGAACTGGACCACGTTGGCCTCCAGGAGGGCAGCGCGATCCACGGCTTCATCCGCAATATCGGCCACGAGCTGGGCCGGCCGATCCGCTGGCGCATCCAGGTGGGCGGTTTCGAGACGGCGTGCCGGATGATCGAGGCCGGCGTAGGGGTCGGTGTGCTGCCCGGCACCGCAGCGCGCCGGCACGCGCAGACGATGGCGATCGTGATCGTCGGCCTTCGCGACGCCTGGGCGCTGCGCGAGCTCAGGATCTGCGCACGCAGCGTCGACGCCTT
>JAHDYE010000009.1:0-21016 GCA_023383035.1 Burkholderiaceae bacterium | reverse complement strand
GCCGGGCTACGCGCGCGACTTGATCACATTGTTGCGCCAGGACGCGCGACAGGCAGCGGCGGACACCGGCTGGCGCGGCGCAAGCTGGAACGAGGAAAGAGGCGGCGGAATGGTCGGGGTGAGAGGATTCGAACATCCGGCCTCTACGTCCCGAACGTGATTTCAACGCCTTTTCGATCAACGACGTGCGTGATAAGCCATTGAATAATAATGATGCGATAGGCGGCGATATTTCGCGATAGAATCCGATCTGCTGTTACCGTGCTGTTACGGGGGTGGGTCGTGAAGCTGAGCAAGAAGCTGTCGCCGGCTATCGTGGAGGGCGCGAAGCCCGAGCCCGATCCCTATCGGATCTGGGACGCGCAGGTTCCGTCGCTTTTCCTGCGGGTGCAGCCGAGCGGAATCAAGTCGTTCAACGTCCAGTGGACGCGCTCCACCTCGAAGTCGCTCGGCAAGTGGCCGGGCGTGACGGTCGAGGCGGCGCGGACGAAGGCGCGGGCGCTGCTCGTGGAAACGGATCAGCACGGCGCACCGCTGGCTGTCATCGAGGCCAACAAGCCGGCCGAGGAAAAGCCGATCACGCTGGGCGACTTCATCGGCGAGCATTTCGCGCCGTGGGCGCTGGCGCACCAGAAGGCCGGGCAGGCAACCGTTGATGCCCTGAAGGCCTGCTTCGGCGAGCTGTACGACCGCGAACTGCGCAGCCTGTCCGCGTTCGACGTGGAGCGATTCAAGTCCAAGCGGCTGAAGGCAGGCCGAAAGCCGGCGACGGTGAATCGCGACCTCGACCGCATCCGTTCGGTCTACTCCCGTGCGGTCGAATGGGGCTTCCTGGCCGCCCATCCGCTGAAGACCGTCAAGCGCGCCAAGGGCGCCGACGACAGCCGCGTGCGCTACCTGTCCGACGACGAAGGGAAGCGGCTCAGGGACGCGCTGCAGGAGCGCGAGGACGCGCGCAGGGCGAGCCGGGAAAGGCATAACGAGTGGCACAAGGCGCGCGGCAGCGCCGGACATCCGCAGTGGCCTGCGAACGGCTTCACGGATCACCTGGCGCCGATGGCGCTCGTCGCGCTCAATACCGGGCTGCGCCGCGGCGAGCTGCTCGGCCTGACGTGGGAGAACGTCAACCTCGGCGCGAAGCTGCTCACGGTCGCCGCCGGCACCGCGAAGTCACGCAAGGCGCGGCACATCCCGCTGAACGCCGAAGCGATCGACGTGCTGACGCGCTGGAAGGCGCAGGGCAGCGGCGAGGGGCTCGTGTTCCCGGCGCCCGGCGGCGGGCGCATGACGCACATCAACACGTCCTGGGAGGGGCTCGTCGACGACGCCAAGCTCGTCGACTTCCGATTCCACGATCTGCGCCACGACTTCGCATCGAAGCTCGTCATGGCAGGCGTCGACCTGAACACGGTGCGCGAGCTGCTCGGGCATGCCGATCTGAAGATGACATTGCGGTACGCGCACCTTGCGCCGGATCGGCTCGCTGCTGCAGTCGAAAAGCTGGGGGCGGCATGAACGCGCCCCCATCATTCTTGCGTACCCTGCACGAGAACCTGAAGCGCGATGACCGGCGCATGCTGTTTCGTGCGGCGGCCGAGCGCGTTCGCACTGGACTGCTGACCAATGACGAGGCGGCGGTGATCGCGGGGTGGTTCGATCAACTCGCTGACGGGAGGAAGCCGGAGGACGTGCTATTTGGCGAGCGTCGAGGCCGCAAGCGGAACGCGAACACGGCCACCTATCTGAAGGGGCGCGACGTGTCGCTGCCGGATCATGTGGACTTGTGCTGGACGATCCGTCGCGGGATCGCGCAGACCGGCAACGAGAAGCAAATCTTCGAGATCGTCGCCAAGCACTTCGGCAAGACGACGGATCACATCCGACGTTTGTACCGGCGGATCGAGCCGACACTGAGTCCTGATCCCTCGATCACGAAATAACGTCGCTTTTTATTCCGTGACCGCCGCATAAATATTCCTGTGCCGTCGCGATAGCCCGCGACAGTCGCGAGACGCCACCCGCGTACCGGTGGCCCGAGACGAGGCACAGATATGGAGCCCCTGAAGCTTGGCCTTCAGGACGTTTGCAGGGTGGCCGGGGAGTCGATGCCCGTCGTGTACGACGCCATCAACGCCGGCCACTTAGAGACGTTCCTGGTAGGCCGCCGCCGTTTCGCTCGACCCGAAGCCGTGCGCAAGTGGGTCGACTTCCTCGAAGCCCAGAGCAACGCCGGCAAGCCGGTGGTGTACCGCGCTCGCAAAGATGAGCGGGTGTCCGCGTGACCGCCCCGAACCACGTCGACGAGACCCTCGCCGGCGAACGCTCCGCCGAGACCTTCCTCCACCTGCTGCGCACCGGATATGCCGCGCCCGACGCGCTCGCCGTTCAGATTGAGGCGGCGCGGCTGCGGTCGGATGCGCGGCTGCGCGGGTTCTGCCAACTGGTGCAGAAGCGGCTCGAAGCGGGAGGCGCCGATGCCCGCTAGGAGAGGCGCGAGCGGCCGGGAGTGGGGACAACCGGACCGCATCGCAGAGGACACACAACGCAACGCAAGTATCGCCCCGCCCGCCGACGCGCGCAAATTGCCGCCGCTCGGTCAGTGTATTTCGTGCGGGCAGCACATCCGCGTGACGGTCGCGTCGACGTGCGGGACGTGCCAGGCCTGGCGTCGCTGGTTTTCGGCGCACAGGCTCGCGTCGCAGGCGTTGCGCGAGGTGCGGTGATGGGCCGCGGAAAATCGAAGCGCTCGCTCGAACTGATCGACGCGGCCGTGCGCATCCTCGAAGAGATCCAACCGGCGAGCGTGCGGGCCGTCTGTTATCGGCTATTCGTCGAGGGCTTCATTGCCTCGATGGCGGTGAAGAACACGAAGCGCGTCAGCGAACAACTGGTGTGGGCGCGCGAGAACGACGTCATCCCGTGGGAGCGCATCGTCGACGAGACGCGCCAAGCCGAGCGCGTGCGAGCCTGGGACAACCCGGATCAGATTATCCGCGCGGCGGTCAACGGCTACCGGCGTGACTACTGGCAGGACCAACCGGAACGGGTCGAGGTCTGGTCCGAGAAAGGCACGATTCGCGGCACGCTTGCGCCGGTGCTCGACAAATTCGGCGTGACGTTCCGCGTGATGCATGGCTTCAGCAGCGCAACGGCGATGAACGGGATTGCCGAGGAAACCCGCGCCAATCACAAACCGCTAACCGTACTGTATCTGGGCGACTGGGATCCGTCGGGGTTGCACATGTCCGAAAGGGACATTCCCAGCCGGCTCGACCGCTATGACGGCGAGGCGACCGTCAGGCGCATTGCGCTACGGGTCGATGACGTAGCGACAGGCACCCGCCTGCCGTCATTCGACGCCGAGTCGAAGACAGGTGATTCCCGGCATCGCTGGTTCGTCGAGAACTACGGGCACCGCTGTTGGGAGCTTGATTCGCTGTCGCCGGTGACGCTGCGCGAGCGCGTGCAAGCGGAAATCATCCGGCGACTCGATGTCGCCGCCTGGGGCCATGCGATCGACATCGAGCAGGCCGAAACGGACTCGATGCGGGAATTCCTGCTGAGCTGGCAGCGGGGCAAATCCGGACCAGACACGAAATACCCGGCGGGCGCGGCATGAACGACATCGACCGTGCCCGCAGCGCGCTTCACGCAATCGACTCAGGCTGTCCGCGCGCCGAATGGGTGAAACTCGCAATGGCGATCGAGGCCGCCGGGTTGACGTTCGACGACTTCTTCGAGTGGAGCCGGCCCGCGCACAACCACCGTTCCGAGGCCGACTGCCGATCGGTCTGGCGTTCGCTCGACGCGAACGGCGGCATCGGAGCCGGAACGCTATTCGCGAAGGCCCGCGAGGCCGGATGGCGCGAACCCATGAACGGGCACGGCGGGCCGCGCAAGGCCGAGCAGAAGGCCGAGCGCCCCGCGTTCGACTTCGCGGCCGTCTGGCGCGATTCTGAAGCTGCTACCGTCGACCATGAGTACGTCCGCAGGAAACTCGGGCTCGCCGACGGCCTGCGCGTGTATCGCGGCGATCTGAAGTTGAACGGCCAGGCGCTCGACGGTGCGCTGCTGGTGCCCGCGCTCGACGCCGACGGCAGCCTGCGGAGCTGGCAGGCGATCCCGCCCGACGGCGACAAGCGCAACGCGCCGGGCGCCACGATCAAGGGCGCGTCGTTCACCGTGGGCGGGGCGCCACGCGAGGGCGAACCGTTGTTTCTGTGCGAAGGCGTCGGTGCGGCGTGGACGGCGCATCAGACAACGGGCAAGCCGGCCGTCGTCTGCTTCGGCGCCGGCAACGTCGAGACGATCGCCCGCCAGATCCACGAACGGCACCCCAAGGCGCGCATCGTCGTTGTCGCCGACGCCGGCAAGGAGCGCGACGCCGAGCGCATCGCTGGTGTCGTCGGCGGCGCGTGGATTGCGATGCCGGATGGGTCGCCTGCGAACTTCGATCTGAATGATTTCCACCAGCAGGTGCGCTCGCTTGAAGCGGTCGCCGAGCTGCTGGCGCAGGCGAAGGTGCGCCCGGCCGCGACCACCCTTCCGCCGATCAAGTCGGCGGCCGCGTTGCTGGCGCAGGACTTCGCGCCGATCCGCTGGCTGATCCCAGGATTGCTGCCCGAAGGTCTGATGCTGCTGGCAGCGCGCCCGAAGGTCGGGAAGTCCTGGCTTGCGCTCGACGTGGCGATCGCCTGCGCCACTGGCGGTCGGGTGTTCGGCCGGCCGGTGGAGCGCGGCGACGTGCTCTACCTCGCGCTCGAGGATAACGACCGCCGGATGCACTCGCGGCTGTCCAAGCTCGGCGCCGCCGGCGCGGGACTGGGGGACCTGGTGTACGCGACCGAATGGCCGCGCGGCGCCGAAGGTGCGGCAGCAATCCACGCATGGATCAAGGCGCACCCGGGCGCACGACTCGTCGTCATCGACGTGTTCACCAAGCTGCGCGCCGCAACCGAAGGCCGCGAGACCGCCTACAGCGTCGACTACGCCGACGTGTCGATGCTCAAGCCGCCGGCCGATCGTTCCATTTCGATCCTGCTGGTGCATCACACGCGCAAGGCCGAGTCCGACGACCCGCTCGACTCCGTGAGCGGCACGCTCGGAATCGGCGGCGCGGCCGATGGCGCGTGGATTCTGAAGCGCGCCCGGGGAAGCGACGAAGCGGAGCTGCACCTGATCGGCCGCGACCTCGAAGAGGAAGGCGCATTCGCGGTGCGGTTCGATAGATCGACCTGCCGGTGGCAGTGGCTCGGCGACGTGTGGAAGGTGCGCATGACGGCGGAGCGGCGCCAAGCGCTCCAAGCGTTGACCGGGACGCCGATGAAGCCTGCCGACCTGGCGAAGGCGCTCGGCAAGACGCAAGGCGCCGTGCGCAAGATGATCCACGACATGGTGCAGGACGGGCAGATCGAGCGCGGACTGGACGGCAAGTACCGGCCGGTTGAGCCAGAAGGAACCTTCTGATGACAGCCTTGCGCGCGCGCACGCACTCTGTCGGTAACGCTGGTAACGGTTGGAACGCCAGTGACGCCGGCACCTATCCGCGTGCCAGTGCTGGCGTGACCGCCGTTACTCACCTTTTCCCCATACCCACCGTCCCCAATGCGACCAGCGTTACCGCCGTTACCGCCGTTACTGGCGTTACCCGCTGGCCGCTGATCGTCGCCTTGCTGTTGGCGCCGGAACGAACGAGTCGGGGCCTTGCCGCGCTGCTGGCACGCTGGCCGGCGAACGTGCGCCGCGTCGAGTGCGCTGACGACGTGGGCCGGCGACGCTGGGGACATCGCCTGCCCTCGCGCGCACGCGAGGCCGCGCAATGACGCCGTACCGGACGCACGAGGAAGCCGCGGGCGCTGCGATCGCCTGGCGGGTGGCGGCAGACGTAGGGGGGGGTAGGTCAAATCGCCCGGAGGGGCCCTGGCGTAGACCGGGCGTTCCCTCATGCGCAGAAATTAGCGGGCAAACCTGAGGATTTTGCATGACAGGTAGACGAACGACGCCGGCGGCACCGGTCGGTCTTGGTGCAGAAGCCCGTCGGCTCTGGATGGCAACCCTGCGCGAATACCAGTTCGACTCGCAGGCCGACCGGACGCTGTTGGCCGAGCTTTGCCGAACCGTCGATCGGCTGCGCGAGGTGCAGGCGGAACTGCGCCGCACCGGCCTGATGGTCGAGGGTTCCCGCGGGCAGCCGCGGCCGAACCCGCTGTTGGCCGTTGAGGGTGCACTGCGCCGCGACGTTCTCGCGCACACGCGCGCATTGCGGTTAACTTCCTTGGAGGTTTGAGATGCCGACTGCTGATCGAAAACCGCGGCCGCGCCTCCGCCCGGCACAAGCGGCGCCCGACGACCACGTGACGATCCTGCGGGCCATGCGCGCCGCCGGGCGCGATCCTGCTGCCTGGGACGCGCTGCGCGCCCGTGCAATCCGCCGCTTCGTCGCCGAGGGCATGAAGCCGGAAGTTGCCGGCCGAGTGTTCGAGGCGTTCCGGCGCAAGCCGATCTACTTGCCGGGCGAGTCGCCGGCCGATGCTAACCCCTGAGCTCGAATGTCGGTCGCGCGAGCGAAGGGGAACGCCCGGTCTACGCTGGAAGCCCTCAGAAGCTTCCGATCACCCCCCCTCCCGCGGTGTATGCGCGCGTGACTCTGCCCGCTGATCCCTTCGGCCGAAGCGCGCTGCCTGTGGACTTCTCGCGCGAAGACCGCGTGCGGTTGATCGCCGAAGCGGCCGAGGCACTGCTCGACGGCCGGCTGCCACGCCCAGCAGCGAGACTCTTCGTTGGTGGCGCGTTGCAGGCGTGGCTTCGCGAAGGCGGCCGGTGCGGCGCGCTCGAACGGGACTTCCTGAAAGTCACGCAGCGCCAGCGCTCCAGGCTCTCACCGCAACGGCTGTACGCACGCTGTGCGCGCACAGCGACAGACGACGCCGCAGCCGATACCGTGGAAGCATCGACCACCAATGGAATCGGCGAATGAATCTGGACAACAGCACGGTTGCGAAGGGCATCGCGACCATTCGATATTTCCGGGCGCGCAGCATCGCGTCCGACGGCGACCGCGAGGCGGCCTGCGCATGGGTCGCAAGCCAGAACTTCACGGGGTCGAAAGCAATCATGGAGCTGCTGCAGCGATCCGGCGTCAGCGACACGGACGACGCCGACTTGCGCGGGCGCAATCCAGCGCTGGTCGACCTGGCCGGCGCCGTCCGGAGTGCCAGCGTGCTCGGGAAGTTGCCCGGCGTAGCGCGGCTGCCGTTCCAATCGGCCACTATTGGGCTCGGTGCTGGCGCACGCGCGTACTGGCGCGCGGCAGGCAAGGCTGTGCCGGTATCGCGCGTTCCGATCGGCGATCCGTCGATCCTCGACGACCGCAGCGTCTATGCGCTTCTGGTGGCTCGCGACGCGTTTCTGCGCGAGGCCCAGCCGATGGCCGAGCAGGCACTCGCGGCCGAGTTGATTCGCGCCACCGCCGAGGCGATCGACAGCGCGCTGGTTGATCCCGAGAACGACGGGTCGGGCGATGCGCCGGCCTCGGTCACGAACAGCGGTTTCAAGACTGCCTCGACCGGTGTGACGGTCGATGCGATCGACCTAGACCTGGGCGCGCTCGTCGGGGCGTTGGCGCACGAGGATTTGAGCACGGCGAGGTGGGTTCTGCATCCGCGCACAGCGGGGTACTTCGCACGGCTGCGGGGCGACAGCGGGGCGCTCGCGTACCCGGGCATCGGCGTGACCGGCGGGACGCTGCTCGGGATTCCGGCGATTGTCTCGGCTGGCGTGCCGATCAGCGACGACTCGCCAGCGGAGACCTCGGTCAGTCTCGTGATCGGTTCCGGCATCGTCATGGCAGGCGGCGATGAGATCGAGTTGCGGCAGTCCAAGCACGCGACGCTTGAGATGGACACTGAGCCGACCGGGGATGCTGGCGCGCCGACCGCGCAATCGGCGCATCAGGTTTCGATGTTCCAGAACAACCTGACCGCGATGATGACGGTCGCACATGCGAACTGGCTGCCCCGGCGCGCGACGATCGCAGCGACGTTGACCGGCGTGACGTACTGAGATGGCCGACTTCGACGCTGTCCAAGTGGACATCGAGCGGCTCAAGGCCGACGCGCGCCCCGCAACGCGCGGACACGTAGCCGCAGCCATCGAAGGCATTGTCGGGGCGGTGGCCAAGGAGTTGCGCGCCAATCGCGACGCACGCGAAGCACTCGCGCGCCGGCTCGAAACGACCGACCAGTTGATCGCCGATCTTGAGCAGCGCCTCGCCGTGCTGGAGGCGCGCAAATGAACGCGCCCGATCCACTGCCGCGCCAGCTCGCACCGTTGATTGACGACTTGGCCGCAGTCATCGCACGGTACCCGAACGTGACCGGGCGCGAGTTTGTGCAGGCCGCCATGCAGGTGGCCGAGGCCTATTTCGAGTCGTCCGACCTGCCGACGCTGATCGATGTGGACGAACTCGGCGCTGCACTGCGCACGGAACTGAATCGGAGCGCAAACGGGTTCTCCACCCTGCCGGCGGAGCCGCGTGAGCGGATGAGACTGCGGCGCGCATCGAGCTGCAGCGGCTCGGCCTGGTCGTCAAGCGCGACGCCGACGGCTGGGTCATCGTGATCGGCGACGGCTGGTCGGCACGCGCCAGGTCGGCGCGGCAGCTTGCGAACGCACTGGCACGCGCCGATGGCCGGTGATCCGTCGGTGCGGTGAACTGCTGCGGCAGATCAAGCCGGCGAAGGGTCGCGATAGTCAAAGATAGACTTTCGATCGGAGGTCCCGCATGCTCGCCGCCGCCACAGGCCCCCTTCGGGCGGCTTTTTCGTTGGTGGCAAACTCCGGCCGCTCCCATGCCTAGGGAGGCCAAACCGAAAACATGCGTTTGTAAATTCGTGGCGTCCTCAGTGACGCATGTAAGCCGGCTCTAATGCGTCCTAGCAGCGTTTGTGAAACCGGTTCCTTGGGGATGAAAAGACCGTTTCGAACTTGATTGACTAGGTGGCTAGCCTGCTCAAGCCGAATAAACCGGTACGCTACGTAAGTGTCGTGGACTACGAAGGGATGTTCACCCTTGCTGATTTCACATGCAGGATCGCCGGGAACATCTGCTACGACACTAGTCAAGGAAACCTGTGCAACGCAGGGATTGGAGCCGTAGCCGTCGAAAAGGCAGGGGTTATGCAGGACAACGAAGAGATGGTTTCCCCCCTTGGGGCCTGACGGCATGAGCAACGTGCTTCCGGCACTTGGCGTCCAGTTCACGGCGAGAGAGAGGCGTCAGCAATCGGATAGCACTGCCTGGACATACTCTTGGGCGCTAAGGCGTCCGGTCAATGCTTCTCGCTGCTCTGCGCTAAAGCCGAGCGCTTCAAAAAGACGCGCGTAGGGGATTGGAATGCTCGAACCGTCCGGATCTTCCCACTCAGGGCAATACTTGTGGGTGTAGTCACGCAATGCCCACTTGTCGAGGTGACCGAGTTGAGTCCAAATCTCGTCTAGGACTAACAAATCTCCGTCGCTAAGTTCCAATAGGCTCTCCTCCGGCGATTCGATCTTGGTCGAGCGACGGAGGGCGACATCGTGATTCTTGCGATCGGAAACCCAGGATTCCCATCCGCCCTCTTCTGAGGCGACAAAACCGTTGATGAAGTTCAACGTTCGCGAAAGGACTGGGCCCTGATCCATGGACACGAGTTTGTCGCCGATGATGGGCTCGCCAAACTTCTGGAATGACCGGCGCTCCGCCAAGTACATCAGCTTCATCAGGCTCAGCACGGGCAGCGTGCCACCGGCGCGAAACAGGAAATAGGCAGCGACCTGCGCTGCCTTGCGCTCGCTAAAGAGGCTTCGCTTCATTGTTCGCATTGTGGCGGAGTATGGACCAACGCCCCGCGATTCGCATCTAAGACGTTGGGGGGTGTTGAGAACAGGCGACGATGCTGCTGTTACTACGCTGTTACGGGCCGCTTTCGAAGAGCCGAGCTGCCGCTAAGTATTTGATCTTATTGGTCGGGGTGAGAGGATTCGAACCTCCGGCCTCTACGTCCCGAACGTAGCGCTCTACCAGGCTAAGCTACACCCCGAATCGCGTCCGCGCAGCCGCGGACGACTGATGTATACCCGATTTGCGCGGTCGCCGGCCGGGAATCGGGAGACCGGAAACCGCGAGCGCGCCTCAACGGTCGCGTTCGATCGAGTAAGTCGTCAAGTATAGCAGTGCGTCGCGGCACGCGGAAGGCGCGCCGCCGTCGGGTCCGAGCTTCGCCACTGCGGCGCGCGCCGCGGCGGCCTCGGCGTTCGCGCGCTCGCGCGTGTAGTCGAGCGCGCCGGTGCGGTGGATCGCCGCCATGATCGGCTCGAACTCGGCGGTGGATCCCTGCTCGATCGCGCGGCGTACCATCGCGCGTTCGTCCCCGGTGCCGCGCAGCATCACGTGGATCAGCGGCAGCGTCGGCTTGCCCTCGCGCAGGTCGTCGCCGACGTTCTTGCCGATGTCGCCGGTCACGCCGGAGTAGTCGAGCACATCGTCGATCAACTGGAATGCGGTGCCCAGATGCCGCCCGTACTCGGCCGCCGCCGCCTCCGTTTCCGGCGGTGCGTCGCACAGGATCGCGCCGAGCTGCGCGGCGGCTTCGAACAGCCGCGCGGTCTTGTAGCGGATCACCTGCATGTAGCGGGCTTCGTCGGTGTCGGGGTCGTTGCAGTTGATCAGCTGCAGCACCTCGCCTTCGGCGATCGTGTTGGTCGCGTCGGCCAGCACGCTCATCACGCGCGTGCTGCCGACCTCGACCATCATCTGGAACGAGCGCGAATACAGGAAGTCGCCGACCAGCACCGAGGCGGCATTGCCGAACACGGCGTTGGCGGTCTGGCGGCCGCGCCGCAGCGCCGACTCGTCGACCACGTCGTCGTGCAGCAGCGTGGCGGTATGGATGAATTCCACCACGGCGGCTAGAAGAAAGTGATTGCTCGCTCCCCGGTAACCCAGCGTGCGTGCGAACAGCAGCAGCAACAACGGGCGGATTCGCTTGCCGCCGGCGCCGATGATGTAGTCGGCGATGCTGTTGATCAGCGCCACTTCCGAACCGAGTCGCTGGCGGATCACGCTGTCGGTTTCAGCGAGGTCCGAGGCCAGCACGGGGAAGAGTTCGGCGGGTTTCATGGAGTAGGGCACTGAATCGCCGATTATAGTCGTCGGGTCGACACTTTGACTGGCCGGGCGGCTTGTCGGATAATTTCCGGTTTCCTGGAGGGTTCCCATGTACGCGGTCATAAAAACCGGCGGCAAGCAGTACAAGGTCGCTGCCGGCGACAAGATCAGGGTAGAACAGATGCCGGCGGACATCGGGGCCGAGATCACGATCGACCAGGTGCTGGCGGTCGGCGCAGGCGACCAGCTCTCGGTCGGCGCGCCGCTGGTATCCGGGGCGACGGTTTCGGCAACGGTCCTGTCGCACGGTCGTCACGACAAGGTACGCATCTTCAAGATGCGCCGGCGCAAGCACTATCGCAAGCAGCAGGGCCATCGCCAGAACTTCACCGAGCTGTTCGTGAGCCGCATCGCCTCGGCGCTCGGCGAAACCAGCGCCGAAGTGCCGGCCATCGCCGCGCCCGCCAGCGGGCACTGAACAGGAGTCACCGACATGGCACAGAAGAAAGGCGGCGGCTCGACGCGCAACGGCCGCGATTCGCAACCGAAGATGCTGGGCGTGAAGGCCTACGGCGGCCAGACCGTGAGCGCCGGCTCGATCATCGTGCGCCAGCGCGGCACGCAGTTCCACCCGGGCACCAACGTCGGCCTCGGCAAGGACCACACGCTGTTCGCGCTGGTCGACGGCCGCGTGAAGTTCGCGGTCAAGGGCCCGCGCAACCGCAACACCGTCAGCATCGACCCGCAGCCGTGACGCGCACCGCGGCGTAGCAGCAAGCCCCGCCGCGCGGGGCTTTTTTGTCCGTGCGCGGTGCCGGCTGGCCGGAGCGCGACCGCGCCCGGCAGCGAGGCCGGATCTCCGGGAACCCGCCATGAAGTTCATCGACGAGGCGTACATCGAGGTCACCGCCGGCAACGGCGGCAACGGCATCGTGTCGTTTCGCCGCGAGAAGTTCATCCCGAAGGGCGGCCCCGACGGCGGCGACGGCGGGCGCGGCGGCAGCATCTGGGCGGTGGCCGATCGCAACATCAACACGCTGGTCGACTACCGCTACCAGCGCAAGTTCGTCGCGAAGAACGGCGAGCGCGGGCGCGGCTCCGACCAGTACGGTGCGGCCGCCGAGGACATCCGGCTGCGCGTGCCGGTGGGCACGCAGATCCGCGACGAGGACAGCGGCGAGCTGATCGCCGACCTCACGCAGCACGACCAGACGGCGCTGCTGGCACGCGGCGGCGAGGGCGGCCTGGGCAACATCCACTTCAAGTCGAGCACCAATCGCACGCCGCGCCAGGCCACGCCGGGCGGCGAAGGCGAGCACCGGCGCCTGCACCTGGAGCTGAAAGTGCTGGCCGACGTCGGGCTGCTCGGGCTGCCCAACGCGGGCAAGTCGACCTTCATCGCGGCGGTGAGCAACGCGCGGCCGAAAATCGCCGACTATCCGTTCACGACGCTGCATCCGAACCTCGGCGTGGTACGCGTGGGCGCCGGCAAGAGCTTCGTGGTGGCCGACATCCCGGGCCTGATCGAAGGGGCCGCCGAAGGGGCGGGCCTCGGCCACCAGTTCCTGCGCCACCTGCAGCGCACGCGGCTGCTGCTGCACCTGGTCGACGTGGCGCCCTTCGACCCGGACGCCGATGCGGCCCGGGACGCGCGCGCCATCGTGCGCGAGCTGCGCCGCTACGACGCGGCGCTGGCCGCCAAGCCGCGCTGGCTGGTCCTGAACAAGATCGACATGGTTCCCGCCGCCGAACGGGACGCGCGCGTGGCCGAATTCGTGAAGCGCTATCGCGGGCGCGGTCGCAACGCGTTGCCGGTGGAGCGCGTATTCGCGATCTCGGCGCTCACGCGCGAGGGCTGCGAGCCGTTGTGCCTGGCGGTGAACGAGTACCTCGAGACGGTGCGCCCGGAGAACGTGCGCGAGGCCGACGTGCGCTTCGACCGGGAGGTGGCACGTGGCTGAAAGACCGGTCACGCCGGCAGGGGTCGCGCCGGAAGCGGCAACGCCGACAGCGGGCGCCCGCGCGGCGGCAACGCCCACAGCGGCCAGCCCCGCTGCGATCACGGCACCGGACGAAGCCGGCGCGCCGCTGCGCGAAGGCCGGCGCATCGTCGTCAAGGTCGGCTCGAGCCTGGTGACCGACGAGGGCCGCGGCCTGGACGAGCAGGCGATCTCGCGCTGGGGGCGCCAGATCGCCGAGCTGCGCGCGCTGGGCAAGGAAACGGTGATGGTGTCGTCGGGCGCGGTCGCCGAGGGCATGAAGCGGCTCGGCTGGTCGAAGCGTCCGAAGTCGATGCACGAGCTGCAGGCCGCGGCGGCGGTCGGACAGATGGGGCTCGCGCAGGTCTACGAGACCTGCTTTCGCGCGCACGGCCTGGCCACCGCGCAGGTGCTGCTCACGCACGACGACCTGGCCGACCGCAAGCGCTACCTGAACGCGCGCTCCACGCTGCTGGCGCTGCTCGAGCTCGGCGTCGTGCCGATCATCAACGAGAACGACACGGTGGTCACCGACGAGATCAAGTTCGGCGACAACGATACGCTGGGCGCGCTGGTGGCGAACCTGATCGACGCCGACGCGCTGGTCATCCTCACCGACCAGAGCGGCCTGTACACCGCTGATCCGCGGCGCGACCCGCAGGCGCGGCTGCTCGAACGCGTGGTGGCCGGCGACCCGTTGCTGGAAGCGATGGCCGGCGGCGCCGGATCGTCGATCGGGCGCGGCGGCATGATCACCAAGGTGCTGGCAGCGCGCCGTGCGGCACGCAGCGGTGCGCATACCGTGGTGGCCTCGGGGCGCGAACCCGACGTGCTGGTGCGGCTGGCCGCGGGCGAGTCGATCGGCACGCAGTTCATCGCGCAGACGCCACGCATGGCGGCGCGCAAGCAGTGGCTGGCCGATCATCTGCAGCTGCGCGGCGCGGTGCGCCTCGATGCGGGCGCGGCGCGCGCGCTGGTGGCCGGCGGACGCAGCCTGCTGCCGATCGGCGTCACCGAAGTGAGCGGTGATTTCGAGCGCGGCGAGGCGGTGGCGATCCGCGATCCGGAAGGCCACGAGATCGCGCGCGGGCTGATCAACTACTCGAGTTCGGAGGCGCGCCTGATCATGCGCCGGCCGTCGTCCGAGATCGAGAGCATTCTCGGCTTCATCGAGGAATCCGAGCTGATCCACAGGGACAACCTGGTCCTGCGTTAGCGCAAGGGCGCGTTCTGCGCCGATCGGCCGGATCGGCGGCAGCGCACGGTCGCGGCGCCGCCGGATGCGCGATGGGACGTGCAGCGTCGTCAGTCGTGCAGCGCTTCTTCGGGGGCGCTCTGCGCTTCCGTCGGCGTTCCCCGGCCTTCCTCCGCATCGACTTCCATCGCCTGCGCCTCGTCGACCGACACCACGCGCCGGTTCTCGCAGAAGAACCGCAGGCCGGCACGGTTCTGCGCGTACAGTCGCTGCGCCGCCGCCAGCGCGGCAGACTGGTCGAGCAGGCCGGGAAGCGAGAAGACTTCCTGGGCGTCGACCGCGACGTCGTGCGCGTGCATCGTGTCCATGAGGTGGCTCCTGTTGGAAGGACGAAGCCAGACTAGGTGCACTCGCGTTGCACGCGCAGGTGGCGGACGGGCAGACGTCGTGTTCGGGGGGACGAACGTAGGCGCACGGCGGGTCGCGGCGTGGCGCGCGCGCGACGTGGGTGCCCGGCGGAGCCGGCGTCCTCGCCCGCGGGCCAGCGGCCTCGCCCTCGGGCCGGCGACGGCGTCCGCGCGCCGTGCTCAGCGGCGCCCGCGCCTGTGCAGTACCACCGCCACGCCGACGTAGATGGCCAGGTTCACCAGCAGGACGAGCGCGCCGAGCCAGCGCTGCGACTGCAGCGTCAGTCCGGCCGGATACAGCACGGGAATCAGGTAATGCTCGACGAAGCCGCCCGCATAGCCGGTCTGGCCAGCCAGCCGGCGGAAGTGGTTTTCCAGCGGCGTGAGCGGGCAGATCGCGCCGGCGAACTCGATCCACGCGCCCCATGCGGCGGCGGGCAGGTGCAGCCAGGCGATACGTGCGCGCCACGCGACCAGCAGTCCGCCGAGCACGACGAACGCAACGAATGCCAGGTGGATCAGTACCAGCGCATCGGCGGCGATGCGTGCGCTCATTTCGCGGGCTCCGGGGTGCCGGGTAGCGATGGCGGCGATATGGCGCATTGTCGATGGCGATTCGAAAACAGGCGACAATCCCGGACCGATTCCGTTTCGAGGCAACGATGTCCGACCAGTCCTTCCATGGCGTGCTCCCCTATCTCGTTTCCCCGGTCGACCCGGACGGCCGCGTCCGCGCCGATGTGCTGGCGCGCCTGTGCGAACACCTGATCGAGGCCGGCGTGCACGGCCTCGTGCCGCTCGGATCCACCGGCGAGTTCGCCTACCTGTCCTGGGAGCAGCAGCGTCGCGTGGTCGAAGTGGTCGTCGAGGCAGCAGCAGGCCGGGTGCCGGTGATCGCCGGCGTCGCCTCGACCACCATCATCGAGGCCGAGGCGCGCGCGCGCGCGTTCGAGCGCATGGGCGTCGACGGCATCCTGGCGATCCTCGAAGCATACTTTCCGATCGGTGACGATGGCGTGTTCGCCTACTTCGAGGCGATCGGCAAGTCGGTCGGGCTACCGGTGGTCCTGTACACGAACCCGAACTTCCAGCGCTCGGATCTGAGCCTGCCGGTCATCGAGCGGCTGAGTCACGTGCCGAACATCCGCTACATCAAGGATGCTTCGTCGAACACCGGCCGACTGCTGTCGATCATCAACCGCGTCGAGGGCCGCATGGGGGTGTTTGCCGCGTCGGCCCACATCCCGGCATGCGTGATGTTGATCGGCGGCGTCGGCTGGATGGCCGGACCGGCGTGCGTGGCGCCGCGCCAGAGCGTTGCGCTGTACGAGGTGTGCCGGCGCGGCGACTGGCAGCAGGCGATGGCGTTGCAGCGGCCGCTGTGGGCGCTGAACCAGGCGTTCGCCAAGTACAACCTGGCCGCCTGCATCAAGGGCGGGCTGGAACTGCAGGGTTACGCGGTCGGCGCGCCGTTGCGGCCGCAGTCGCCGCTGCCGCCCGAGGGCATTGCCGAGGTGCGCGCGGCGTTGGCGTCGATCGGCGCGCTGCAGCATGCCGCGGCCTGAACACCGGAGGTTCGCCATGTCCGCGATTTCATCCGTACGCGTCGAGCGCGACACCTTCGGGCCGATCGACGTGCCCGCCGACCGGCTGTGGGGCGCGCAGACGCAGCGCTCGCTGCACTTCTTCGCCATCTCCACCGAGCGCATGCCGGCCGAGCTGATCGAGGCGCTCGTGCAGGTCAAGCGCGCCGCGGCGCTCGCCAACCGCGAACTCGGCCTGCTCGATGCCGCGAAGGCGGACGCGATCGTGCGCACGGCCGACGAGGTGCTCGCGGGACATCATCCCGGCGAGTTCCCGCTGTCGGTGTGGCAGACCGGGTCGGGCACGCAATCGAACATGAACGTCAACGAGGTGCTGGCCAACCGCGCCTCGGAGCTGCTCGGCGGCGAACGCGGTCCGGCGCGTCTGGTGCATCCGAACGACGAGGTCAACCGCGGGCAGTCGTCGAACGACGTGGTGCCGACGGCGGTCCACGTCGCTGCCGCGTGCGCGGTGTCGGATCGACTGCTGCCCGCGCTCGATACGCTGCGCGCGACGCTGCAGGCCAAAGCGGAGGCCTTCGCCGACGTGATCAAGATCGGCCGCACGCACCTGCAGGACGCCACACCGCTCACGCTGGGCCAGGAGATCTCCGGCTGGGCCATGCAACTGGCCCGCGCGCGCGAGGCCATCGCACGCTGCGTGCCGCCGGTATGCGAGCTCGCGATCGGCGGCACCGCGGTCGGCACCGGCCTGAACACGCATCCGGAATTCGGCGCGCGCGTGTGCGCACAGCTCGCGCAGCGGCTGTCGCTGCCGTTCGCGCCGGCGCCCAACCGCTTCGCGGCGCTGGCCGGCCACGAGCCGGTGGTGGCGCTGCATGGCGCGCTGCGCGCGCTGGCCGCGGCACTGACCAAGATCGCCAACGACGTGCGCTGGATGGCGAGCGGTCCGCGCTCGGGGCTGGGCGAGATCCGCATTCCCGAGAACGAGCCGGGCAGCTCGATCATGCCGGGCAAGGTCAACCCGACGCAGTGCGAGGCGATGACGATGCTGTGCGCGCAGGTGCTGGGCAACGACGTCGCGATCGGCGTCGGCGCGGCCTCGGGCAACTTCGAGCTCAACGTGTTCCAGCCGCTGGTGGCGCACAACCTGCTGCAGAGCCTGCGCCTGCTCGCCGACGGCATGGCCAGCTTCGAGCGCCATTGCGCGGCGGGCATCGAGCCCGATCGCGAGCGCATCGCCGCGCTGCTCGAGCGCTCGCTGATGCTGGTCACTGCGCTCAATCCGCACATCGGCTACGAGCGCGCCGCCGAGATCGCGAAGAAGGCGCACCGCGAAGGCAGCACGCTGCGCGAGGCGGCGCTGGCGCTCGGCTACGTGAGCGCGGAGCAGTTCGACGCCTGGGTTCGGCCGGCCGACATGACCGGGCCGCGCGCCGGCTGACGAAGCCGCGATCGCGTATCCGCGCATGCCGGCGCGGCGCCGGAGCGCCGGCTTTCCGTGCGCCGGCGTTCCTGGCGGCGCGGTTGCAGGCATCTTCGGTGCCGCGCTTCGCTTATGCTTCGGTCCATGCCCGCTCCCGCTCCCGCTTCCGCGCCATCCGCTTCGCCCGCGCCCTCGGCATTTCCGCCCGCTTCGCGACGCACTTCGCTGTCGGTGCTGCGCGCGCTGTGGCCGTTCATGGCGCCGTACCGCGCGCGCGTGGCCGTCGCCGCGGCCGCGCTGCTGGTGGCCGCGGCGGCCACGCTGCTGGTGCCGCTCGCGTTCCGCCAGCTGATCGACGTCGGATTCGCGGCGCCGCGCGCAGCCGGCGCCGGCGCGGCCGACGTCAACGTCTGGTTCCTCGCGCTGTTCGGCGTCGCGGTGGCGCTGGCGCTGGGCACCGCGCTGCGCTTCTACAGCGTGTCGTGGCTCGGCGAGCGCGTCACGGCCGACCTGCGCAACGCCGTCTACCGGCAGGTGCTGCGACAGGATCCGCGCTTCTTCGAGACGCTGAAGACCGGCGAGGTGCTGTCGCGGCTGAGCACCGACACCACGCTGATCCAGACCCTGGTCGGCACCAGCGTCTCGCTCGGGCTGCGCAACGCGCTGCTGTTCGTCGGCGCGTTGACGATGTTGATCGTGACCAGCCCGCAACTGGCATCGATCATCGTCGGCCTGCTGCTGCTGGTGGTGGTGCCGATCCTGGCCTTCGGCCGGCGCGTGCGGCGGCTCTCGCGCGCCAGCCAGGACGCGCTGGCCGACACCAGCGCGCTGGCCGGCGAGACGCTGAACGCGATCCAGATCGTGCAGGCCTATGCGCGCGAGCCGCTCGAAGACCGGCGTTTCGGCGCGGCCACCGAATCCGCCTTCTCCAGCGCGATCCGGCGCGTGCGCGCCCGCTCGCTGCTGGCCGCGCTGGTGATCGTGCTGGTGTTCGGCACCGTGGTGTTCGTGCTGTGGCTGGGCGCGCATGCGGTGCTCGAGGGACGGCTGACCACCGGCCTGCTGACGCAGTTCATCCTGTACGCGGCGCTGGTGGCGGGAGCCGCCGGCGCGGTGGCCGAAGTGTTCGGCGACGTGCAGCGCGCCGCCGGCGCCACCGAGCGGCTGCTCGAGCTGCTCGAGGCCGAGCCGGCGATTCGCGCGCCGGCCCGCCCCGAGCGCCTGGCGCCGTCCGGACAGGGCTCGCGCGTGACGTTCGACGCGGTGAGCTTCAGCTACCCGTCGCGGCCGGCCGAGCGCGCGCTCGATGCGGTGTCGTTCGAAGTGGCGCCGGGCGAGACGGTGGCGCTGGTCGGCCCGTCGGGCGCGGGCAAGACCACGCTGTTCCAGCTGCTGCTGCGCTTTCACGATCCGCAGTCGGGCGCGCTGCGGCTCGACGGCATCGACCTGCGCCGGCTCGATCCGGCCGACCTGCGCGGCGCGATCGGGCTGGTCTCGCAGGACAGCGTGGTGTTCTCGGCCGATGCGATGGAGAACATCCGCTACGGCCGGCTCGACGCCAGCGACGACGAGGTGATCGAGGCCGCGAAGGCGGCGCGCGCGCACGAGTTCGTCGAGCGCCTGCCCGACGGCTATCGCACCTTCCTCGGCGAGCGCGGCGTGCGCCTGTCGGGCGGGCAGCGCCAGCGCATCGCGATCGCGCGCGCGCTGCTGAAGAACCCGCCGCTGCTGCTGCTCGACGAAGCCACCAGCGCGCTCGATGCCGAGAGCGAGCGTGCGGTGCAGGCGGCGCTGGAGCGCGCGATGCGCGGGCGCACCACGCTGGTGATCGCGCACCGGCTCGCGACGGTGATCGGCGCCGACCGCATCGTGGTGCTCGAGCGCGGCCGCGTGGTCGACGTCGGCACGCATGCGCAGCTGATCGAGCGCGGCGGGCTGTACGCGCGGCTGGCGGCGATCCAGTTCGATACCACTGTGGAGACTTCATGAGACTGGTCCGTTATGGCAAGCCCGGCCGCGAGAAACCCGGCCTGATCGATGCGCATGACACGCTGCGCGACCTGTCGGCGGTGGTGCCCGACCTCGGTCCGGAGCAGCTTTCGCCGAAGAGCCTGGCGCGGATCGCCCGGCTGAACGCCGCCCGGCTGCCCGCGGTGCGCGGCAGGCCGCGCTTGGGGCCGCCGCTCGCCGGCTCGACCAAGTTCGTCGGCATCGGCCTGAACTACGCGGACCACGCGGCCGAGGCCGGGGCGCCGATTCCGCGCGAGCCGATCGTGTTCCACAAGACGCTCAGCTCGATCGTCGGCCCCGACGACGACCTGATGCTGCCGCGCGGCTCGACGAAGACCGACTGGGAAGTCGAGCTCGGCATCGTGATCGGCACGCGCGCGCGCCACGTGGCGAAGAAGGACGCGCTCGCGCACGTGGCCGGCTACCTGCTGGTCGACGACGTGTCCGAACGCGAGTACCAGCTCGAGCGCAGCGGCCTGTGGGACAAGGGCAAGGGCTGCGACACCTTCGGGTCGATCGGTCCGTGGCTCCTGACCGCCGACGACCTGCCCGACCCGCAGCGGCTGGACATGTGGCTGGACGTGAACGGCGAGAAGCGCCAGCGCGGCAACACGCGCACGATGATCTTCGACTGCGCGACGCTGGTGTCGTACGTGAGCCGCTTCATGACGCTGCTGCCTGGCGACCTGATCACCACCGGCACGCCCCCGGGCGTGGGCATGGGCATGAAGCCGCCGCGCTATCTGCGGCCCGGCGACGTGGTCACCGCAGGCATCGACGGCCTGGGCATGCAGACGCGGCGCGTGGTGCGCTTCAGGCCCTGAAGCGCGCGCGGGCCCGCCCGCGCAGGTAGCGTCCGGTATCGGGCATGCCGCCGCGCGGCTCGCCGCGCTGGAACAGCACGCGCGCGAGCTCGTTGAGCGCCTGGCTGTAGACCTCGCGCTTGAACTCGATCACCGCGTCGAGCGGCACCCAGTAGTCGTTCCAGCGCCAGGCATCGAACTCCGGGTGCTCCGAGGCGCGCAGGTCGACGTCGCAGTCGCGGCCGACCAGCCGCAGCAGGAACCAGATCTGCTTCTGCCCGCGGTAGTGGCCGCGCCATTCGCGCCTCACCCAGTGCTCGGGCACGTCGTAGCGCAGCCAGTCGCGGGTGCGTCCGACGATGCGCACGTGCTCGGGGCGCAGCCCCACTTCCTCGTGCAGCTCGCGGAACATCGCCTGTTCGGGCGATTCGCCGCGCTTGATGCCGCCTTGCGGAAACTGCCACGAATGCTCGCGAACCCGCTTTCCCCAGAAGACCTCGTTC
>JAHDYE010000008.1 GCA_023383035.1 Burkholderiaceae bacterium | reverse complement strand
CCACGCCCAGCCCGTAGCCCATCGTGGTCGCGCCGATGTTGAACGGCGGCAGGATCGAGAACAGATGGCAGCCGATGTCCGCCGAGACATGATGCGGACCGATCTCGCGCTCGACCAGCTTCAGCGACGAGAACACCGGCCGCTCGGGACAGCCGATGCACAGCCCGGGCAGGCGCGGCGGCAGGACCGCGTCGAGCGCGGCCGGACCCGACGATGGAATGTCGGCCGGCGCGGCACCGGACGGCGCGGCCGCCCGCGGCGCCTGGGCGCGCGTCGGCATGCCCAGCGGCACCGCCGGCGCCAGCGCCGCCGGCCGGTAACGCTCGAGAAAGCCGTTCAGCCCCTTGCGCAGGACGGCGACGGTGTAGTCGCCGCCCATCGGCAGCAGGTCCTTGCCGTGCAGCGCGGTGTCCACGCCGGCGCGTCGCAGGATGGCGTGCACCGCCTGCTCGTGGAAGTCGGGCTGCCCCTCCTCGACCAGCAGCACCGCCTTCCTGCCGCGGCAGAACCGCAGCACCTCTTCGTCGATCAGCGGGTACGCGACATTCAGCACGTACAGCGGAATTCGCGAGGCGCCGAACAGGTCGGCAAGCCCCGCGAGGTACAGCGCCCGCAGCACGTTGTTGTACATGCCGCCCAGCATCATGATGCCGAGCTCGGCGATGTCGCCGTCGAAGAACTCGTTCAGGCCGCGCTCGGTGACGAACTTCACCGCCGCCGGCCAGCGCTGTTCGATCTTCTCGCGCTCGTGCAGGAACGACGCCGGCGGCAGCACGATGCGGTTGGTGTCGCGCTGCGGCGACTCGAGCGCCTGGCGCAGCGTGAACGCCGGCCGCCGGTTCTCGCGCGTGACGAAGCTGCCGTGCAGGTGGCACGACCGGATGCGCAGCTGAAGCATCACCGGCGTGCGGCTGGCCTCGGACAGGTCGAAGCCGTCGTGCACCGCCTGCACGATCGACGGCAGGTTGGGCCGCGGATCGAGCAGCCACATCTGCGACTTCATCGCGAACGCGTGCGTGCGCTCCTGCATGATCGAGGAGCCTTCGCCGTAGTCTTCGCCCACGATCACCAGCGCGCCGCCGGTCACGCCGCCCGACGACAGGTTGGCCAGCGCATCGGAGGCGACGTTCGTCCCCACCGTCGATTTCCACGTCACCGCGCCGCGCACCGGATACATCACCGACGCCGACAGCGCGGCGGCCGCGCAGGCCTCGTTCGCCGCGGGCTCGAAGTACACGCCCAGCTCTTCGAGAATCGGCTGCGCGTCGGCGAGCACATCCATCAGGTGCGAGATCGGCGATCCCTGGTAGCCGCTCACGTAGCCCACGCCGGCCTCGAGCAGCGCCTTCGTCACCGCGAGGATGCCTTCGCCGCGGAACTCGGTGCCCGCGGGCACGCGCAGCGCCTGGACCTCGCGCGCGAACGATCGCTCCGCCATCGCCCCGCTCCTTCAGGCGCCCACCAGCGCGAGCACGCGCAGCGGGCTGCCCGAGCCGCCCTGGATCTTCAGCGGCGCGGCGACGATGAACGCCCCTTGCGGCGGCAGCTGGTCCAGATTGCTCAGGCACTGCAGGCCGAACCGGTTCGCCCCGTGCATCAGCGTGTGACAGGGGTACGGCAGCGGCCAGTTGAACGACTGCCCGGCGTCGGTGTTGATCGTCTCCACGCCGAACCCCTTGATGTCGCGCTCGGCGATCAGCCATTCGACCGCTTCCTTCGACGGGCCGGGCGTGTGCGCGCCGTCGTCGCGCAGGTTCGCGAACGTTTCCGGCTCGGCGAGCCGCTTCGACCAGCCGGTGCGAAACAGCAGCCAGGCGCCCGCGGGAATCCGGCCGTGCCGCTCCTCCCAGCGCTGCAGGAACGGCACCGTCAGCACCCAGTCGGGATCCGCCGCGACCTCGGCACTGGCGTCGACCACCGCCGCCGGACCGAAGAAGCGCGCCGGGTCGATGGTATCGACGGTGTTGCGCGGATAGTCCTTTCCGGTGACCCAGTGCACCGGCGCGTCGAAGTGCGTACCCGTGTGCTCGCCGCAGGAGAAGTTGTTCCAGTACCAGTGCGGCCCGGCATCGTCGTATCGCGAGATGCGCTCCATGCGGAACGCCCACACCTGCCCGAACTCGGGCGGCAGCCGCAGCGCCGGGAAGTCCGGCGACAGCGTGTGCGTCAGGTCCACGACGCGGAGCTTTCCGGCCGCGATCGCTTCGGCGAACTGGGCAAGTGCGGTAGTCATGATGATCTCCTCTGCTCGATGATAATCGTCACGATCGTCGCATGGTCCGACCGTGGTCTCTATCCGCTTTCTGCAGTGCAATAGCCGGTAACCGTCGCGAGTCAGGCCGCGGACGACTCCGGTGCGGCGATCAGCGCATCGCCATCCAGGCGCAGGGCGTAGCGCTGCCCTTTGTCATGAGCCTTTCCCGTCAGGCGGGCGATGACCAGCGGCCCGTCATCGGTCCGCAAGGTGCCCAGGTGATCGTCGCCCGCTCGCTTGCCCGGCATGTGGGTGAACTGCAGCAAGGTGCCGGACCGGACCGTGACCGGATGCCAGTCCGAGCCCCGGCAGCGAGGACAGAGGTAGCGCGCGGGGTAGACCGCGTGCAGGCAGGCGCTGCATCGGTCGACCGTGAAGCTCATCGCGGGTGTCCTTCCAGGATCAAAGCCGTCGAGCACATCCCGTAGCGGTACTCCACCATGCCGTAGCCCGTGACCAGGGCATGGCGGGCCTTGTCGACCTGACGCGCGCCCGCATGCCCCTGCAACTGCGTCATGGCTTCCACCAGGCCGTGCAGGCTGCCCGCAGTGCCCGCCTGTCCGGCCGACAGTTGTCCGCCCGAGGTGTTCAGCGCGAGCTTGCGCGCGGCGATGTGTTCATGAACGTAGCGGCGCACCTGCTCGCGCGCAAAGAAGCCCAGGTCGGCCAGCTGCACCAGCACCATGACCGGATAGTCGTCGTAGATGCAGGCCACGTCGACGTCGGCCGGCCCCATGCCCGCGGCTCGCCACAGGCCGTCGGCGATGCCGGCCAGGCCGGTGCGCAGGCCGCTGCCTTCCTGATGATCGATGTTGTGCAACGACGCCATGGCCTTGATGCCGACCGCGGGGGCCTGGCGAGCCATGGGGTGGTCGCGACGCGCGACGACGACGGCATTGGCGCCGTCGACCACCGGCACGCAATCGAATCTGCACAGCGGCGTGGAGACGATGGGCGCGGCCAGGTACTGTTCCAGGGTGAGCGGGCTTCGGTAGACCGCTTGCGGGTTCCGGCCGGCCCAGTCGCGCTGCGTGACGACCAGGGCGCCGTAGTCCTCGCGCCGCAGGCCGGTATCGTCCATGTGCCGGGCCGTGAGCATGGCGAACAACGGATTGGGGCTGCCCGCGCCCAGCGGGCGCAGCAGGTCGCGCGTGGTCTGGTTGTAGTTCTCCACCAGCCGGGTGAAATCATCGGCGCCGAAATGATCGCCGGCCAGCACGACGATCACCGAGGCATCGCCGCATTGCACCGCGCGTGCCGCGTGGTGCAGCAGGTTCAGTCCGCTCGCGCCGCCGTTGCCGTCGTCCATGATCCAGCGCGGCTCGAGGGCCAGTTTCCAGGCCAGGTCGATCGCGCGGTCCGGGGCATGCGTGAACGAGGCCACGCCCAGTCCGTCCACGTCGCGCGGATGCAGGCCGGCGCGCTCGACGGCCGCATGGAAGGCCGCGGCCAGCAATGCGGAGGTGGGGATCCGGCCTCGGCGGGCATAGGGCACTTCTATCCCGGCCAGCAGGCAGATGTCGTCGAATCCCGCGGAGGCCGTCATGCGTGCCCCGCGCTCAGCTGCGCTCGAGCTGGCAGCCGGCCTTTTCGCGGTCCCAGGTATCGGGGCCTATGCCCTGGTCGCGCAGTTCGTATTTCTTGATCTTGCCGTTTTCCGTGGTGGGGATGCTGTCGGCGAACTGCAGGAAACGCGGCACGGCAAAATAGGGCAGGCGCCGCTCGCAGTGACGGATCAGATCCTCGAAACCGACTGCCGCACCCTCGCGCAGCACGATCGTGGCCATGACTTCCTCTTCGGCCAGCTCGGACTCGACCGCATACACCGCCGCGGTTTTCACGGCGCCGTGCGCCAACAGGGCCTCTTCGACCTCGCACGAGGAGATGTTCTCGCCGCGGCGCCGGATCATGTCCTTCAGGCGATCGACGAAGCGGTAGTAGCCGTCGGCGTCGCGCACCACGCGATCGCCCGTGTGGAACCACAGGTTGCGCCAGGCTTCGACGGTTTTCTCGGGCATGCCGAAGTAGCCCTGGGCGAACGCGTAGGGTTCCTCGGCACGCAGCAGCAGCTCGCCGACTTCCCCGTCTGGCAGCGCCTCGTCGTTCGCATCGACCACGCGCGCCTGGAAGCCGTCGGCCAGGCGGCCCATGCAGCCATTGCGCTGCTCTTCGATGCCGCGGCCCAGCACGTAGTTGGTCTCGGTCGAACCGAAGCCGTCGAGCAGACGGATGCCGCAACGCTCGAGGAACGCACCGTGATACTGCTCCGGTACGCCCGGGCCCAGGGCGATGCGCGTCTCGTGCTGCTTTTCGGCGGGGCTCTCGGGCCTGGAGAGCAGGATGGGCACCATGGCCCCGAGCAGGTACGTCACGGTGGCCCGGGTATCGACCAGCGACTGGAAGAAGCGGCTCGCCGAGAAACGCGTATCGACCACCATGCGGGCATCGCTGACCAGCGCCTGGAAGAAGGTATTCAGCGCGTTGGTATGGAACATGGGCAGGCAGGTGTAGAGCACGTCCGAAGCGCTCACGCCCAGCTTGCCGGCGGTGTGGATGCCCCACCAGAAGAACTGCGCATGGGGACAGATCACGCCTTTCGACGGCCCCGAAGTGCCCGACGTGTAGAGGATGGCCATGGTGTCGCCCGGGCCGATGTCGGCCGCTTCGCACGGCTCGCCGGGTGCCGGCAGGGCCAGCGTGCGCAGCGCCAGCGACCGGGCGGGCTCGCTGCCTTGCACCAGCCAGGCGGTTTCCAGCGCGGTTGCGCCGATGTCCACCTCGGCCAGCAAGCCGGTGAGATCGCTTTCCACCACCAGCAGCCGCGCACCGGAGTTCACCAGGATGTGCTGCAGCTGCATGCCGCGCGATGCCGTGTTGATGGGCACGACCACGGCACCCAGCCAGGCGCAGCCCAGCACGATGTCCAGGAACTCGATGCGGTTGGTGCACAGCAACGCGACACGATCGCCCTTCTTCACGCCGGCCGCGGCCAGCGCACCGGCACGGGTCGACGCGGCATTCAGGGCCTGCCTGCCGGTGTAGTGATTGCGCCGGTCGGAGAACAGCGGCTCCTCGCCTTTGCGCCCGGCGCGCAGCTTCAACAGCTCGGGCAACGTGCGCCGGTCGGCCGGAAGGTGGCGCAGGGGCAGTCGATCGGCAGGTATGGAGCGTGCGGTCATGGCGAGAACGGCGGAGTATGCTTGACAAACAATATACTGCAATATACCGTTTTTCGACCTTGCCCTCAACGGCTCGCACTGGAGTGGAAATGAAGCGTTGGCTCGAGTTGATGGTGTGCATGACTATCGCCGTCGCGGCGCAGGCGCACGCCCAGAACAGGAAAGTGACCTTGGTGGTGCCCTATCCGCCGGGCGGCGCGGCCGATCAGATGGCGCGCGTCGTTTCACAGGAGATGCGCGACAAGCACGGCTACACGATGATCGTGGACAACCGTCCCGGTGCGGGCGCGCAGGTGGCCATGAACGCGGTGAACAATGCCAACCCGGCGGCCGGCACCACGCTCCTGCTGGCCGACAGCGCCGCGTACTCGCTGAACCGCCACCTGTATCCGCATCTGAACTACAACGTCAAGACGGACCTGCTGCCGTTGACGCTGGCAGCCAGGGCGCCGGTCTTCCTGCTGGTGAACAAGGACAGCCCGGTCCGGAACATCGAGGACCTGGTCAAGCTCGGACAGACCAAGCGGCTGACCTACGGATCGCCCGGCGTGGGCTCGGGCACGCATCTGGTCGCGGAGATGCTGCGCAAGGCGACCGGCGCCAACCTGGAGCACGTGCCCTACCGCGGGGCGGGCCCCGCCCTGATCGATGCGGTCAGCGGCCAGATCGACTTCATCTTCGACGTGCTGATAGGAAGCCGCGAATATGTCGAGAACGGCCGCTTGCGATTGATCGCGGCTGCCTCCAAGGAACGCAGTCCGCTGCGTCCGAACGTGCCCACCATCGCCGAAAGCGGCATCCCGAACGTCGACGTCACGATCTGGTGGGGGTTCTCGGCCAAGGCGGGCACCGAGCCGGCGCTGGCCCGGCAACTGGCAACCGATCTCGCCTCGGTCCTCAAGGATCCTGCCATCGTGAAGAGATTCGCGGGCTTCGGCATCGAGATGCTCCCGTCCACGCCGGAGGAATTCGCCCGGCTGATCGAGGATGACGCGCAGACCTACGGGCCCATCATCAAGTCGCTGAACATCAGCCTGAATTGATCGGCGACAGCGGAATCGCCGACAGCGCGAGAGGGCCGCGCGGCGCCCTCACCGATCGGCGAGCAATTCCGCCTGCTTGGCGCAGTAGGCGTCGCGGCAGATCAGCAGGTTCTCGTGGATCAGCCGCGCGGCGCGCGCAACGTCCCCCTTCCTGAAGGCATCGAAGATGAGGCGGGTGCGTTCCAGCGTGCCCAGGCGAAACGAAACGTCGTGCAGCATGGCCAGCCGGGCCTGCTCGGCGCGATCGCGCAAGCGTTGCATCGTCTCGACCAGCTGCGGGTTGGGCACCATGCCGACCCAGGCCGCCCTGAACTGCCAGCTGCTCTTGATGCTGAGCAGCGGCTTGTCGGCGTCGTGGGCCCTGGCGATCCGATCGAGCGCCGCCTGCATCAGCTGCAAGCCCGCCTCGGTCCTGTGCTGGCAGGCCTGCGCGGCAGCGGCAGGCTCGAGCAAGAGGCGCACTTCGAAGATATCGGCGATTTCCTTCGGCGTGTAGATCTTCAGGACGAAGCCGCGCGAAGTGCCTTCGACCACGCCTTCGCTCTTGAGCTGCATCAGCGCTTCCCGCACCGGCATGCGCGAGACGTCCAGGCTGGCAGCGATTTCGTGGTCGACCAAGCGGGTGTCGTAGCCGATGACGCCCTGCGCGATATCGTCCCTGATCATCTGGACCACCTGCTCGCGGATATTGGGCTCTCGTTTGCGGCTGTAGGGGACGGAGGACGTCATGGTTCTCGGGAAAGTGCGAGGCCGGCTCAGAGGGCCGGCGGGTCCGCGCGCCATATCCATGGGTGAAGCCGACTTCCATTGTAGCCGCGCCTTCCGGTGCTTCCGACGGGCCGCGTTCGCACGCCCGCGCAACCCCAGCAGCGCACGCATCGACCGCGCGCGGGTCGAATTGACAGCGATACACGACGCCAGCATCATCCTCACGCACCGCGCACGACGGTCCACGCGCGACACGGTCGCCACCCTCCGGAGAACAGGATCATGAGAAAGCTATCCGGCGCAATGCTGATCGCCGCCCTGCTCTGCGCACCCGCGGCCTGGGCGCAGCAGGCTACGCTGCGCGTCGTCAGCGCGTTTTCCGAGAACAGCATCTACGTCAAACGGCTCGAGGCGTGGATGAAGACCGTCAACGAAGAAGGCAAGGGCGTGCTGCAGCTCAACTTCGTCGGCGGACCGCGGGCGATTCCGACGTTCGAGTCCGGCAACGCGGTGAAGACCGGCGTCGTCGACATCGCGCTCACGACCGGCGCGTTCTATACCAACCTGATGCCGGAAGCCGACGCGCTCAAGCTCGCTCAGATCCCGGTGGCCGAGCAGCGCCGCAGCGGCGCGTTCGAGGTCATCAACCAGATCTGGAACGAGCGCGCCAACATGGTCTACCTGGGCCGCCCGGTCGAACACCAGACGTTCCACCTGTACCTGAACAAGAAGATCGACAAACCCGACCTGACGGGGCTGAAGATCCGCGTGACCCCGGTCTATCGCGACTTCTTCCAGGCGCTCGGCGCCCAGGTGATCACCACCGCGCCCGGCGAGGTGTACACGGCGCTCGAGCGCGGCGTGGTCGACGGCTACGGCTGGCCGATCGGCGGCATCTTCGATCTCGGCTGGCACGAGAAGACCAAGTACCGGGTCGATCCCGGCTTCTACAACGTCGAGGTGTCGCTGGTGATGAACCTCGACGCCTGGAAACGCCTGACGCCGCCGCAGCGCGAGTTCCTGAACCGGCAGGTGCTGGCGTTCGAGGCGCAGAACGACTTCTGGAAGAGCGACAACGAGGCCGAAGCGAAGCGGCAGGCGCAGGCGGGCATCGAGACGATCACCTTCGATGCGGCCGCTGCGAAGCGGTATCTCGACAAGGCCAACGAGGTCGGCTGGGCGAGCGCGATCAAGGCGAGCCCGGAGAATGCCCGCAAGCTCAAGGCGGTGCTGACGAAGTAGGCGCGGCACGATGCAGGCGCTCTCGGCCGCCTACGACCGGCTGCTGCTCGCTCTGGCGATCGTCGCCAGCCTGATGCTGGCGACGATGATGCTGATCATCTGCGCCGACGTGCTGTTGCGCAACGTCGCACTGGTTGCCGGCGTGCACGGCGTCGAGTGGTCCAACGAAGTCTCCGAGGCGCTGCTCTACTGGATCACGCTGCTGGCGGCGCCCTGGCTGCTGCGGCAGGGCCAGCACATCCGGGTCGACATCCTGCTGCGCGCGATTCCGAAGCGGATCGCCTGGGGATGCGAGTTGCTCGCCGACGTGCTGGCGCTGGGTTGCTGCATCGCGCTGGTCGTCTACGGCACGAAGGCGGCCTGGGCGAGCTACGCCGCCGGCTCGGTCACGATCAAGACGCTGGTGACGCCCGAATGGTGGTCGCTGGTGCCGCTGCCCGCGGCCTTCGCCCTGCTGGCGATCGAAGTGGTGTTCCGGATGCACCGCCTGCTGAACGGCGAGCGCGCGCCGCGCGACGACGCGGTATCGGCCTCGTGAGGGTGAGCCCGCGAACATGACCTGGCAGGCGGCGGCATGGCTGATGCTCGGCGGGTCGACGGTGCTGCTGTTCCTCGGCCTGCCGGTGGCGTTCTCGTTCCTGGTGATCAACCTGGTCGGGGCCTGGATCTTCCTCGGCGGCGAATCCGGCATGATCCAGCTCGCGCGCAACAGCGTGGCGTCGGTGCAGAGCTTCGCGCTGACGCCGATCCCGCTGTTCGTGCTGATGGGCGAGGTGCTGTTCCACACCGGCATCGCGGTCAAGGTGATCGACGGCATCGAGCGGCTGATCCGGCAGGTGCCGGGCCGGCTGGCCGTGGTTGCCGTGGTCGCGGGCACGGTCTTCTCGGCCATCTCGGGCTCGACGATCGCCACCACCGCGATGCTCGGCAGCCTGATGCTGCCGATGATGCTGGCGCGCGGCTATCACCCGACGATGGCCACCGGCCCGATCATGGCGATCGGCGCGGTCGACATGCTGATCCCGCCGTCGGCGCTGACCGTGCTGCTGGGCAGCCTGTCGGGCATCTCGATCGCCAAGCTGCTGATCGGCGGCGTGGTGCCGGGTCTGTTGCTGTCGATCGCCTTCGTCGCCTACATCATCGTGCGGGTGCAGCTCGACCCGTCGCTGGCGCCCCGAAGCGAGATCGCGAAGCACACCGGCTGGGCCAACTGGCGGCCGTTCGTGCTCTACGTGTTGCCGCTGGTCTCGATCTTCGTCGTCGTCGTCGCCTCGATGGCCGCCGGCTGGGCCACGCCGACCGAGTCGGCAGCGATCGGCGCATTGGCGACGGTCCTGATGGCGATCGCCTACCGTGCGCTGACGGTATCGAACATGATGCATGCGCTGCGCGGCACGGTCGCGATCTCCGGGATGATCCTGTTCATCATCGTCGGCGCGACGACGTTCGCGCAGATCCTTTCGTTCTCGGGAGCGAGCAACGGACTGGTGCAGCTGATCACCGAAGGAGGCCTCTCGCCCACCGCCGTGGTCGCGGCGATGATGGCGGTGCTGATCTTTCTCGGCCTGTTCGTCGACCAGGTCAGCATGATGATGATCACGCTGCCGATCTTCATGCCGATCGTGCAGCGGCTCGGCGTCGACCCGGTGTGGTTCGGCGTGATGTACCTGATCTGCATGCAGCTCGGGCTGCTGCTGCCGCCGCACGGCATGCTGCTGATGACGATGAAGGGCGTGGCCCCGCCCTCGGTCACGATGGCGCACATCTTCGCCGCGGTCATCCCGTACGTGACGATGAGCCTGGTGCTGCTGGCGCTGGTGTTCATGTGGCCGGCGATCGCGGTCTGGCTTCCTTCGATCCTCGGATAGCGGACAGCCCGGTCGATCGCGGTGTCGTCTCGCCGCATCGCACGTTTCCGATAGACGTCTCCGGATAGCCGGGCAGTCCACCCGACTGCCGTGTCCGGTCGCGGCCATGTCCATCCCGAGCCGGAATAGATGCGGTGCTCGGATATGGCATGCAAAGAAGGGATAGATGGGCCCTGGGCCATGCCCTGATACTGCGGCCACAAGACGAATGCGGAGGGTCGTCGCTGCCAGGCGAGCGTACCCGCACCGCTCCCGCCATATCCCAGCGGGGAGACATCTCCACATGAGCACGCGTACTGCTTACGACAACGAGGCGCAGACATGGCACTGTCGAAATTGAAGGAATTCTGCGTCGCCGAAGACGCAACGGAACTCGATGCCTGCATCGCCAGGTACGGCGACAACGCATTGATTCTGGGCGGCGGCAGCTTCATCCACGGCCTCGAGGCTCGCGGCCTGCTGTCGGAAGTCGAGGCGCTGGTCGATATATCCAGGCTCGGCTTGGGCGGCGCCGAATCGTCCTCACGCGGGCTGCGGCTTGGCGCGACGGCCACTTATGCCCAGGTGGAGAAGCTCGCAGAAGTGCGCAGCGCGGCCTGGCTCGGCGCGGTGCGAGATGCCCTGACCTACCCGCCCCTGCAAGTCAAGAACGTCGCCACCGTCGGCGGCTGTCTGGCCGCCGCATGCCCATTCTTCGATCTGCCGACCGCCTTCCTTGCGCTGGATGGGCGCGTCTCCCTGAGTCGCGCCGGCGCCATCCGGGAGATCGGCCTGGCCGAGCTGTTTACCGGTCTGTTCGAGAACTGCCTCGAAAGCGGCGAGCTCATCACGGCATTGCAACTACCCATGCCCACGGCGCGCTCGGCGAGCGCCTTCCTGAAGCTCGAGACCACGGCCAACGACTTGGCCATCGTCAACGCCGCCGTGCGCCTGAGCCTCGACGCTGGCGGCGCCTGTCGAGAGGCCCGTGTCGTCCTGGGCGGCGGCGTCGGCGACAGGATCACGCGCGCGGTGAGCGCGGAAAAACTGCTGCAGGGGCAAAAACTCGACGCCGACGTGCTGCGACGTGCCGCAGAGGCAGCCGGCGCGGATATCAGTCCGATGCAGGACCATCGCGCCTCCGCCGCATATCGCCTGGCGATGGCCAAGGTATTCACGAAACGCGCTCTGGAAAAGGCGCTCGACCGCTTGAATCGAGGAGGAGAAGCATGAAACAGGTCGTCTCGCTGGACATCAACGGCGAAATCCACGAGCTCGCAGTCCACGGTGATGCCACCCTGCTCAGCGTGTTGCGCGAGAGTCTGGGGCTGTGCGGCACCAAGCGCGGCTGCGACAGCGGCGGCTGCGGATCCTGCACGGTGCACGTCGACGGCCAAGCTGTTTACTCCTGCATGACGTACGCCGTCTCGGCCCAGGGCCGGAAGATCGTCACCATCGAAGGCCTGAGCACGGACGGCAGGCTGGACCAGGTGCAGCAGGCTTTCATCGAAAAAGGCGCCGTGCAGTGCGGCTACTGCACCTGCGGCATGATCATGACCACCAAGCAGTTGCTGCGTGATCATCCGCATCCCGACGACGACACGATCCGCCACGGTATCGCCGGCAACCTCTGCCGTTGCACCGGCTATCACAAGATCGTCGAGGCCATCAAGACGGCGGCGAACGCCTGACCCGCTCCGGAAAGGACACCACCATGACAAACCTGAGCATCGTCGGCAAGCCCGTCCTGCGCCCGGACGCCTTCGAGAAAGTGGTCGGCGGCAAGGGCTTCCCGGTCAATATCCGGTTGCCGGGCATGCTGCACGGCAAGCTGCTGCGCAGCCCCTATCCTCACGCCAAAGTGCTGAAGATCGACACCTCGCGCGCCGAGAAGCTGCCCGGCGTGAAGGCGGTGCTGACGCACGAGAACGTGCCGCAGATTCCGTACAACCCCATCAACCACATTCCTCCCGATTCCGTCACCATCTTCCGCGACATGCTGGTCCTTTCCGACCGCGTACGCTTCGCCGGGCAGCCGGTGGCGGCGGTCGCGGCGACGACGGCGGCCATCGCCGAGCAGGCGCTGACCCTGATCGACGTCGAGTACGAAGAATTGCCGGCCGTCTTCGACCCCGAGGAAGCGATGAAGGACGGCGCCCCGGAGATCCACGAAGGCGTCAGGAACAACATCCGCGACACGCCGTTCTATGTCCAGGGAGACATCGAACAGGGTTTCGAGGAGGCCGACTACATCTTCGAGAACACCTACGAAACGCCGCGGGTCCACACCTGCTACATGGAACCGCGCGTCTGCGTTGCCGACACGGATGCCAACGGCCGCCTGACGGTTCATGCCTCGGTCCAGCACCTGTTCGGGCTGCGCGAGCGGCTTGCCTGGGTGCTCGGAATTCCGGTGGGCAGGATCAAGATCGTGCAGCCCCCCTACATCGGCGGCGGCTTCGGATCGAAGATCGAGCTGGCCTACCTGGAACCCTTGTCGGCGCTGCTGAGCCTGAAGACGAAGAAGCCGGTGCGGGTGGAGCACACCCGCTACGAAGACTTCATCTGCAATGCCCGTCATCCGATGAAGATCCATCTCAAGACGGGCGTGAAGAAGGACGGCACCTTCGTCGCGCGCTATGCCAGCACGCTGGTCGACACCAGCGCGTATTCGTCTCATGGTCCGTCGGTCATCCTGGTTCATGCGTACTTCGGGCTGATCCGAGGCTACCGCAGCCCGAACATCAAATGGGAAGGCACGGTCGTCCATACCAACAACATGCCGGGCGGCGCCTATCGCGGCTACGGCGCGCCGCAGGCGTGCTTTGCGGTCGAATCGCAGATCGACGAGATCTGCGACAAGCTCGGCTTGGACCGGATCGAGTTCAGGCTGAAGAATTCATGGCGCAAGGGCGACCCGCATCCCGAGTATCCCCAATGGAAGCTCAACAGCTATGCGCTGGACGAATGCCTCAAGCAAGGCGCGGAGCGCTTCGGCTGGGCGAACCGCGCCAAGCCGGGCAGCGGCAGCGGCAGCGGAACCAAGCGGCGCGGCGTCGGCATGGCGGCGCATCCGCTGTGGGTCAGCGGTTGTCTCGGCGGGCCGGACATCATGGAGCTGTCCGGCGCGATCGTGAAGTTCAACATCGACGGTACCGCCAATCTGTCCACGGCGACGATGGACATCGGTTCCGGCCAGACCACGACGCTTTGCCAGATCGCGGCGGAAGAGCTGGGTCTGCCCTTCGACGCCGTGCAGATGGCCCACGGCAGCACCGACAATCTTCCGTTCGATTCGCCGACGCACGCCAGCCGGGTCACCTACTCCTCCGGCAACGCCGTCAAGGCGGCCGCTGCCGCCGCCAAGAAGCGCCTGCTCGAAGTGGCGGCCATCGTGATGGAAGCCAACGCCGAGGACCTCGAGGTGAAGGACGGCAAGGTGCTGGTGAAGGGCGTGCCGGCGCGGGCGGTGCCGGTGGCGGACATCGTCAGGCGCGCCGAATCGCCCTGGATGGTGATTTCCGACAAGGGGCCGGTACCGACGCCGTTCGAGGAAAAGGGCACCATCATCGGAACCTCGAGCATGCCGCCGCAGGCCAATGCTTCGCCGGCCGTCGCCGAATTCGTCGAGGTGGAGGTCGATACGGAAACGGGCCAGGTCCAGGTGCTTCGCGTCGTCTACGCACACGACCTCGGGCGGGTGGTCAATCCGGTCGGCGCGCAAGGCCAGGTGGAGGGCGGATTGGCCCAGGGCATCGGCTATGCGCTGTGCGAGGAGATGCAGTTCGATCCGGATACCGGCGCGTGCCTGACGTCCGATTTTCTCGACTACAAGATTCCCACCGCCGTGGAGATGCCCCGCAGCATCGAGTCGATCTTCATCGAGTCGAACGAGATCACGGGCCCGTTCGGTGCCAAGAGCCTGTCCGAAGCGTGCCTGATCGTTCCGGCGCCAGCGATCGCGAATGCGATCTACGACGCGGTCGGCGTGCGCATCAACAACCTGCCGATCACGCCGCAGAAGATACTGGCAGCCCTGGGAACGCTTTGAATGCATGTCGAGCGCAGCTTCAGCATCGCCGCACCCATAGACCGCGTCTGGCGCTTCATCACGACGCCCGACGAAGTCGGGCCCTGCATGCCGGGATGCCAGAAGGTCGAGATCGTCGGACCTGGCAAGTACCAGGCGATCATCGGTGTCAAGGTCGGCCCGATCAAGACGGCTTTCACGTTCGACGTGGAAACCGTCGAGGAACGAGCGCCGGAATTCGCGCTCTTCGCCATCCGCGGCAACGAGGGCGGCAACGCCAGCAAGGTCACGGCCGAAAACACGCTGAGGCTGAGATCGCTCGGCGAGGCCGGCACCGAAGTGTCCTACGCTTCCAGGATCAGCATCATCGGCCGCCTCGGCAAGTTCGCCGGCGGCGTCATGCAGAAAGTGGCGGAGTCCCAGAGCGATCAATTCATCGCCGCCGTACGCGAACGGCTCGAACCCGTCGCAGCGCCGGCTGCTGCCGAGGCCGCGGCCGCTGAGACCGCGGCCGCCGAGGCGGCGCCCGTCGACGGCGGCCTGCTGGCGCGCCTGCTGCGCTGGCTGACGGGCCTGCCGGGGCTTTTTCGTCGCATCTAGCGCATGGCAGATCAGGAGATCACCCCGGGTTTCGCGTCGATCGAGGAGATCCAGGCGAGATTCGAGGCCGAAGGCTATATCGCCGATCGCATGCTGGCGACGACGGTGTTCCTGTCGACGTCGCTCGGCAAGCCGATCTTCCTCGAAGGCGAGCCCGGGGTCGGCAAGACCGAGATCGCCAAGGTCATGGCGCGGACGCTCGACACCGAGCTGATCCGCCTCCAGTGCTACGAGGGTCTCGACAGCAGCTCGGCGCTCTACGAGTGGAACTACACGCGCCAGCTCCTGGAGCTTCGCCTGCAGGAGGCGCGCGGCGTCGAGCGGGAGCAGATCGGGCGCAATCTCTTCTCCGAGGAGTTCCTGCTCCAGCGCCCGCTGCTGAAGGCCTTGCGCCACGGTGCGGCACGCGCACCGGTGCTGCTCATCGACGAGATCGACCGCGCCGACGAGGAATTCGAGGCCTTCCTGCTCGAGGTGCTGTCCGATTTCCAGATCACCATTCCGGAAATCGGCACCCTGCGTGCGCAACATATCCCCTACGTCATCCTCACCTCCAACCGCACGCGCGAGGTGCACGATGCGCTCAAGCGCCGCTGCCTCTATCACTGGATCGACTATCCGGACTTCGAGAAGGAAGTGAAGATCCTGCGCACGCGGCTGCCGCAGATCGAGCCGCGCCTGGCGGGCCAGGTCTGCCGCTTCATGGAGCTGGTGCGCCAGCAGGAGTTCTACAAGCGTCCCGGCATCGCAGAGACGCTCGACTGGGCGCGCGCCCTGCTGACGCTCGGCGTCGCCGAGCTCGACCCCGCATCGACCGAAGCCACGCTCGGCTGCATCCTCAAGTACAAGGCCGACCTCGAGAAGCTGCGCCAGAGCGGGGTCACCGGCCTGGTCGCCATGGCCCTGGCGACGGACCACGATCCCTGCGCTGCCCTGCTGCCGCACGACTGATCCCGGAATCGGCGCATGGCCAACCCGACGCCGCAGCAGGCGCGCAGCGTGCTCGAGCATGTCGTCGGCTTCTCGCGGGCGCTGCGCGAGGCCGGGCTCGCGGTCAATCCCGGCAACCTGATCGACCTCTGCAGGTGCTTCTCGTTCGTCGACATCGCACAACGCGGCGATTTCCACGCCGCGGCACGCGCGACGCTGGTGTCGCGGCGCGAGGACATCGCGCGGTTCGACGCAGTCTTCGCGCACTACTGGGAGGGACCCGAGCCCGCCTCGACCCTCGAGCAGTGCGATGACGGAGACGAAAAACCGGGCGACCAGGGCGACAGACCCTCCGGCGGCGAGCTCGCGCCGCCGGGCGACGAAGGCGACGGCGAAGGCGCCGACCAGCGCGAATCCCCGAAGCTCTCCTACAGCCCGGACGAAGTGCTGGCGCTGCGCGACCTCGGCACCCTGACCGACGCCGATGTCGAGCGCGCCCGCCGCCTGATCCGCGAGATCGTCGCCGCGCTCGCCAACAGGCACGGCCGCCGATGGATTCCCCGCCGCCACGGCCGAATTCCCGATCTGCGCCGCCTGCTGCGCAGCCGTGCCTTTCACGCCGCCGAGGGCATTTGTCGCCTGCCCTACCGCGCCCGTCGCGTGAACAAGACCCGCCTGGTGCTGCTGAGCGACGTCAGCGGATCCATGCAACGCTACTCGCGCTTCCTGATCGAGTTCATGTACGCGCTGCGCCGGGAACTTCCGGATCTCGAAGTCGCGGTGTTCTCGACCCATCTGACGGTGATCACCGATCTGCTCGAGACGAAGGGCGTGGCGGCCTCGCTCGAGGAAGTGGCGAACGAAGTGCACGACTGGGCCAGCGGCACCAACATCGGCGGCAGCCTGCGCGAGTTCAACGACGAGCACGCGCCGCGCATGCTGAACGGCCGCACGGCCGTGATCTTCCTCAGCGACGGCTGGGATTGCGGCGATCCCACCGAGATGCGCGCGCAGATGCACAGGCTGCGCCAACGCGCGCAGAAGGTGGTATGGCTGAATCCCCTGCTCGGCACCCCCGACTACCAGCCGCTGACACAGGGCATGCAAAGCGCCCTGCCCCATCTCGACTACTTCCTGCCGGCGCACAACCTGCGAAGCCTGTCGCAACTGGCGAAGACGCTGCGCGCCATCGGCGCGTAGAAGCCGGAAGTCGAGCCGCGGGCGAGCCGCCCGGCGCGACCTGCGCTTCCACGGCGCCCCGGGAATTCATATAGCTGCGGGATAGGCCCCGCTCTTTCCGGATAGCAGCGCCGCTTCGAGGCTCCTACCTTGCTCTCCAGAACGTGTCCGCGGGATGGACCGAAGGAAGGGAACGTAATGGCCTCGCGCGAACAACCCGTGCAGAACTCGCTGAAACCCGGCCGCTGGGTGAACTCGAGCTGCAAGATGTGCCTGCATTCGTGCAATACGCGCGTGCACATCACCGAGGACGGAATCGTCAACAAGATCGAGGGCAACCCCACCAGCCCGAGCAACAACGGCCGGCTGTGCCCGAAGGGCAACGCCGCCATCATGCGGCACTACGATCCGACCCGCTTCAAGTCGCCCCTGAAGCGGACCAATCCTGAGAAGGGGCCGGGCGTCGACCCGCGCTGGCAACCGATCAGCTGGGACGAGGCGTTCGACATTGTCGGCCGCGAGCTCGGCCGGATCAGGAAGGAGGATCCGCGCAAGCTGCTGACCTCCATCAGCAACTTCCAGAAGGGGTTTCTGATGGCGTGGCCCGCGGCCTTCGGCACCGCCAACTATTTCTCCTCGGTAGGCAACTTCTGCGGCGGCGGCTACCACCCGATGAACGGGTTCATCCATTCCGCATTCGCCGCGGCCAACGACGTCAACTACTGCGAGTACTGGATCAACAACGGCGGCGGCGACGGCTTCTCGTCGCACCTGCACACCGCGGCCCAGGCCAACCACGTCGCCAAGGCGCGGGTGGAGCGCAACATGCGGGTGGTGGTGGTCGAGCCGCGCCTGTCGATCGGCGCCGCCAAGGCCAACGAGTGGGTGCCGATCCGCCCGGCAACCGATCGGCAGTTCGCGCTCGGCCTTTGCCACGTGCTGGTCTACGAGAAGCTGTACGACGCGAAATTCCTGAGGAAGGACACCAACGCACCGTATCTCGTCGGGCCCGACGGCTACTTCGTGCGCAACGCGCAGGGCGAGATCTACGTCTGGGACGCGCGTGACAACCGGGCGAAGCTGTGGAATGACGCCGATCTCAAGGAGCTCGCGCTCGAAGGCACGTACCAGGCGGAAGGCATCGAGTGTCGACCGGCCTTCCAGAAGTTCAAGGACATCCTCGCCGATTGCACGCCGCAGCAGACCGAGCGGGTGACCACGGTTCCGGCCGCGACCGTGCAGCGCATCGCCAGGGAGTTCGCCAAGGCCGCCCGCATCGGCTCCTTCATCGAGGTCGACGGTCGCCTGCTGCCCCTACGGCCGGCCGCCTACAACTACTACCGCGGCGCCCAGGGGCACAAGTTCAGCGCCATGGCGAACCACGCCTTCAAGCTGGTGAACTTCCTGGTGGGCGGCATCGATGCGCCCGGCGGCCACGTCGGCGTCACGCTGGAAGACTGGGTCCTGGACATCCGGGGCGGAACGGGCGAGATCAAGCCCGGCGAGAACGGCATGATGCAGGCGGCGCCCCACCAGCTGCACCCCGAGGTGCCGTTCTCCTATCCCCCCAACGAGACCCATCTCGCCGGTTACTTTCCGCTCGGCGTCGATCCCGGGCATCTGTCGCAGTACACGCTCCCCAGGTCAGAGGCTTTCGGGCTCGACTATCGTCCCGAGGCGCTTCTGATGTGCCACGCCAACCCGCTGTGGAACCTGCCGGGCAGCCGCGAGCGCCTGTACGAGATCATGCGCAGCCTGCGCTTCGTGGTCGCCGTCGACATCCTGCCGAACGAGTCCAACGAGTGGGCCGACATCCTCCTGCCCTGCCATGACCTGCTGGAGTCATGGAACATGATCATGATCGAGCCGCCCCATCACGAGGGTCCGTGCCTGCGCCAGCCGGCGACCCCGCCGCTGTACGACACGCGGACCGAGGAGGAGATCTTCTACGAGATCTCGGAGCGCCTGGGCATCCTGGAAGCGTGGAACGGCATCCTGAACGGATGGAACGGGTTCCACCTCAAGCCCGCGCTGATGCTGGAGCCGGGCCGAAAGTATACGGACAGGGAGATCGCCGAACGCAAGGGCTTGCTATGGAACGGCAAGGATCTCGACTGGTACATCGAGCATGGCCACGCGGTGACGCCGCGCCGTCCCGAGAAATGGTATCGCCCATGGGAAGGCATGCGGCTGCACTTCTACCTCGAGGACATCGTGCGGGCGCGTGACAGGCTGATGCGGAACATGGAAGTCGCCGACGTGGCGATTCGCCACGAGTGGGAATGGGACGACTACCAGCCCTTGCCGACACCGGTTCTCGATCCCGTTCACGAGGAGCCGCCCGAGTTCGATCTGTACGCGGTCACGTTCAAGGACATCCAGATCAATTTCGGCGAGACCCTGAGCAATCCGTGGATCGACGATATCGTGTTCAAGGATCCGGTCCACACGGCCGTGCTGCTCAATGCCACGACCGGGCGCAGCAAGGGCCTGGCCGACGGCGACGTCATACGGATCGAATCGCCGTACGGCAGCATCGTCGGACGCGTGGCCTTGTCGCAGGGCGTGCATCCGGACGCCGTCTGCATCTCCAACGCGCTGACGCGAATCGCCACTCAGCACACCGGCGTGCGACATGGCGGCGGCAGCTTCAACGACCTCCTGCCGGCGAATCTGCGGCACACCGACGCCTGCAGCGGCCAGCCGGAGACGGTTGCCAAGGTCAGGCTGACGAAGATCGCCTCGATGCCCGCGGAGGTCGTCGCAGGCAATTCTGCCTATCGCCCGAGGAGGACGCACTGATGGCCAAGTGGGGAATGGTCTTCGACCTGCGCCGTTGCATCGGCTGCAACGCGTGCACGGTGGCCTGCAAGCAGGAGAACAGCCTTCCCTACGGCGTGTTCTTCACCAAGACGCTGAGCGAGGAAGTCGGCGAATATCCGAACGCCACGCGCACATACATCCCGACCATCTGCAATCACTGCGAGGACGCCCCGTGCCAGCGCGTGTGTCCTACCGGCGCCACCTATACGCGGGCCGACGGCATCGTGCTGGTGGACGGCGACAAATGCATAGGCTGCGGTTCGTGCGTCGTCGCGTGCCCCTATGACCAGCGCACCCTCCTCGAGCCGGAAATGCTCACCCGTGGCCTGTTCCGCAACGGCGAGCTGACGCCGTTCGAGCAGCAGGGCTACAAGCGCTTCACCGCGGGCACCGCGACCAAGTGCACCTTCTGCCACGAGCGCGTGGACGCGGGACTGCAGCCGGCCTGCGTCGCCACCTGCCCGACCGAGGCACGCATCTTCGGCGACCTGGACGACCCCGGCAGCAAGGTGCGCCGGTTGATCCAGGAGCATCGCGGACGCCAGCCCATGCCCGAGAAGAATACCAATCCGAAGGTCTTCTACATCGACTGACGCCCGGACGCGATCCACTCACCGCACGGGGGAGAATCACGACATGCTTTCCACGCACTTCAAGATCGTCGACGACGATTTCAGGGTCGGCTTTCGCTTCCAGAAGGCATGGGGGGTATCGATGGCGAGCGCCTTCTTCTTCGGAGAGGCCGGGGCAGGCCTGTATTTCGTCGCCCAGTTCTTCGATTTCGCGCTCGGCATGAGCGTTGGGCTGCTCATGGTGCTGATGGGCAAGGGAGGCGGGCACCTCCTGCATCTGGGGCGACCCTCGCGCGGCTGGCGCGCATTCACGAGGATAGGCAGCTCCTGGATAAGCCGCGGACTGCTGGCGATCAGCGTCTTCACGGTGTTCGGCACGCTGCACGTGTTCGATCTGTACACCGGGCTGCTGCCGCACGCGACCTCCTGGCCGGTTGCGGCCGTCGCTGTTGCCGCGTGCCTGACGATCATGGTGTATCAGGGCTTCGCCATGTCCCATTCGTCCTCGATCGCCCTGTGGAGTACCGGGCTCATGCCGCTGGCCAGCTTGACCTACGCCCTGCTCAACGGGGTGGTCCTGACACTGGTACTGGGCTTTCACGCGGCGCTGTTCGCCGATCGGCCGGAAATGGTGCAATTGTTGAGGATCGCAGCGGTCGCGTTGATTCTCTACGGGGTGGTGACGATCCTCAGCCTGCTGCACGGGGCCAAGTACGGCTCCGAAGGCGGACAGGAATCGGTGCGGCTGTTGCTGCGGGGCGCCTTCCGCAACTGGTTTCTTGCGTTGGTGATCGGCCTGGGATTCGGCGTATCGGCGCTGATGATGGCTTTCGCACCGGAGGGATTCGCAGTCATGATCGCGGCGGCAGGCGCAGAGCTGACAGGCTATTACGCCTTTCGCGTGCTGATGTTCAGAGCCGCGACCTATGATCCGGTAATGAGCTTCGCTCCCCATTTCCGGGGTTGAGCGGTCCCCGTCGGCGCATGGGTCGTCCGGCTGATCAGCGCGCCCGCCGGTGCGTCTGCGACGGCGTTTCGCCGAACTTGCGCTTGTAGTCGGCGGTGAAGTGGCCGAGGTGACTGAAGCCCCAGCGCATCGCGATCGCGGTCACGGTTTCCCGCCTGGCGCTGCCGGACATCAGCTCCTCGCGAACGCGCTCCAGGCGAACGGCCTTGAGGAAGGCCATGGGGCTCACGCTGCGGAAGTTCTGGAACCCGGCATAGAGCGCTCGGGTGCTCGCGCCCGCGTACTCGGCCAGTTCGACGATGGTCATCGGCCGATCGGCATGGGCACGAATGTACTCCTCCGCACGCTTCACGCAATGAGGAGCGATGGGCGGCGCCGGTCGCCACAAGTCCTCCGTGTAGGTATTGGGCTGGCAGAACAGGAGCGCATCGACCACCATCTGCTCGAAGTGCGCCCGAACCAGCGGCGAGCCGAGCATGCCGCGTTCCTGTCCGGACGCCGACACGAGGAGTTCGATCAGCCGGCACCAGGATCCGGCCTGGCTCGACTTCATGTCCATGTCCAGCGCGAACTCGACCGCCCGGCCCAGATCGCGGCCCAGGTGCTGCGCGCAGTAGCGCTCGAGCAAAGCGCGATCGACCCTCACGACGATCTGATCGCAGCCATGCTGCATTCGCATTCGAAGCCCGAGCGTAGGCGTCACCACGGCTGCCCAGCGCGGGTTCGATCGAATCGACTCCTTGCCGCAGGTCACATCCGACACGCCGACCAACGGCATCATGACCAGGAAGAAGTCCCGGGTCAGGCCGGGGTCGATATGCACCGTGGCGCCGTAGTCGAGACGGTTGAGGGAAACCCTGCCGATCGGTACATGACACATGCGAGTGTCGAGCGTTTCCCCAGTGGCCAGCACGCGCAGGTCATGGGGAGAGAAGACGTTCGCGACGCGCTCGCGCGCTTCGTCGAGGTCGTTCACGCGAAACAGTACGTGGGACATCAGGGCATGTGATTTCTCGACCTGCAGAAACCCGGCATGAACCATGTTCGTCTCCTCGCCTGTGCTTCGAGCGACCAGCCAGCGCCGCTCGAACTCAATGGCGCAAGGTGTCCGAAGGCAGCTCGCCGTAGCGCCGGCGATAGTCCGAGGCGAATCGCCCGAGGTGGGTGAAGCCCCAGCGCAGCGCCGCCTCGGTGACGCTGATGGTTCCCGGCTCGGCATTGGACAGCTCGTCGTGCGCGCGCTGCAGACGCACGCTCTTGAGCAGTGCCATCGGACTGGTCTTCCGGTATTCGCGAAAGCCGGCGAACAGCGTGCTCGCGCTGACCCCGACGTGCGCCGCCAGGTCGCCGATCGTCAGCGGCTGATCGGCACAGGACTGGATGAACGTCTCGACGCGCTTGACGTAGGCTGGAGCGATCGGCCGCGCCGGTTGCAGCAGTTCTTCGCGGTACCCGTTCGGCTGCGTCAACAGCAGCGTGGACACCACCAGCTGCTCGACATGGACGCGGGTCAGCGGCGACGTGAACACGTTCTTCGGCCCACGATCGAGCTCCGCGACCAGGTAGCGGATCAGCGACCGCCAGCTCGCCCCGGCGCTTCCCGAAAGGTTCATGCCGAGCTCGAACTCGATCGGGCGGCGCAGATCGTGGCCGAGGTGCTGCATGCAATACCGCTCGATCAGTTCACGGTCGATCCGGACCATGATCTGGTCAGCGTCGTACCGGCTGCACATCTGCAACGGAAGTGTCGGCGAAACCACCGAGGCGAATTCCGGCGTCGAACGGACCGACTGCTCGCCGCAGCGGACGTCGGCGACTCCCGACAACGGCATCATCACCAGCAGGAACTCGCTGGTACAACCGACGTCGATGTCGACGCTCGCGCCATAGCGAAGTCGGTTGATCGATATCCCGCCCATCGGCGCATGGGACATGTACGTGTCGAATCGTTCGTCGCGCCGCACGATCTTCAGCTCGTGCGGCGAGAACACTTCCGAGACGCCTTTGCGCGCCTCGTCGAGATCGGTGGTGTGCAGGATCGAATAGGCGTGCAGCGCCCGCCTGCCTGCTGCCGCGTTCGCCGAGAGGCCGGTCATGGGGTTTCTCCTCCCACGGCGGCGGGCTGCCGGGCGGATCTGCGTTCCGGCGCCGCGCCATTTAGTTCGAGCTTGAAGCAATTTTCCTCGCGCCGGCAGACGTCTGCAAGCCGCCCGGCTGGCGGAGTTGACGCCCGTCAAGAGACGCTCAGGGCCGAGATGGAGCCGAACGGTTCACTCCGTCGATGCATACCCTCTCGTAGCGCGCGCGGGCGGAGTTGCTCAGTCCAGCCGGATGTTCAGCCTTCTGATGAAAGGGTGCCAGAAAACGGTCTCGGACTCGATCTTGGCGCGGAACTCCTCCGGAGTGGTGCTCAGAGGCACCATGCCCACGGCCCGCAGTTTCGTTTGCACTTCGGGCTGCGCGATGGCTTTCGCCAACGCGGCGTTCAGGCGGTCGATCACGCTGGCCGGCGTGCCGGCGGGCACGACCACGCCTTGCCACGCATACACGTCCACGCCGTCGAATCCGAATTCCTTGACCGCCGGCACGTCAGGCAGGCTTTCCAGCCGCTTTTCCGCTATGGCGGCGTAGACCTTGAGCTTGCCGGCCTGCAGGTGGGGCAAGGTACTGCCGACGTCGAGGACCATGAACGGCAGTTGGCCGGCAAGCACGTCCTGGAGGGCCGGTGCGCTGCCCCGGTAGGCGACGTCCTGCACCACGAGATCGCCTGCGCGGGACTTGAACAGCTCCATCGCCAGATGATGGGGAGTGCCCTTGCCCGGCGAGGCGTACGAGAACTTGTTGGGGTTGTCCTTGATTTGCCGGACGAAGGCAGGCAGATCCCTGGCCGGGAAATCCGGGTGAGCGACCAGCAGCAGGTTGATCCTGACGATCAGGCTGACAGGCGCGAAGTCCTTCACCGGATCATAGGAGAGCTTGCTGTAGATGGCCGGATTGTTGATGAGCGTGCCGTTGTCCGGACTGAAGATCGTATAGCCGTCGGGCGCGGCGCGAGCCACCGCTTCGGCCGCGATCGCGGTCGTGGCGCCGGGCCGGTTCTCCACGACCACCGCTTGCCCCAGTTCCTTCCTCAACTGATCGGCGATGGTGCGGGCCACCATGTCGGAGCCGCCTCCGGGCGGATACCCCACCACCCAGCGGATCGGCTTGCTCGGGTAGTCTTGCGCGAAGGCACGACAGGCCAGGCCCGCGGCGAGCGCGCCCGCGGTCTGGATGAAAAGACGCTTGTTCATCGTGTTGTCTCCTCGGTTTGCAGCTACGTCGATTCCACCAGGGCCAACACCCGCAAGGGAGAGCCGGAACCATCCTTGATCTTCAGCGGCGCGGCGACGATGACGGCTCCTCTGGGCGGCAGTTGGTCCAGGTTCGTCAGGCACTGCAAGCCGTACTTGTCCGCTCCGTGCATCAATGCATGGCAAGGCTCGGGCAACGGCCATCGATAGGCCTGACCGGCATCCGTGTTGATGGTTTCGACGCCGAAGCCGCGCACGTCACGCTCCCTGATCAGCCACTCCACGGCCTCCTGCGTGGGTCCGGGGGTATGCGCGCCGTCGTCGCGTCGATTCGCGAACGCCTCGGGGTCGGTGATGCGCTTGCTCCAGCCGGTACGAAGCAGCAGCCAATCGCTCGCTCCGATGCGGCCATGCCTGGCCTCCCAGGCCTCGAGGAAATCCACCGTCAACAGCCAGTCCTCGTCGGCTGCCACCTCTGCACTGGCGTCCACCACACACGCCCTGCCGACGAACCGGCGCGGCTCGATGGTGTCCGTGGCGTTGCGGGGCAGGTCCTTGCCCGTAGCCCAATGCACCGGCGCATCGAAATGGGTGCCGGTATGCTCGCCACAGGAGAAGTTGTTCCAGTACCAGTCTTTCCCCTGCTCGTCATAGCGCGAGATCCGCTCTTGCCTGAAATTCCAGACCTGCGCCCACTGCGGCTGAAGCTTGACTACGGGGAAGTCGGGCGACAACGTCTGCGTCAGATCGACGACCCGGATCGTGCCGGCAGCGATTCCTTCGGCGAACTGCGACAGCGCACTGCTCATGAGCATCTCCGACGGGCAACTGCCGGATCGTCGCACCGCCTCGTCGCGACGGCTATCCGCTTTGTCGCGATCGATGGCCGATTCCTCCGGCATACGCGCGTTCGAGTGCCGCTGCCGCCGCAAGCCCGAGCTGGCACGGCACCCCGCTGCAGGCATCAGGCGCCGCCCGGTTCGCGCAACCGCCTCTTGTCGATCTTGCCCGCCGCAGTCTTGGGCAGCGCCTCGACGAACACGATCCGACGCGGCACCTTGTACGGCGCCAGCTGCGCCCTGCAATGCCGCACGACGGCGTCGGCGTCGATCCGGCAGCCAGGACGCGGCACCACGAACGCCGCGAGCGCTTCGCCCTGGTATTCGTCGGGCACCCCGATCACCGCGGCCTCGAGCACATCGGGATGCCGGTACAGCACTTCCTCGACCGCGCGCGGATAGACGTTGAATCCCGACACGATCACCATGTCCTTCTTGCGGTCCGAGATGTACAGGTAGCCGTCCGCGTCCAGGTGCCCGATATCGGTGGTGTACAACCAGCCGTCGCGCCGGGCGGCAGCCGTGTCCTGCGGGCGCCCGCGATAGCCCGCCATGAGCTGCGGCCCGCGAATCCGGATTTCGCCTGTCTCGCCGGCCGGCAGCACGGTGGTGCCGGTGGCCGAATCCACGATCTCGACCTCGACACCGGCCATTGGTATGCCGACCGATCCGGGCTTACGGACACCTTCGAGCGGATTGAACACGACGCCGCCGCCTGTCTCGGTCTGTCCATAGCCTTCGAGCACCGGCGACCCGGTCGCGCGCTCCCACCGCCGCATGGTTTCCTCGGGTAGAGCCGAGGCTCCCGAGTAGCTGCATCGCAGATGCGGAAAGCGCCGATGCGGCAGGCTTTCGTGCCCCAGCAGCCCGGTGAACATGGTGGGTCCGCCGACAAGCATCGTGATCGCCTCGTTCTCGAGAGCATCGAGCAGCGCATCGGCCGAGTAGCGAGGCAGAATCGCCAGCGTCCCGCAGCAATACAACGCGTTGTACATCCCGACGGCAATCGCATAGATATGGCTGAGCGGCGTCGCGCACAGCAACCGCTCCATCTCCGGGCGCGTCGGGACGAGGCTGTTCAACCCTGCGACGCCGTAAGCGCAAGCAGCATGCGTGAGGTCCACGCCCTTGGGAGCGCCGGTGGTTCCACCGGTATAGAGAAGCAGCGCCAGGGCCTCGGGGCGGGGAAGCATGTCCGGCTCGATCGAGGCCGGCGTCGAACGCCATCGAGACAGACTCAGTTCCCCCGGACCTACGACGAGCTGGCGACGCACGCCGACGCGCTTCGAGACCGATTGGATCATCGCGATCAGCTTCACGTCATGCACGATCGCAGCAGCGTCGATGTCTTCGAGCAGCGGAACGAGCTCGTGCTCCGTGAGCAACGGATTGATCGGCGCGACCTGCGCGCCTGCCGCCTGCACGGCGAGCAGCGCGATGCAGATGTCCACCGAGTTGCCGAGAATGACCGCGACCCGCCCTCCCCGCACGCCAGCTTCACGAAGCACGGCGGCGTATCCGGTCACGCAGCGTGCGTACTCTTCGTAGGTCAGGCGATCGGTGCCGCACACCAGCGCTTCACGCTCCGGCGAGGCCGAAGCTGCAGCAGCGAGCAGGTGCAAAACGGTCGGGAACACCGTCGGAAGCTTCGGCTTCGAAGGCATGGACGTGCCTCGACCGGACGCGCCTTCGACAGGCGGGGTCGTCGCCGAGGGGTGACGCTCAGACATAGTCGACCAGTGTCCCGGCATCCAGCCCATCGACGCAGGCGGTCCCGGGCAGTGCCTGCCGCTCCAGCGCCATGACCTCGGGCATCAGGTAGGCGGCATAGAACGCCGCCAGCTCGCGCTTGCGACGATGAACGGCTGACGGTCCCGTCGCAACGGCAGCCATCCTGAGCCACATCCACGCACTTGCCAGCCTGCCCGCCAGTGCCAGGAAGGCCGCGGCACCTGCTTCGGCGTCCCGGCGCCGGTCGGGCGCGAGCGCGCGATAGGCAGCACCGACGCGTTCGATGCTGTCCAGGCCGTCGACGACCGCGGCTCGAATCCCGCGCAGATCGTCGCGTTGAGCCATCAAGTCCACGTCCTTGCGGATTCGCCCGACGAACTCGCCGAAGCGCCGCCCGTCGTCGTTGATGAGCTTGCGCACCACCAGGTCGAATGCCTGGATGCCGTTGGTGCCCTCGTAGATCGAGGCCACGCGCAGATCTCGGACATACTGCTCGACGCCGGCATCCGACACGTAGCCGTGACCGCCGAAGCACTGCACGGCGAGGTTCGCCACCTCGAAGCCCGTTGCCGTGAAGAATGCCTTGCAGATCGGCAGCAGCCACTGCGCCTGCTCGCGCGCCGCGACGCGGTCTGCCTCGGTGCCGGCCGTCACGGCCAGGTCGAGCTGCAACGCGGTTTCGAACATCATGGCGCGCATCGCTTCGACCCGGGCGCGCATCGTGTACAGCATCCGTCGCACGTCCGCGTGCTCGATCAGCGCCACCGGCGCAGCGCCCGGCGCACCGCCCTGGAAGCGTTCAGCGGTGTACGCGAGCGCCTTGGCCGTCGCCGCCCCGCCTACGGCTAGTCCCTGTATGCCGGTTTCCAGCCGCATCACATTGACCATGTCGAACATGGTCTTCAGGCCATTGCCTTCGCCGCCGACCATGAACCCCTGGGCGCCCTCGAGGTTGAGCACGCAGGTCGGCGACGCCTTCAATCCCATCTTGTGCTCGACGCGCCCGACGACAGCAGCGTTGCGCTCGCCAAGGGTTCCGTCGTCCGAGAAGCCTAGCTTCGGAACGATGAACAGGCTCAACCCGCGTGTGCCGGCAGGCGCGCCGGGGGTGCGTGCGAGCACCATATGGATGATCTGCGGCGTCAGGTCGTGATCGCCATAGGTGATGAAGATCTTCGTGCCTGTCAACGCCCAGGTTCCATCGTCGCGCGGTGTCGCCCGGGTGGTGATCCTCCCCACGTCGGAGCCGGCCTGAGGCTCGGAGATGCAGATCGTCGCTGTCCATTGCCCGGAAACCAGCCGCGGAACGACACTGTCGCGCAGACGCGCATCCGCGTGCCCGATCAGGAGCCTCGAGGCCGCGCGACCCATCAGCGGCAGCATGCTGAACGCCATGCACGATCCCGTGACCATTTCGGCGACACCGGCCTGGATCACCAGAGGCAGTCCTTGCCCACCGTACTGCGAAGGCAGGTCCAGCCCGACCCATCCCGCCTCGCAGTACCGGCGGTAGGCGTCCTTGAACCCGGGCGGAGTCCGGACCCCCCCGTCGACGAGCCGCGAGCCCGTCGCGTCGCCTTCGGCGTTGATCGGCCCCAACACCTCGGCCGTGAAGCGACCTGCCTGATCGAGAACGGCCAGCGCCACCTCGATGTCCACGTCCTGGTACGGCTTGCGGCCGAACACGCCGCCCAGGTCGAATACCTCCTCGAGGAGAAAACGCATGTCCTCCAGCGGCGGCACGTAGTGTTGCTCGGTCATGGGATCCTCCCGCCTTTCAGCGATGTACGAATGCGGCCGGCGAACGGGCGCCGTTCTGCACGAAGTTCGACAGGCCGATCCGCGCGTCTTCGGTCTCGATGCAACGCCCGGTGAGCTGCGCCTCGAGCTCGAGTCCATCCGTCAGGGTGCCTCGCGCTCCGCGCATGATCGCCTCGACGAGGATCTCGTCGATCCGCCGGCTCAGATGTCCGAGCTCGACGGCGGGCAACTCGGCCGGGCACGGAATCGGCTCCTGGGGGAGCTTCTTGCGCAGGCCGGGATCGGCCGCCAGCCGCCGGGCCAGCGTCACCGCCGCATCGAGGGGATCGGTGTCGTCGAGCTGATCGACCAGACCGAGCGCCAGCGCCTCCTCGGAAGACACCGGCGATGCGGTTCTCAGCAGCCTGGCGGCCGCCTCGACGCCGATCAGCCGCGGCAGGCGCTGGGTCGCGCCGCCGCCGGGGATGATGCCGAGATTGGGCTCCGGCAGACGAGCCAGCACTTTCAGTCCGCCGCGAGCGACCCTCGCGGCGCAGGCAAGGGCGAGCTCGACGCCTCCGCCGAAGGCCAGCCCGTTGAGCGCGCAGACCACCGGCTTGCGCATCCGCTCGATCTGCACGGTCAGCGCCTGGAACGCGCGGGAGACGCGATAGCCGTCCTCGGCATTGCGGCATGCGGCCAGCATGCCGATGTCGGCGCCCGACACGAAGGCTTTCGTGCCGTGCCCCGTGATCACCACCGCGGCCACCGATGCGTCCGCCTCGGCTTCCCGGAGACGCCGCTCGAGCGAACGGACGACTCCGCCATCGAGCGCGTTGAGCGAACGCGGGCGCCTGATCTTGAGCACGGCCACGTCGCCGGTCTTCGAGCGGACGACGTTCGACAGTTGCCAGCCGGAGTCGGCTCGGGCGCGCTCGAGGCTTTGCGGCATGCGAAAGCCCGGGTGCTGCGCGCAGAATGCCGACACCAGCGCATAGGCCTGCTCCAGCCCCATCTCGTTCATCATCGTGAACGGCGGCCGCATGTCGAGCGCGATGCCGACGGCCATGTCGAGGTCGTCGATGTCGACGATCCCGAGGTCGATGATGAAGGCCGCCAGGCCGAAGTAGCATCCGAGATACTGGTCGCGGATGCGACGCTCCTTCTCCTCGCTCACGGTCACGGTCTCGCCGCGTTCCGCGATGTCCCAGCGCGCCTGCCCCAGCCTGACCTTCTCCTTCAAGGACGGCGGCGAACGGAACCAGGGCATCAGGCGCGTGTGCATCTCGTCGAGGCCGTGGTCGGTGATCGAATTGCCGTTGGCGCTGCTGATGACGCTGAAATGGCCGATCCCCATGCCGAGCGTGCGCATCGCGACGGCATCGATCTCCTTCTCGTTGCCCAGCCCCGTCTCCCGGCACAGGATCGCGCATTGCACCAGCCCCTCGAAGATCGGGTCGACCGCGAAGGCGTAGGAGCTGCGCACCTGGATCGGCGCCTTGCCGGTCTCCTCGTAGAAGCCCATCAGCAACGCCGTCAGCGCCGGATCGGTCTCGGCGCCCGGAACCAGCTCGACGATCGGGTTGCGTTCCGCCGGGAAGAAGTAGTGCGCGACCAGGCAGCGGGAACGGTTGCGCAGGTTGCGGAAGATATCCTCCGGCTGCATGTGCGAGGAGTTCGACAACAGGATGCAGTCGTCGTCGCAGATGCGCTCGACCTGCTCGAAGATGCGGTGCTTGACGGCCTCGTCCTCCGTCGCCGCCTCGAGCACGAGGTTCGCTCCCGCGATGCGTCCGTAGTCGGTGGTGTAGACGATCGAATCCTTGATGATTCCGGCGCGGTCCCCGGGGATCGCGCCGGCGGCCACGGCGCGATCGACCTTGCGCTCGAACTTCTCGCGGGCCTCGGCCAGAGCCTCCTCGGCGATGTCGACGAGAACCGTCTCGACCCCCTTCGACGCCAGGTTGCGCGCGAAGTGAAGCGCGATGTCGGGTCCGATATGCCCGGCGCCGATGATCGCCAGCTTCCGGAGGGTCAGGGATTTATACTCGAAGGCCATCGTATCACTCTTGAAGGTTGGTCTGTGGAATGAAGTCAGCCCGCCGATACGAACGGCGGGGCGAGCGGCGGGGCGAGCGGCGACGGGTCGCCGTGCGTTGTCGTGGCTTCGCCGAGCCGCAGCCCGACATTGTAGCCTTCGAGGATCGCGTCGTAGATCTTGCGCGGCTCCACGCAGTCGCCGATCGACGTCGCCGGAACCCCGAGGCGCTCCAGTTCCTGCGCGAACCACGGCTGGGCGCGGAAGCCGGACGAGATCACGACGCTGTCGGCCGGCAGCCGCAACTGGCGACCGGCGGCATCTGCGAACAGCGCGCCTTCGTCGTCGATGCGCACCACGTGCAGGCCGGTTCGCACCGCCAGCTTGCGCTGCTCGAACATCTCGAGCAGCGCGGCGCGGTTCGACGCCTCCACCCCGATGCCGGCATCGCCGCCCTCGCCCATGAAGTCCTCGCGGCGGGTGACGACCGAGACGCTGCTGGCGGTCTCGGCCACGTGCAGCGCGGCCTCGCATCCGACCAGCCCGCCGCCGATCACCACGACGTGGCCGCCCGCGCCGGCATCGCCGCGCAGCACGGCGCAGCCGTCGACCACGTTGGCGCGCTCCGAGCCCGGAAACGTACGCGCCACCGGCGCGCCGCCGATCGCCACGACGACGTGGTCGAAGCCGCCCGCAGCGACGTCCTCGGGCGTGGCCTCGCGATGGACCACCTCGATGCCGAACTTCTTCATCCGGTTGCGCTGATAGTTCGCCAGCAGGCGCAGGTCGGCCTTGAACGACGGCGCGCCGCCCTCGATCAGCAGCCCGCCGAGCTCGCGCTTCTCGAACAGGGTGACCCTGGCGCCGCGCGAGGCCAGCGTCTCGGCCGCCTGCATGCCGCCCGGCCCGCCGCCGACGACGGCGACGCGGAAGCCGGGCCGCACGGGGATCGCGCCCGCCATGCCCTCGTTGCCGAGGGCCGGGTTGACGGTGCACAGCACGGATTGATAGCGCTTGAACGACCGTTCCTGGCACCCGTCGTTGCAGCGGATGCACGGCGCGATGTCCTCGGCCAGTCCCGCCTCGGCCTTGGCCGGAAACAGCGGATCGGCGAACAGCACCCGCCCGAGGCCGACGAAATCGCCCTTGCCCTCGGCGAGCACGGATTCGGCGAGTTCCGGCGTGTTCAGCGAGCCGCTGGCGATGATCGGGATGTCGACGGCCTGCCTGATGGCGTCGGCCGCCCATACGTTGTGCGCCGGCTCCAGGTAGAGCGGGCTGAGCTGGTGATGCATCTGGTGATGGTTGCCGCCGGAGACGTGGATGACGTCGATGCCGGCCTTTTCCAGCGCCTTGGCCACCTCGACGGTTTCCTCGATCGTCGTGCCGTCGGGCTCGTACTCGGTGCCGCTCAGGCGGACGCCGAGCGGAAAGCCGCGCCCGACCTTCTTGCGCACCTCGGCGACGACCTGCATCAGGAAGCGCATGCGGTTCTCGAGCGAGCCGCCATACCAGTCGGTCCGCTTGTTGGTGCGCTGCGACAGGAAGTTGGTGATCAGATAGCCGTGCGCGCCGTGGATCTCGACGAAGTCGAATCCGGCCAGTTGCGCCCGGCGCGCGGCCTCGCCGAACGCGCGCACGATCTCCTGGATTTCCTCGAAGGTCAGTTCCTCGGGGACGCTGCCGCCCATCGCGTGCAACTCCTCCCAAGGAATGCGCGACGGCGCCTTGATCGGCGGCGTGCCCAGGAACTTCTGCCGCCCGGCATGTTCGAGCTGGAGGCCGGCCTTGACGCCATGGGACTGGATCGTCCGCGCCAGCCAGGCGAGACCGGGGATGTGCTCGTTGTCGGCGCAGCCCAACTGGCACTGCGCCGACTTGCTGGCCGCCTTGTCGATGTAGCTGTATTCGACGATCAGCAGGCCAGGACGGCCGCGGGCCAGTTCGGTGTAGTGCCGGATGAGGCGATCCGTCACCGTGCCGTCCATGCCCCCCATTCCGGTGCAGCATGGCGACCGGACGATACGGTTGCGGGTCTCCAGCCCGCCGATCCGCCCGGCCTTGAAAAGATTGGGATACCGTTGCCGGCCGGTCATCTGTGCCTGGTGTGCCATGTCATCCCCCCATGTCGTTGTTGGTTTGCGCGTCGGTATGCGCTGGCAATTCCGTGAGGCTCCGACGGATCGCTCCGTCGGACTCGGTCGTTGCATGAACCTCCCGAAGGAGTCTTCGTGAGCGCCCGCCCTATGCCGGGTGGGTCATGCCGTAGGCATCGCGCGCCTGTTCGGCACTCACCAGGCCGTCGGCGACATCGGCCGCGATCCGCGCCCGATCGCGCGCCCGCGGATCGCCGTAGCCTCCGCCGCCGGTCTCGTGGATCTCGACCTCGTCGCCCTTCTCGAGAAGGAAGAAGGTCTCGGTGTCGATCGTCTCCTCGCCGCCGCTGCGATGGACCACCACCCGCGAGGTCGGCGCCGCGTGCCCGCCGAGGAGCCCGAAGGGGCGCGTCGCCTCGTTGACCCCGCCGCCGAAATTGACCGCCGCGATGCCGTCGGTCTCGACGCGCCAGCGATAGACCGTTCCCATGCCGCCGCGCCATTGCCCCGGCCCGGCGCTGTCGGGCCAGAATTCATAACGCAGGACGCGGTACGGATTGGCGAGCTCGTGCAGTTCCGGATCCGGCGCGCGCAGGCCGCCGGCGGTGACGACGCTGCCCATGTGGTCCCAGCCGTCGAAGCCTCGCGCGGCCCCCCCGCCCGATTTGGCCATGAAGTGGATGTCGCCGAACGGGCGTTGCGTCGTCGGGTTGAAGCCCATCGACGAGGGCGCGAGCCATCGGCCCCAACCGGCGTAGAGGCGCTCCGGCACCGCCTGGGCGAGCGCCAGCCACACCGTCTCGACGATCGCCTCGGCGGCGACCACCGTGCAGGCCGTGACCGGCGCCGGCTCGCGCGCGTTGACGATGGTCCCGACCGGCGCCAGCACGCTCAAGGCGCGCAGCGCGCCTTCGTTGTAGCGCACGCTGGAGCAGATGGTCATGAACAGCGCCTGGAAGGAGGCCGAGATGGTGTTGGTCAGCGTGCTGTTGACGAAACCGGCCGCCTGCGGATCGCTCCCCGACCAGTCGAAATGCACGGACTCGTCGGCGACCGTCAGCGTCAGGCGGAAACCGATCATGCGCGACTTGTCGATGCCGTCATGATCGATGTAGCGCTCGGCCTTGTAGACCCCGTTCGGCACCTCCCGCAGCACCGTCCTCATCTGCCGGTCGGAGGCGTCGAGGATGCGGTCGGCGGCGGCGTCAAGGACCGGCATGCCGTATTTGCCGATCAGTGCCAGCAGGCTTCGCTCGCCGACCGTGCAGGCACCGATCTGGCATTCGAGGTCGGCCTCGACCAGCCAGGGCATGTGGACGTTGATGAGGATCATGTCCCACAGCGTCTTGTTGCGCTTCCCGGCAACCAGCAGCTTGGCAGGCGGAATGCGCACGCATTCTTCCCACACGCTGCGCGCGGAGGGGTTGTAGCCGACCACGCCGCCGCCGCCCACGTCGGCGTGATGCCCCTTCGAGACCGCCCAGAAGCGGATCTCGCCGTCGAGGAACACCGGCTTGGCCACGGTGATGTCTGGCGGGTGGTTGTTGCCGCGATAGGGGTCGTTCAGGATGAACACGTCGCCCTCGTCGATATCGCCGGCGAACGCGTCGACGATGCCGCGCAGCGCCGAGGGCAGCGTCCCCATCAGGACCGGGATATAGGCCGTCTGCGCGATCAGGCGCAGGCGGTGGTCGAAGATGCCGGTGACGAAGTCGCGCGCCTCCGAGAAGATCGGCGAGCGCGAGGTACGCAGCATGGTCTGGCCGATCTCCTCGCTGATGGCGTTGAGGCGGCTTCCGATCACCGACACCAGGATCGGATCGGTTTCGGTGTTTCCGGCGTTCGCGTTCATTGGTTGGTCCCCCCGCCAAGCTGCCGGATCAGGTCGCCGACCTGGGCGCCCTTCCGGTACATCAGATAGTTGTTGCCGGCATCGCAGGTCAGCTCGAAGTCGGGCGGCACGAGGATGGTCGTCGTCGGCTGGACCACGACCGCCGGCCCCGGCACCACGTTGCCGTTGAACAGTTGCAGGCCGTCATAGACCGACGCGCTCGCATAGCCGTCGTCGAACCAGACCTCCCGATAGCCCGTCCTGGCCGCCGAGGGGTCGGGGCCGTGTTGCGGATGGCTGTTGACGACCGGCTTTTCGGTGATGCCGCGCGCGCTCACCCGCAGATTGATCACCTCAACCGGCGCCGAGGGCGTGCTGTAGCCGTACAATTCGTCGTGCCGCCGGTGGAACTCGCCGGCGAGCGCATTGAGCGCCGCCCGGCTGAAATCCCCGGCGGCGAAGGCGGGCACCTCGACCTCGTTGAACTGCCCGACATAGCGCAGGTCCGCCGAATACTCGACAACCGTCTGCTGCGGCGGCACGTTCTCGTCCTCCAACGTCCGGATCGCCCGGTCGACGATGTCGCGATAGATCGCACCGACCGCATCGAGATCGACGTCGCCGAACTCGCGCGCATAGGTGTGGACATAGTCGTGCTTGAGGTCGGAGATCAGCATCCCGGCGGCGCAGAACACCGACGACTCGCGCGGGATCTGGACCAGCGGAATCTCCAGGTCGCGCGCGATCGGGCCCGCGTGGAGCGGCCCCGCCCCGCCCGCGACCACGAGCACGAACTCGCGCGGGTCGTAGCCGCGCTGCACCGACACCACCGAGATCGCCGCCGCCATGTCGGCGTTGACGACCTGGTAGATGCCGTAGGCCGCCTCGACGGTGTCGATCCCCAGCGGCTTGGCGACATGCTGTTCGATCGCCCGCCGCGCGGCCTCGCCGTCCAGCGTCAGTTCCCCGCCCGCGAAATCGAGATATCCGAGCACATAGTTGGCGTCGGTGACGGTCGGCAGCATCCCGCCGCGCCCGTAACAGGCCGGCCCCGGCGAGGCGCCCGCGCTCTTGGGGCCGACATTGAGCAGGCCGCCGGCGTTGATCCAGGCGATCGACCCCCCGCCCGAGCCGACGGTGTGGATGTCGAGGCTGG
>JAHDYE010000007.1:32107-36876 GCA_023383035.1 Burkholderiaceae bacterium | reverse complement strand
CGGTCGGCAACAAGGTGGCGAAAGCCGAGATCGCGATGATCAAGGTGGTCGCGCCGAACATCGCCTGCCAGATCCTCGACTGGGCGATCCAGGCACACGGCGGCGCCGGCGTTAGCGACGACTTCCCGCTGGCCTCGCTGTACGCGCACCAGCGCACGCTGCGCCTGGCCGACGGACCCGACGAGGTGCACCGCAACGCGATCGCCAAGCTCGAGCTGGCGCGCCACCTGCCCGTGCCCGGCTCCGCCGCCGCGCGCGGCGCCTGAGCGCGACAGGCCTGCGCGGGCGCGGCGGCGGGCACCCCTTCCCCACATCGCCACGGGAGCGCGCATGATCGACGTCTACACCTGGCCCACGCCCAACGGCCACAAGATCCACATCATGCTCGAGGAGTGCGGGCTGCCCTACGCGGTGCACCCGGTCGACATCGGCGCCGGCGAGCAGTTCGATCAGGCGTTCCTGCGCATCAGCCCGAACAACAAGATCCCGGCGATCGTCGATGACGACGGTCCCGACGGAAAGCCGATCTCGCTGTTCGAATCGGGCGCGATCCTGCTCTACCTGGCCGCGAAGACGGGCAAGTTCATGCCGGCCGGCACGCGCGCGAAGTACGAGGTGCTGCAGTGGCTGATGTTCCAGATGGGCGGCATCGGCCCCATGCTCGGCCAGGCGCATCACTTCCGCGTGTTCGCCCCCGAGAAGGTGCCGTACGGCATCGAACGCTACACCAGCGAGGCGAAGCGGCTGTACGGCGTGCTCGACCGGCAGCTCGCCGGCACGGGCGCCTACCTGGCCGGTCGGCAATACACGATCGCCGACATCGCGACGTGGCCGTGGATCCGCTCGCACCCGCTGCAGGGCATCGCGCTGGCCGACCATCCGCACGTCGAACGATGGTTCGGGCGCATCGGCGAGCGTGCGCCGGTGCAGCGTGCGGTGAAGGTGCTGGCCGACCGCCGCCGGCCTGCGCCGCTCGACCCGCCGCGCTGAACGCTACTGCAACGGCTCCTTCGACGACGCCGGCATCGGGAACGAGAACACCTCGATGCCTTCGTCTTCGAGCTCGGCGCGCTGCTGCGGCGTGGCCACGCCGCGAATGCCGCGCTCCGGCGTCTCCCTGTAGTGGATGCGCCGCGCCTCGTCGGCAAAACGTTCGCCGACGTCCTCGGTGTTCTCGGTGAGGTGGCGGGCCATCTTCAGCCACATCGCCTGCAGCTGCTGCGGCGTGGGCATCGCGGCCACCTGCTGCCGGCGCTCCGGCTGCTCGGCCTCGGGCGGTTGCGCCTGGGCCGACGAGAGGTTCAGCCGCGGCGCGCTCGGCAGCCTGCGCACCGACCTGCTCGCGCACACCGGGCACTCGACGATGCCGCGCCCGAGCTGATCGTCGAAAGCCTCGGCCGAACCGAACCAACCCTCGAAGCGGTGGTCGTGCTCGCAGGCGAGATCGAATACTTTCATCATGGCGTTTCCTGTCGCCCATTGTACGTGGATTCGTGCGTGGATTCGTACGTGGATTCGCGCTGATAGAATCCGTCGGCCCCGATCGCGCGCGGCCGCCCGGTCGCGCAGGACGCCCGTGCGACACCCATGAAAGATCCGCTCGTCATCCCGATCGACGAGGCCGTCGGCGCGCTCGACGGATTCGACACGATCGTCGACGCGCGCAGCCCGGCCGAGTTCGCCGACGACCACCTGCCGGAGGCGATCAACGCACCGGTGCTCGACGATGCCGAGCGCGCGCTGGTGGGCACGATCTACCGGCAGCGTTCGCCGTTCGAGGCGCGGCGCATCGGCGCGGCGATCGTCTCGCGCAACATCGCGGCGCTGATCGACGGCGCGTTCGCCGCGCAGCCTCGTGAATGGCGCCCGCTGGTCTACTGCTGGCGCGGCGGCAACCGCTCGGGCGCGCTCGCCACGGTGCTCGCGCGCGTGGGCTGGCGTACGTCGGTGCTGGCGGGCGGCTACCAGGCGTTTCGCCGCCGCGTGATCGCCGATCTCGATCGCTGGCCTGCCACACTGCGACTGCACGTGCTGGCCGGGCGCACCGGCACCGGCAAGAGCCTGATCCTGCAGCGACTCGCCGCCGAGGGTGCCCAGGTGCTCGATCTGGAGGCGATCGCCCGCCATCGCGGCTCGGTGCTCGGACCGCTGCCCGATTCGCCGCAGCCGTCGCAGAAGGCATTCGAAACCGGACTGTGGAACGCGCTGCGCCGCTTCGATCCGCTGCGTCCGGTGTTCGTGGAGTCCGAGAGCCGGCGCGTCGGCCGCTGCCACGTTCCCGATGCGCTGATCGCGGCGATGCGCAACGCGCCGTGCACGCTCGTCGAGGCGCCGATGCCGGTGCGCGCGCGGCTGCTGCTGCGCGAGTACCGCCACTTCACCGACGATCGCGCCAACCTGTTCGAGCGTCTCGACCGGCTGCTGGCCCTGCACGGGCACCGCCAGGTCGACGCGTGGAAGACCATGGCCGATGCGGGCGACTGGCTGGCTTTCGTCGAGTCGCTGCTGGCCGTGCATTACGACCCGGCCTACGATCGCTCGACGCAGCGCAACTACCTGCACGCCGAAGGCGCGCCGCACGTGACGCTGCGCGACGACGACGAGGCAGCGATACGCGAGGCTGCGCTCGCCGTGCTGGCCGGCTGACCCGCCTCAGGGATTGCCGGCGGCCAGGCGCTCCGGATAGCGGACGATGTTCGAGCGCGCCTTCACCGATTCCAGATAGTCGCTCAGCGCCTGTTGCGCATAGGCCTGCTGCAGCTGCTGCCGGTAGGCGTTGCGCCGTTCGGCGATGCGCTTGTCGTCGGGCAGCGTCACTTTCGTGACCTGGTAGATCGCGTAGCCCTGCGCGCCCAGCTCCACGCCCACGAACGCCGGCAGGGCGCCGGCCGGTGCGCGAAACACCGCGTCGACGGCCGCCGCGGGGAAGTCGTCGCCGGCCGCGCGGGCCACGGTGCGCGGCGCCGACAGGTCGGTGGGCGCGGCGCCGGCGCGCAGCGCCTCGAGCCGCGCCTTGCCCGCTTGCACCGCAAGCCTGCGTGCTTCTTCCTCGACGGCGAGCTGGCGCACCTCGTCCTTCACGGCGTCGAAAGGCCGGCGCTGCGCGGGCCGGTGCTCGACGATGCGCGCCGCGGCGAGCGTGCCGCCGCCGACGTCCACCGCCTCGGTGTTGCGCCGGCTGCCGATCGAGTCGGCGCTGAACAGCGACGCCAGCAACCGGCGGTTGTTCAGCGGATGCTCGCGCGGCAGCGCCTGCGTGCCGTCGCGCCGGACCGTATCGGCCGTCTGCACCGTCAGGCCGAAGCGCTGCGCGGCCGGCGCCAGCGAGTCCGCCTGTTCGTAGACCAGATTGCTGAACGTCTCGGCCGCCTCGGCGAAGCGCGCACCGGCCTGCTGCGCGCGGATTTCGGCGACGAGCTCGGTGCGTACCGCCTCGAAGCTGCGCTGGCTGCCCGGGCGCACATCGGTCAACCGGATGATGTGAAAGCCCTCCTCGGTCTCGACCACGCCGCTGGTCTGCCCCGGGGCGAGCGCGAACGCCGCCTCGGAGAACGGCGCGAGCATCAGGTCGGCCGCGAAGAAGCCGAGGTCGCCGCCCGAAGGCGCCGAGCCGGGATCCTGCGACTCGGCCTTCGCGAGCGCCGCGAAGTCGGCGCCGTCGCGCAGCTTCGCGAGCAGCGCCTCGGCCTTCGCGCGCGCCGCCTGCCGGGCAGCCTCGCCGCTGCCTTCGGGCTTGACCAGGATGTGGCTGGCGCGCCGCTGCTCGGCGGTGGCGAAGCGCGCCTTGTTCTGTTCGTAGTACGCGCGCGCGTCGTCGTCGGAGACTTCGATCCCCTTGGATACCGCGTCGGGCGACAGCACCAGGTATTCGACGCGGGCGTTCTCGGGCACCTCGAACGCCTGCGGGTTGCGCTCGTACCAGGCGGCGAGCGCGGCCTCGTCCATCGTGACCTTCGACGCATAGTCGTCCGGATCGAACGCGAGCGCGCGGATCTCGCGCGTCTGCTCGCCCAGCGCGATCACGCGCTCGACCAGCGCGTCGGGCACGAACACGGTCTGGGAGATGGCCTCGGGCAGCGTCTGCAGCGCCAGGTCGCTGCGCACCTCGTTCTCGAACATCGGCTCGTTCTTGCCCTGCGCGCGCAGCAGCTGGCGGTAGCGCTCGATGTCGAAGCTGCCGTCGCTGCCGGTGAGCCCCGGTATGGCGCGGATCGTGCTCCGCAACTGTTCGTCGGGCACCGAGATGCGCTTGTCGATCGCCTCGGCGAGCAGCGCGCGCTGCGCGATCAGGCCGTCGAGGATCTGGTTGCGCGCTTCGGCGTTCTCCAGCATCGACGCATCGGCCTGGTCGCCGAGCATCTGGCGCAGCTGCTCGAGCTGGCGACGCTGGGTCAGCTCGAACTCCTGGCGCGTGATCTTGCTCTGGCCGACCTTCGCGATGGCGCCGTCGCTGGAGAAGAACTGGTCGTAGCCCTGGATGCCGAAGAACGCGAACGCGGGAAAGATCAGCACCAGCAGCAGGAACTGCAACAGGCGCTGGTGTTTTCTGATCGAATCGAACATGCCTACCTGCCCGGTGGAAAAAAAAGGGCGAACTCTCGTTCGCCCTTCGGGTATTGGCGGAGTGGACGACGGGCCGACAAGCGTCCGATGCTGTCTCAGCCAGTCTTAAAGTCTAGCATAGCCCTTGCGCGCCACGTAAGCGGGCACTTCATGTCGCCTCACCTGGTGCAATGTTGTCTCAACGGCCGCCGGGGGTCGTCGCGGGG
>JAHDYE010000007.1:0-32097 GCA_023383035.1 Burkholderiaceae bacterium | reverse complement strand
GGTCTCCACAGAGGGCGGACTCATCCGCTCCTCCGCCCAACCCAGATCGCCGGCTTCGGCCCGCGGCAGATCGTCGTCAACGCCGACATCATCGTCCAAGTCCTCGTCGCCCGAGGGATCGGGTTGCACCTCGGCGCACCAGCTTTCCCAGTCCGTCATCAATCCCCGACGGCGATTGAAGAGGTCCGACCGCCGATAGGCATTTTCGACGGCGCTACCAACCGTGTGTGCCAGGCACATCTCCGCGATCGCCTCCGGGTATTGCGTCATTTCCGCAGCCCAATCCCGGAAGGAAGAGCGGAAGCCGTGTACCGTGAGGCTGGACCGCCCCATGCGTTCCAAAACCTTCAGCATCGCCATGCCCGACAGCGGCTTGTCCTTCCTGTCGCCAGGAAACACCAGTCTGGGATGGTAGCCCCGGACCTTTCTCAAGACCTCGACCGCGCTGGTGGTCAGGGGAACCCGATGCTCCTTGCCGTTCTTCATCCGCTCGGCAGGAATGGTCCAAACGCGTGCGCGGAAATCGATCTCCTCCCAGGTTGCACCAAGCACTTCGCCAGTGCGGCAGGCAGTCAGGATCGTGAACTCCAAGGCACGCGGCGCGAAACCGACTTCGCGCTTTAGCTCGCGCATAAAGGCGCCGACCTCGCGGTATGGCATCGCCGGATGGTGAACTACCTTCTTGAGCTTTGAGGGCTTCGGGAGCAGCTCCTCGAGGTGCCCATCCCATCGCGCCGGATTCTCCCCTTCACGATAGCCGTGCTTGGCCGCCCATGACAGGATGCGTTCGATGCGCTCGCGCACGCGCGATGCCGTCTCGGTCCTGCTCGTCCAGATCGGCTGCAGAACCTTCAGCACTGAGGAGGTCGTGATCTGGCGAACCGCCATCTTGCCGATGTGCGGCGATGCGTGGACTGCCAGTGTCCGCTCCCACTGCTTGCGGTGCTTTTCGCTCTTCCACTCGTCCTGACGGCTCTTGATGTAGTCGGCCGCACAGCTGTCGAAGTCGCGGTTGCTCTGTACCTGCGCCTTGGCGGCCAGCACAAGCGCATTGCGCTCGTCCAGCGGATCCTTCCCGTTGGCGAGGCAATTCCTGGCGTTCCGCGCACGGTCCCGCGCCTCGGCGAGTCCCACGGAATGGACCGGGCCGAGTCCCATGAAACGTTCCTTGCCGTCGCGCTCGTACCGGAAGATCCAGCTCTTTGCGAGCGTCTTCGTGATCTGCAGGTACAGGCCCTTTCCGTCCGGATGCCGTCCCGGCGTCGACAGCCGGATCACCTTGAGCGCCGTCAGCTTCTCGATCCCCGCAGCCATTTCCTGTTTCCCCATCCAAGATTGCAGTGGCCGGATGCCTTGCCTGCCAGGTCCATGAAACCGCACGACCTGCCGCCGTCAACCCGGTCGCCGCGGCCGATCGCAACACGACCGAAACGCGCAGTCGCGGCATGCCCGGGATGACTGGGCGTAGCCTGGGGCGACGCGCCCCGCCAAGATCGCCTCACGGCGCCGCTGGAGTGCGGTCACCTGGGAGGCATCGAGCAGGGCAACGCGGCGCGGCGGCAGATCGTTCCGTTCCGAAGTGACGACGCGCACGAAGGCATATGGTTCGACGGCCTCGCCAGTGGCGCCTTCCAGCGCGACCTTCTGCGCCGACAACTGGACGATGTCGCTTGGGTAGATCCGCAAGCTCGACCGCCTCTTCAGCTCCATCAGCACCAAGCGGCCGGTTGGAAGCCTGTAGGCACGGTCGACCCTGGCCACCAACTTCAGCGGCGCGCTGGTACGAAACTGCCGCTCCCGGTAGACCAGCCGGGCGCGAGCCAACTCGCGCGGTTGCCAAGTGCGCTCATCGGCACCGACTGCGCGAGCACGCCGCGAGCACCATGCTGTGACCAGTACGGCCGCCGCGACCGCCAACGTAAGTATCGTCAGCAACATGGCAAGGTCCGCCGTCGCCGCTGCAACATTCGGTCGCAACGACCCGCCAGACGCGTCAAGAAGCTGCGCAGCGGTCGCTGCAACATCGGCCACCGCTCGAGGACCGCGCACATCCAAGGCCCGACCAGGTAGTACACCCGCACGAGGCGTCGGCCCCACGGAGCGGCAAGCAGGACTGCATCGCGGTAGGCGCGCAGCGACCGGGTCTGTGGCGCCGTTTCCCCGAAGAGGCAAGTTGCGACGAAACAGCGTCGATCGGACATCTGCTCTGCCCCGCCCTCCACGTAGAACCGGCGGTGGGCGGCGTTGCCGCGCTTCATCGCCTCCCGCTGACCTGCTGAGGCGGCCTCGCCATGCAAGTGCGCGAGCAACATCCGCTTTTCGCAGAAACTCATCTCGGCCAGCTGCTTCGCGCTTACATCATCTCGACGAGCCGCAGTTGCTCGTAGCATGGAACTCGATCTCACTCGGACAGCCCCGGCGCAAAGACATCGTTCGTAACGACCACCTTCGGCACCGCCTCGTTGGCGGCCACCGGAGTCGCGGGCACCGCATGTCCAGTCACCGAGAACACGCCGTACTGCGCGAGCAGCCCGTCGTAGGCCAGTACGCGCAGTCGGTTGACCCGCTTCGCCCCCTGCGGGAAGCGCACCAGCTCGTTGTACAGCCGCGGGTTGTCCGCGCGAGCCAGCTCGAACACCAGCCGCACGGGTTTCGGCTCTTGTTGCACGTTCGCGTTCATGCGACCTCCCCTGCCGCACGGTCTCGGCTAGTGGCCAACGCGCTGGCAGCGTAGTTCTGTCCCGCGATCTGGAACCCGCGCACGTTGGCGAACATCGGCTCCTTTACCTCGTAGACGCGGTGCTTGGGGAAGGCCGCCTTGACGGCCTTCTTGAACAGGAAGGCGCCGCCACCCACGAGGATGATGTTCTGCAGGCTCTCCGGCGTCTCGATCCACTGCCGCATCGTCGAGACCGCCTGCTGTGCGACGCTCTCGGCCAGCGGCAGGTGGCGCTTCAAGTCATAGGGCTTCTGGAAGATCACCGGGACTTTGCCCGTACGCAGCGCCAAGTCGATCGCGTCGTAGTCGCGGTACGGCGTGCCGATGTCCTTGGAGATCTCCGTCGCGAGCAGGCGCAGCACATCGGACATGCCGCGGTTGATCGAGCTCGACTGCTTCTGTACCAGGCGCATCCCACGGCTGATCAACCAATCGAAGGTCCGCGACCCCGGATCGATCACCAGGCTCTGCTCGGTGCCGATGCTCGCCATCTTCTCGTGCTCGGCGGCGTAGTGGACCAGCGCGCCCTGCGGCTGCGCGACGGCCATCGCCTTGGCAACCGTGACGGTCTTGCCGTTGCCGACTGGGTGGCTGCCGACCATGGCTTTCTCGAGCGCCGCCTTCTTCAAGCTGAACAGCGCCACCGGCAGGCCGACAATCAGCAGGTCGATATGCGGCACCTTCATCAGGCCGAGCGCACCGCGCAGCAGCGCCATGTACTCCGGCGACTCGGTGTAATCGTCATGCAGCTGCCTGGCACGGAACGTGTCGGCGGCCCATGCCACATCGGGGCCAACTTCGTAAAACAGTGGGCCGACCGGGATGCACACTGTCTTGCGCCGCTCGCTCGCAGGCCAATGCGTGGCCTCGCCGCTGGATGGATAGGCCACGGAGGGAAAACTTGCGCAGCGGATCTCGGTCCCCGCGACGCCGGTGACGAACTTGGTGTTGCCGGACCCGACGTCCACAGCCCGGACGATCAATTCCATGAGAGCGCTCCCGTGAAGAACGATGACAGCCAGCATCGGCATGCCGACGCGGCACCGCCACACGCAATTCGCACCGAATGGGCCGGAATTCGGCATCAGCCCGCCCCCGGCCGTCACCTGGGGCGGCATGCAGCGACAGTGCACTGGCACCTGTCATCGGCGGCCGAGGTCACGGACCCCGTGTGTGTCATCACGGTCTCACTGCGTCGGCACCCGTCAACCCGCGTGTCGACAACCCGTAGCCCTGCTCGCCCGTTTTTCGGTCTTGAGGTCAACCGTCCGGGACCAGAGGCCGAGCCTTCTCCTGTCAACCCGCTTGCAGCCTCACGCTGCGGCCCTTCGGGACACTAGAGGGCCCTCATCACGCCGTCGCGTGCCTGCAAGCGCCATCGCGAATCGGCATCTCATGCCGTCGCACTACTCCACGGGCGTTGACGTGCAAGCCTGCATCGTCATCCACTATCAGTTCCCGAGGGCCTCCCCTGGCCCGCTCCGTCGCGGAGCAAAAGGCGCCGCAGTCGTTACCTGCACCTGAAGCCCTGGCCCCGAGCCAGGGTGGTCGTTGCCCCCGAGGCATCGGCACGAGGCTTCCGTTCGTAGCGCATGTGCCTTCGACCTTCGCCAGCCCAGTGGCTGGGCGCTCCTGAAGCGCGTCGAGGCCGTCGATCTCCCGACCCGGCACCCGATGCTGGCTCCCGATCCCGCCATCACCGAGCACGCGTGTTGCACGCCGCAAGCGGCTGTGTTTGCCCCTGTAGGCTCCCCGCTTGTCTCCGCTCGAACGCTCGACACCGCCCTGGACTTTCGGTCAGGGGCGGCCCCATGCGAGCGGATGGCGCTACGCATACCAGGACTGATCCCCCATTGGGCGCGAGGCCAGACCTTCGCGCCGACGCAGCAACGCGCCCCCGAGGCCGTTGCGTGTCAAGCCCCTCCGTGGTCGCAGAAATGCGCGGACGGAGTTGGATCACACGTTTTCGTTTTTAAGATCGACCGATCCGGCGTGTGCGCACGCTGGCGAAACCCTTGGGGAGGCGGCGCGACACCGTGGTCGCGCGCCGCCGGCATCACCAGACCACGCGCCGCGGGCGAATGACGGAATCCGTTCGCCGCGGAGAGCCCCTTCGATTCCAGCCGGTGTGCCGTTCGGCCGGCACGCCGATCTCGATGGAGTCCCGCTATGCCACACGTGCCACGTCCACGCGCCACCGACCCCGTGAGCCCGCGCCGCATTCCCGGTTCGGATGCGCCGCGCCGCCAGGAATGGGCCGGCAAGTCGCCGCAGGAGGTGCTGGCCCGATATCAGCCCGGCAAAACCGACCCGCTGAAGGTTCTCGACGTGCTGATCGCGTTGTTCAACACGCAGCACACGTCCCGCGAGAAGACCGTGTCGCACAAGACGCGCCACGAGCGTGCACGCTTCCTGCGTCAGTTCTTCAGCGACCTCCGGGGCAAGGCCGGGTTCCACACGCCGCCGGACCCGCGCAACCTGGGCCAGAAGCACGTGCACGCGATGGTTTTGATCTGGCAGCGCGAGCGGCTGGCGCCGGCGACCATCCAGACTTACCTGAGCTTCCTGCGCGGGTTGGCATCCTGGCTCAACAAGCCCGGCTTCGTGCGCCCGCCTGCGCACTACGGCCTGCGCCCGGACGAATACCAGCGGCATGAGTACGCCAGGCACGACAAGAGTTGGAGCGCACACGGCCTGGACGTGGATGTGAAGCTCGCGGAAGTCACCGCGTTCGACCCGCGCGTGGCCGCATCGATGCGCCTCATGCACACGCTGGCGCTGCGCCGCAAGGAATCGGTGATGTTCCGGCCCTTCGAACACGTCGTGCCGTTCTCGCAGACGGGCCTGCCCGAGGAGAACCGGAGGGCGGATGAATACGTATGGGTGAAGGGAAAAGGCGGGCGGGTCCGGTGGCTTCCGTTGGAGACGCCCGAGCAGCGCGCGGCTGTGGCGCTCGCGTGCTCACTGGCCACGAGCCGCGACGCGCACATGGGCGATCCGGCCCGCAGCCTCGAGCGCAATCTGCGCCGGCTGGACTACGCGTTGGAGAAGTTCGGCATCACGCGACGACAGGCTGGTGTGACGGGGCACGGACTGCGCCACGGCAACCTGAACGAACTCTACGAGCACCTGTCGGGCAGTCCCTCACCGGTGCGCGGCGGCGCATTCGTGCCCGTCGATGTGGACCGCGCGGCCCGGCTGGCGGTAGCAGAACGCGCCGGGCATTCGAGGATACGCGCATCAGGCGCCTACATCGGCGCTGCGCTGCCCCGTCGTGCCGCCAGCGATCCAGGGAAATGAGTCGAGGGACGCGACGGCGCGCCCTACGCCAGCAGATCGGCGTCAGTCTGGCCGTTGGCCAATGCCTCGGTGAACCATCGGGGTCTGCGGCCCAAGCCGGACCACGTGCGGCCCGCGCCGTCCTTGTACTTGACTTGCCCGGCGGAGCTTCTGCGCTTCCCGGCCGGCTTGCCAGTCGCTTTGGCGCGTCCTTTTCCGGCCGCTTTACCCAGGCCCAGGTCAGCAGCGGAAATGCCGTAATACGTCACGGCCTCCTTTATCCGGGCGACGACTTGCGCCTTCTCGGCCTGCTTGATCCGATCGGCTCGCTGTTGAAGCTTGGCGATTTCGCGGTCAATCTCTTTGAGCGTCTGTTTAGGAGCCATGAGAGCCTTATGAATTCGAGACAGTCGAAGCTACATGCGGGAATGCAGGAATGCTTCCGCCGCCAAGCTTGAAGTTTATCGGAAACCCATTGCACGGCGGTGAACCGGTGCACAATGCTTCATTATTTTGGCTACAGCGCCGCCGACACGTCGAATTCCTCATCGGGATAGATCACCGCTCGAAGGTGGCCATTTTGGGCTTCGATTTCATTTTCGCTGATTCCATAGCGCGACAGCGCCGCACAACGTGCCAGGGCTTCGCTCGATTCGGTCACCTGCCCGATATGGATCGTGTGCCCGCCGCGAATCACGCGCACGTCCCAGGATCTCATGCCTCTGTCCATCTCATTCATTCCGAATTCGTTTCTTCCGGCAGGCCGCAATTTGCGCGATTTCGTGCTCGCGAAATCCGACCCGCATCAACGGCCGGTCCGACCGCTCACGGTACGCGTTCTTCAGGCCGCGCGGCAGGCCGGGTGTCCACGGTTTCAGCACGATCGAATCTCCTTGCTGGAACGAGGCTTGGCGGCGACGCGGCGGCACCAACCCAGCCGCTGCGTCACACCACAAGCAAGACATCACCCCAGGCCGAGCGCCGCCAGGGCCGCGGCGGTCATGGCCTCGTTGTGCGAAGACGGCACGTCGAAAGTGTCGTGCAGCACGTTCATCGCCCGGAACCATCGTTCGAGCAGCCGGGGCAGTTGCATCGGGTCGTGCAGCGCATAGGCCACCTGCCCTGCGACTTGGCCTGCGCCCACGGCACTGGCGTCGACGTCCAGCAGCATGAGCATCGCGAGGTTGAGGACGTCCGGTTCCGGCCGCAGGAAGTGCAGCCAGTAGCTCCACTGCCGATCCACCGCGCGGAAGAAGCGCACGCATTCGGGAATCTGCGGCAGGGGCCGCGGGTCGTCGTCGTAGCCGACGAACATCAAGGTCATGCGGCCCGCGAAATGCCGCACGCTCCGATCGTCATCGCTGAAGAGCATCAGCCGCTCGACGGCGCTGCCAACGCGCTGTGCCTCGACCTCCGCGCGCGAGAACATGATGATCGCGAGGTCGGCTCCGGGGGCATGGCGCTCGAAACCATCGACGTCCGTCAAACGGATTTCCATGAGCAAGCCTCCTGTGTATTGGACGAGTGGTTCAACACCCGCTACCGCGGCATGCATCGACCGACTGCGGCGGCGTTGCCTGCGTCTCTGCAAAGGGCCGCTGCCTAGCGCCCTGCGCCGCTGCGGCCCGCGCGCCCATCACTTCCCGCGTGCGAAAGCCCACCGGCAGCCGCACCTTCGGATCGGCGAACACCCACAGGTGGAACTGGTTCGCCGAGTCCACCAGCCGCGACTCGGCGGGATAGACCTCGAAGCCTTCGTGCTCGTCGCCGACGATCTGGTTCTTGATCGCCTGCAACTCGCGCCAATCGTGGATCACTTCGCGGTCGCGCCGCTTGATGGACAGCCAGAACACGTCGCCGGTGTCCGGGCCGAAGGGCGCGCGGATCACCTGCACGTTGGCCTGATAGCGCTCGTTCATGTAGACCGCCTGCCCGCGCAGGTGCTCGACCTGCTCCTGCGCGGCTTCGCGCGTAATGCCGAAGCGCGCCGCCAGGGCGTGCGCATCGAAGGCGCTGTCGGGCAGGCGTGCGGCGAAGAACGGCCCCATCGCCGGAGCCGTCAAGACCTCGGCCGGATTCACTGCGATCGCGCTTTCGGCGAGCCGATGCGACAAGGCGGCGGCCCAGGCCTTCCATTCGCTCGCCTGCGTGTGGCCGGACTCGACACTGGCCATACCCGGCTTCATCCAGGTGAACCAGTGCTTGCCGGCCAGCTCCTCGCCGTGTGCCTCGCTGCCTTGATAGACCTCGTAGCCGTCGGCGCGAAGCTGGCGACGGACTTCGTCGGAGAATTCAATTGAGTTCATGGTGGTGGTGTCGGTGCGGTTGATCGCTTGACCTTGGCGGTCTCGACCAGCTTCGCGCGCCGCTCGCTGGGTTCAAGCCCGCCGCTCGGCCTCTGGCCTGCGCGCACAGCCCCGACCCCGGGAAGTCATTCCTCAAACCCAAAGAGACTGAGCTGCTGCACCAGGCCGGGTGGCACTTGCGGCCTGCGGTGTACCGGCGCCACCGGATCGGTGGCTGGCGCGCATGCATCCTCGACCACGACCGGCACCGGCTCGTGCAGGCGCCGGGCACTGAGACGCGTGCGCCAGTCGCCGAGCACGTGCGCCGGCGTGTACCAGCGGCTCCGGACCTCGCCGCTGAGCGAATTGCCGTGCAGGACGATCGCGGGAATGTGCAGCAGCGAGGTCTGCAGGTAGGTCATGTGGACGCAGCGCGCGTCGATGTCGATGCAGGTGGCGTGCATCGCACCCTGGCGGTTCAGGCCTGCTTGGTCCAGCGCATCGGCCACGGCAATCACCATGCCGCCCGCGCCGCAGGCCGGCTCGAGCACGTCGATGAAGCCCTTGGCGCGGGCCTCGGCACCATCGCCAACAAGCATCAGCGCCATCATTCGGGATATCGTGTAAGGTGTGAAGAACTGGCCGGCCCGCCCGTTGCCGAGTCCGAGCTGCATGTAGACTTGGCCGAGCACGTCCCCCAGCTCACCGATCGCGCAGTGCTGCTCAAGTGCCAGGGTCAGGTGGCCCAGCATCTTGGGGAAACGCTCGAACTCCTCGGCTGGGTACTGTTTGGCGATCTCGAGGTAGCGCGCTTCCCGCGCCTCGAACTGCCGCCGGTCCACAGTGTTGCTGACGGCCAGCGCGGACAGCTCCACGAAGTCGGAGAACACCTCCAACCGCCCCCGGTGGCGCGCCGTGGATTCGATCAGCCGCGCGAGCGCTCGCTCGTGGTTCTCGCCTTGCGGGCCGCACGCGCCCGCCGTCTGCTTCTTGCTCACCCGCGTTCCCTTCGCGCCCGCGCCCGCGAGCCGTCAGAACGAGGGTCCAACCAGAACGGGGCGCGTCAACGCAGCACACGGCTAAAGCGCGCCCTCTCCCTTCGGTCGACTGATGAAGGCGAGCGCCGTCGAAGGCCGCGCCGCGACCCGTGCAAACCCGGACAGTTCCCCGCTGCGGAGCCAGTGTTCCTGGGCCGGAAGATATGAATGAGCAAGAAGAAGCGGAACCTGATCGAACCCCTATCGTGGGCGAAACTGGATCCCGATTACCACAACCGCAAGCGCTACGACCCCGACTTCCTGGCCCTGCGCGTGCCCGCGCCCAAACTGGACAAGATGCCGCACAAATCGGCCACGCTGGGAGTGCTCGCCTACGAACACTTCTCGATCCTGCTCAACCCCGAGCGAAAGCTTGCCTAGTGGACCGCGGTCAACATCGACGGCGCCAGCCAACGGTGACTGGCCAAGCGCGCCGCCGACGTCTGGTGGGCCGACAAGCGCGACGACAAGGCGTGAAACTCAAGGCGGGCTGAGGCTCCGCGTGGCATCCACACGAGCCGGGGGCGGCCCCCCCTCGGCAAGCCGGGCCGGCGGCTTGGCGCGGCGGAAACGCACGCCGGACCCGTAGCGCCGCGCCCGGGCGCGCACCGCCAGCCGGCAGAAGCTGTAGTTGCCCGCGCCTCCCCATCTCATTCATTCCAGGATCGCTTCTTCCGGCCGGTCGCAGGTTTGCGCGAATTCGTGCTCGCGAAACCCGAATCGCGCCCAAGCACGAGGATCCACTTCGATGGGGCCAGTCCGCTTCGAGTCGAGGTTGATCACGACGCTGTGCGCGATCAGCCGCCCCTTCGAGAACAGCTCATAGAGCAGGTGTGCCGCGAACCGCACGGCCACGTCGTTCACGAAAAGGCCCTGGGATGCGAGCGACATCCGCACCGAGCAGGAAGGCCGGTTGTCTTCGGGGCTCTCGTCTTCCAAGAGCTCCGGAAACAACTCGGTGACGCAGGGCAGCCGTGGACCTCGCGATCCCCGACGCGAGTGGTAGGCGTCCAACGGCTCTCCGAGCACGACCTGGGCGGTCGCCTCGGTGTTGCCCAGGTCCAGCCAGTAGCGGTAGCCCGCGCAGGGCTCGAAGAGCCGATGGTGCAGTTGGCGCCGCGCCGTGCGGCTGTCCACGCAACTGATCAGCAGATCGGCGGCCTTGCGCACGTGCAAACGCTGCTGGAACGTCTCGTAGTGCATCGGCTGGGCCTCCCAGTCGAGGCCGTAGAACTGGTTGAGCCGGTGGATGCTCACCAGCGCCTTGTGGCGCCCCACGTCGGCGGCGCTGTAGACCTGCCGCCCCACATTGGCCTCGCTCACGCGATCCGCATCGAAAGCCGTTACGTGCAGTCCATGCGGGTGGCCAAGCTCGCGCATCGCGATGTCCAAGCGCGCAAGGCAGGCCGCCATCTGTGCGCCGTTGCCGCCCACGCCGACCAGATGCACGCCGACGCGGCGCGCGAGAAGATCGGGGTGGATCAGGTGTTCCATGGAAGTCCTCCGGATGGCCACCGTCTCAGTATTCGGCGCAGCAGGCCCGGTTCAAGGTGGGCCTCGTCCCTGCGATGAGGCTCTCGCTGCCACGGATGCGCCAGCGGCTTGAAGCGGCCATTGAGCACGAGCCGGAACTCCGCCTGCGGCTGGGACTCATGCAGGCATCCGAACACGCCCGCGACCTTGATGCCCTGATCGTCGCGGTCGTCGTCTGCCGACCAGAATGGCAAACCACATCCATGCGTGTGCAGATCGACCGCCACCGTCTCGTCTTCTTCCATCGCAGGACGCCGGTACTCGATGCGCGCCGGCGAGGCGTACGCGGGCTCGCACAGCGCCAGCCGCAGGTTGCGTGTGCCGCGCCGGTAGATCAGCACGCCTGCCACTTCGTCAGGCAGGCCCTTGCGCCCGGCGTCCAGGAAGTCCTCGATCAAGCGAATGGGAAGCACGCCGAAGCTGAACCGCAGGCGTTCCTCCATGCGACCGTAGGGCAGCGGCAGACCCACGGGCGGCGTGATCCGATGCACGCAGTCCAGCCAATCCAGCCGGACCTGCACGAACACGCCGTTGGCGGCGACGATCAGGCGCTGGCCATTCGCCATCTCCGGCAGCGGCCCGAAACGCGGCGCCGCCAGCACCGGGCAACTGGCCTGCAAGGCGATGTCTCGCGGGTCCATCATGGGCGCTCCTTCATGCCGAGCAATGCGCCGAGCGTGGTCTCGACCGGCACCAGTGCGCGCTGCGGAAAGCGCGCGAAGCGGCCATCGAGCATGTCGCGCCAGAAGGCATAGGCTCCGCCCGGATGGCGGACCAGCTTGCCGGCCACGTTCGGGTGGGTGAAGTAGGAACGAAAGAAGGCGTCGTTCCATACGTTGATTCTCTCGATGGTCGTGCCTTCGGGCCGAGGCGCGCTGCCCTGGCAGATGTCGCCCTGCTCGTCGACGTTGAAGTACGGCGCCTGATACAGCGCCGTCTCGGGCGTGGGGCGCTTGCCGCCCTTGACGGCCCACACCCTCCAGAGGCGGCCGGAGGCAGCGAACACGAGGCCCGGATGCGGCACGGTTTCGCCGCGTTCCCGGCCGCCGAGCAACTCGGCATGACCATCGTCCACGCGGAAGGCGACATGGCGGCGCGCCGGGGGTTCCCACCAAAGGATCAGGTCCCCGTCCATGTAGAGCACGCTGGCGGGCAGGAAGCCACCGTGCGCGACGCGCTTGAGCAGTGCGCGCGAGAGCTCGATCGCCTTTCGCGGCGTCATCGGCCGGCCCGCGCCGATCACCGCCTCGCCGTCGATCTGATGCACCTCGTGCAGCGTGGCGAGCGCACCGCACGAGCCGCCTCGGTAGACCAGCACCGCGCGATCCAGCGTGAGCACGCCGTCGGCGGGCACATGGATGCGAAACTGCGCTTCGTTCATGGCCTGGACCTCCATCACCAGTCTGGATCCGAGAGCTGATGGATCAAGCGGTCAATCAGGCGGATGGCCTTAAAGCGCGGGCGCATGGCACGCCACCACGCGCCAAGCGCACCGGGGTCATCCAGCGCAATGCGCAACTCGCCCATCCGCTCGCAGCACTCGCTCTGGTGAGCAAGCTGCAGCAGGTCGTCGTAGATCCGGGTCGTCACGTCACCCTCGACCCAGGACAGGACCGCGCCGAAGCCGATGTACTCGCCCTCGATCTCGGGCCGAAAGGCATCATCCTTCACGCGCAGCCGCGACAGCGCCACGGCATCGGCCACGATCTGGCGCAGCCGCGGGTTCGTAACCGTCCGGGCCGCGTGGCGCAGGTTGCATCCACCGCAGCGCCGTTTCGCGGATCGTCCCATCCTTTGCTGCGCCCACTCCGGATAGCAGTCGTCCAGCATGGCGCGAGTCAGCATCTCGCTGCGCATCGCCTCGCGCTCCTGCTCGTCCTCGCCGCAGTGCATGTCCAGCGCGATCTCCTCGTCGTCCTCGCCGCACCAGTACACGTAGCGCGCCGCGTCGCAGGCGATGTCGGGCGTGAACAGCGGATAGACCCGCGCGCTGCCTTCGCGCAATCCTTGAAGGATGGATCTGCCGAGGCCCGGAAGCGCCGCTTCCAAGGCTTGCAGCCCTTTCCCGATGGGCCATTCCTGCTCGTTGGTCTCTCCCCAATAGACCTCGACGGCCCGGTAGGGACGGGGTGCGTCGGCCGGTCGGCCCGCGCTGTAGCTGCCGACGGGCACGCCGTCGGCACCGAGCACGTGCATCGCAAATCCCGGTCGCAGGCAATGCAGCGCACCGACCTCGCGACGAATGCATGCGGCCAGCGCCTGTTCGCACGTGCGCAGCGAATCGTCATAGGAGGGCGGAACGTCGGCCTCACCGAAGACGCCCGCGTCGATCAGGAAGCGCGAGACTGCGGCGTTCGCCGACGCGAGCAGGCCCGGCATCACGGTGCGCGGCACCACGCACGACAGGCGCGGCAACGGCAGCGCGGCATTGGCCGGCGTCGACAGCAACAATCGAGTCGCGCTCATGGCAGCGGCGCGAGCATGTCACTGGCGCACAGGACGGTGCCATCGCGGGCATCGGGGTGTCGGGTAGTGGTGTTTGCAAACAGGCTCCACGCTCGCGAGCAAGCGAGAACGGAAGGTCGCGCGAGCGCTTCGTCGAATCGGTTGTCGGACCCACAGCGGCCCTCGACCTCATCCTGCACACGCCGGCGCAGCGCGGCGAGGCGCTGACCCCTCCGCCGTTCGGCACCCTTGACACCGACCGCCTTGCGGAAGGTGAACTCCTGCTCGCCGTTGCGGACCTCGCCGGCCTCGACCTCGGCGCTCACGAGCTCCGGGTATTGCGCGCTGTAGAGGTCGCGGACCTCGCGCGGCTCGAGTCCGGGCACGTCCGGCAGCGCGATGCCGTTGTAGCGGAAGACCCGCTTGATGGGACTGATCTCGATCGACATGGGTGACTCCCTGCGTCGTGGAAGAGGCGGCCTGAATGATCGTCTCGCAGATCAGTCTGCGCGCGCGATGGGCGCCTTCAAGTCGGCGCCGACCCCCTCAACCGAAGAGGTCGAACGATTCGCTGCTCGTCGCGGCCGGCGTGCTGGCGTCGTCGCGGGCCTTTGCCGCATCGTCGTCATCAACCGTAGACGGTTCGCCATCGGCAGCACCCGGCGCGGGAATCGACGCCGCCTTGCCGGCGCTTGTTCCCGACTTCGCGGCGCCGGCCTTAGCGGTGGCCTCGCTCGCCTTCTTCACGGACGCGGCCTTGGCCGCCTCGATCACTTCCTTGGTCGCCTCGGCCTGCTGTTCCAGCGTCCGGCGCACTTCCCGGTAGCTGCGCAGCGCGTCGATGAACCCGGCGTCGAACTCCTGCGGCGTAGCCGTCAAGCTCAACGGCTGCGCCAGTGCCGGCTCGCCCGCATCCTTGCGCGGCTTGGGGATCACGTTGATCGTCAGCCGCCCGGACTTCTCGTCGGCACTCACGGTCATCGTCAACGCGGCGCCGACGGCCAGCGCATACAGTTCCTCGAACATCGTCATGTCGGTTCTCCATCGAAGGTTCAGGGGCGCAACCCATGCTAGGCGCGGGCAACGCGGCGTCCAGTGGGCGGCGGCCGTCAGATCGGCTGCGTGGCCTCGGCGTCCAGGGTTTGCGGTTCTGCCTCTGCGCTGCCCGCTTCGTCGCAGCCGAGCGCCGCACCCACCGGATGGCGCGGGTAGCGCATCGCCACCGGAACGGTGCCGTGGTAGGCGAAGCCGTCGACTTCGAGCAAAGCCGCGATGAACTCGGGCTTGCGGCGCGCACGCGCGACCTTGAAGCGCGAGCCCATCGCCTCCTTCAACCCCACTTCGACGGCCAGGCTCTCGAGTTCGCTCATCGTGAACAGCTCGAGGAAGATCTTGTCCCACTTGAAGTAGCGAGCTTCGTCCACCTCCAAGTAGTTCAGCAGGTCCAGCAGGTCGCGCTCACCGACGCCGAAGGCCGCCGACGCGGCGACGGCCCGCACCAGCCGGTCCAGATGCTCGGGAGCCAGTTGGTCGGCCTGCGACAGGTGCGAGGCCAGCCCCCAGCCGGACTCGCTCACCCAACCGCTCGCGATTCTGCGCATCGCCGCGCCGTACTCGATGGCCCGCGCGTCCCCGACACGACCGTAGCGCGTCAGCGCGATCAGCACACGCTGGTTGCGCTGCGGCTGCGCCATCAGCGCCTGGGCGGCCCATTTGCGCCATTCGGCCACGCGGTGGCTGATGACACGCTGCGGGGTCTGATTGGCAGGCTTGGCGCCCGCCTTCTTCATCACAGGCTTGCCGGTGCCGGATGCCGTGCCCTTCCCCTTCTCATCGCTGGCCGACGTCTGCCCGGCCTCGCGTTGCGCCTTGCGCCGCAGGGCTACCTTCTGACTGTTGCACGCCGGGTCGAAGCACAGCGAGCGCGTGACCTCGCCATAGCTGCCCGGCAAGGCGGACACTGCGCAGCCGAACGAGTGGCAGCCCAGGCAGGACCGGTACTGCGGCGCGCCGACGCCCAGGTCGCCGTCGGCCGCGACCGGTAGCGGCGTGAAGCCGTCGCCGACCTTCACGATGCGGACCACCGGGAACTCGTCGCGCAGGCCATCGGCGCGGGCCTGTACCGCCAGCATGGTCAGTTCGTCGTAATGCGTCGGGTGCTGGCAGTAGCCGTCGCCGAGGCTCTCGTCGAACAGGCCCGACTGGCGCGCCGAGTTGTGCGTGCACATCGCGCAGGGTGCCGTGTCGAAGATGGCGTCGGCCAGCCGGCGGGCGAAGCGGCCCAACTGCGCCTTGAGGACGGCCACCGGCACCCGGCGCTCGATGATCGCGTCCAGCACGCCGTCCTGCTTCTCGGGCGGCACGCCGGCCAGCAGTTCGGCATGCCCGAGCTGGATCTTGCGGTGCGTCAGCGCCTTGAGCACGGCGGGCGTGCAGGTCAGCAGCGCCAGCCGCCGCTCGAGCAGCTCGGGCTTCCACCCCAGCGCCGCCGCGGTTTCGTCCTTGTCGCCCTTGACGCGCATCAGCATGCGCTTTGCGGCGTGCGCCTCCTCGGCGTGGGACATGGCGGCGCGATGGTGATTCTCGATGGTCGCGAACGACTCGGCCTGCGCATCGCTCAGCGCCCGGATGACCACCGGCATGTCGTAGTCGTCGCCGAACACGTTCTTCGCGGCCCGCCAGCGGCGCTCGCCGGCCACGATCTCGTAGCGGTCGGAGTCGAGAATCGGACGCACGATGATGGGCTGGATCACGCCCCCAGCGGCGCGCAGGCCATCTTCCAGTTCGGCCATGTCGTCCGGGTCGAAGTATTCGCGCGGGTTCTCGCCCTGAAGGATGCGGCGCAGCGGCAAGGTGGGGATGGTGGGTGTTTCCATGAAAGGCTCCTGCTGTTCGGTGCCTTCATGCTCCCGTCGAGGGCTTGGCGTTCAAGGGCGTGGCGGCGCGCCGCGCCAGCCAACGAAATCGCTCAGGCCGGCGAGCCGATCGCCGCCGCGCAGGCTTCCGGCGCCGGCACCTGCCCGGCACGCACTGCTTCCTTGCGCGAGCGGACAGTCACGTCGCCCGGCCCGTCAACCCCTGCCTTCGGTCCTCGCACGCGATACGCCACTTCTGGGGTCAGGGGGATGGAGCCTTCAAGGTCGCGCCGGACCCATCGTGCTCAGGCTTCCCGCCCGCGCGAAGCCCCAGGGGCACTCAGTCCCTGCGGCCAGGAACCGACCGATCAAGGTACGCGCAACACGCCGACGATCGAAGCCGCAAGCTCAAGCACAACGCGGTCCATTGCCTGCGCATGGCCAGTACGCAAGACCCCAGGCTCTCCCCGTGGTGATCCGCCGTTGTGTGTCGGGCGCACCTGACCGCCGCGGCGGCGTCGGTCAACGCACCGATCTCCCGGCGCACGGCAGGCGCCCACGCCACGGCGCCGCGCGCCCCCAGGACCTGTCCCTGCACCATCCTGCGGCAGTGCGGCGTGCCGGCCGCGAAACCGATTCAGCCTTTGGCCACCACGTCGGCCGGACGCCCCGCCCAGCGCTCGCGGTCGTGCTCGCGCCAGTCTGGATCGATCCTGACTGTCTCCTCGTCCAGGGCGCGGCCGATGGCGTCGGCCGCGCGCGGGCTGCCGTAGATCGTCGCCACCGCGTCGATGACGCCTCGCCCATACTTCTGCAGCAGCAGCGCGGCCAGCCGTGGCGTCTCCGCGTTACGGGCGACGTCCTTTGCCCGCCCGTCGGCGTAGTCCCTGACCTGCTGCACGAGCTGCTCGACCGCCTGTTCCTTGACCATGTCTTCTCCCTCCAGCCTACCGGCCATGCGGTTGGCGGTATCGAAACATCAGCACCGTTGCGCCGCCCAGGGCCAGAACTGCACCGCAACCCCACCGTAGCGGCTGATCTCGTCGATCAACGTCAGCGCCAGTGGAAACAGCGTCTCCCAGGCACCACCGGGCAGCGCCCGGACTGTCATACCCACAGCGCCCGCCGGTGCACGGACAGCGACTTGGCCAGCTTCGCCACGTTGCGCCAGACCTGCCGCGGCGGCAAATGCGCGCGCGAGGCTGCCTCCTCAACGGCCATCACGACGATGGGCACTGGCGCTTCATCGAGCAGATGAGTCAGATGCGGCGCAAACGGCGGCGGCACGTCGCCGCTGGCCAGCGCGCGACCGAGCGCCTCGGGCGCCAACTCCTGCGTATAGCTGACGCTGGCGTTCTTCGCCGCCATCCACAAGCCCCGTTTCCTGCGCCGCACGACCGTGTCCGGCGCGGGACCGTCCAGCCCCAGCACGGCCATCACCTGGCTCAAGCGGTTGACGCCCAGGTCGCTCAAGGTGCCGTTCTCGAGGCCGACCAGCTTCTGGAGCGACATGCCGCTCAGGTGCGCCAGCCACGCCTGGGACAGGCCTAGCTCGGCATGCCGGGCGCGCACGCAACGGCCGATTTCAACCAGGTTCATGGCGCAGCAACCAACTCGGAAATGACTGTCATATTAGCGTTGCCGCATCTCGAAGCGCTCGCCTGGTAGTGCGCGCGCGCCCTCGAGCGCAGCGGCGAGAAAAGCCGCGAAAGGACCGGCCCACAAGGGTATTGCACGATGGAGCCTGGCCCCCGCTTACAGCTGTGCTCTGCGAAAAGATCGCGAACGTGATAAATCTGCGGCGCGCAATGCGCGGGGGCATGCCCTCTTCTCTTCCAACAGCACATTCGGAAAGCACAGCATATGGCAACAGCAAGGAAAACCGCCAAATCCTCCCCGGCCGCCAAGACCGCTCCGGCGCTCAGGCCGATCAAGGACACCTTCAACAGGTCCACGCTGACTACGCATCTGGCGCAACAGGCTGGCGTCGAACCCAAGTCGGTGAGGGCCGTGCTCGCCGCGCTCGAATCGGCCATCCTCGGCGCGGTGCACAAGAAGGGAGCGGGCGAGTTCACGCTGCCCGGACTGCTCAAGATCGGCGTGCAGAAGGTGCCAGCCAAGCCTCGGCGCAAGGGCATCAATCCGTTCACCAAAGAGGAGCAGGTCTTCGCCGCCAAACCGGCCACGGTCAAGATCAAGGTTCGATCCCTGAAGAAGCTCAAGGACGCCGCGCTCTAAGCACGGCGGACATCGCGCCCCGGGGTCATCCCCGGGGCTGCCCCGAGCGCTGGCGAGCGCCGCGGGCGCGAAGCGATCGCGCCTTGCGGTGGCCCGGCTTACTCGGCGGCGGCGTGGAACGCGGCCTGCACGGCGCGCACCAGGAACGGATGCAGCACGCCGAGCTTGGGCGTCTGACTATGGGGCGCTGCGGGTGGCACCGAGGCTGTATGGCAGGTCCAACGCCTGCTTGAGGTCGATCTGATGTCGTAGCCCAGACCCGCCGCCGCGTCGGCCGCCGGGTTGCGCTCGCGCAGGATCGAGAACTCGCCGCGGTGCAGTCTCGTGGTTCGCTGGCTGGTGCCATAAACCACTCGCACGGTGAACTGCGGCGCGTCATCGTCGAACACGACCAGGACCAGCGCAAGGCTTCGGGCGCGGATGGACGGTCGTCGGGAAAGTGGCACCAGACGATCTCGCCGGCGACGGGTTCAGCCCACCACCGCACGATCATGCGGTCTTCACGTCGAGCAGGCTGGAACGCACGGATCGCTTGGCGCCCTGCACCGCCCGTTTTCTGATCTGGCGCACCTGCGCCGCCGTCAGCGGCCCGTCGTCGGCTTCTTGCTGCGGCAGCACCCGCACGGCCAGTTCGCGCAGCGCACGGTGGATCGCCTGCATCTCGTCGACGCCCAGGTGCGCGGCCAAGCGCTTGGCGGTCTCCCGCGTCACGCCGATGGCGCTGTCGACCGAGCAGTAGCGGAAGGCGATCTGGTTGGCGGTGTTGCGGGCCGGCATGAGAGCCTCCCGATGGATATCAACAGGATATCTATCTTGTTCCAGACATCAAGCCGGAGAGGCATCGAGACGGGCTGCGCCGCCAGCGCCGCTGGCGATTTCGCCGGCCTGCCGATCTCGGCGCAATGCGTCTATGAGACCTCACTGCGCGCGCCACGCCGTCCAGTTCGATTCGTCGCCACGGCAAAACGCTCCGCCGGATGGGGCGATTGCGCAAGCACGTGCGTGGCCCGCCGCGGCCGGCCGGGACCTTTGCCCACAATGGAGCTTCCCGATGCTTCCATCGAGGAAGCCCTTCCCGGTTCTGAACGGGCGCCGCAGACGTTACCTGCCCTGACCTGAGCGCAGCCAGCGCTCGTCGATTCCCCTTGGGAACGCCGCTTCCCGGGGAAGTTGGTGTTCCCCTCTCCTGGAGAACATCATGCAATCATTTGACCCGACCGGCGCGCAAGGCGCACCGGGCCGAGACGCCATCGATCTCGAGGCCTTGCTCGGCGACAGCAACGCCCAGCTCGTGTACGAGGGGCTGTACAGGCTGCGCGAGCTCAAGATCGAGGCCTTGCGCAGCGTCACGACCGTGGGCCTGAGTGCCAACGGCCACCGCTTCGAGCCCCGGGACTTCGGCATCCCGCAGATCGACCAGCTCCTGGCTCGCTTCGGGGCGCAGCCGGCGGATGATCCCGATCCCACGCGGGACCGCTGACATGGGTCCCACCCCATACCAGTACTTGCCGCTGTGGGCCAGGGTCGCGATCGAACGGCTGGACGCCTGCGCCGATCTGCGCACCGAGTCCATGCTCGACGAGCTGTTGACGGCCTATGCGAAGACCTATGGCGAACCGGTCGACGAGCAGACTCGCGAGTCGGCTCGGCACATCTGCCGCCGCCGCTTCCTGGGTACGTTCGGTGCGGACGCCGGCGTGGTAGACAGAACCGCCCCGCCCGGGGCGGCGTAGCGGGAGACTCGCATGACCGCATCGCACGCCCCCGCCTGCCCGATGTGCTCGGGCGAAGGCCATCTGCTAGGCCCGATGGGCACGCTGAGGTGGTTCCGCTGCCGTCAATGCAGCTGGGATTTCCGCCGGCTGAAGCGTCGGCCCCCTTTGCCTGCGGGCGGCTCACCGGAAAAGTCATCATGAACAACACATTCACGTCGGCGTGAAGTCAAGGCCGTAAAGGCTGTGCTGACTGAAGCTATCGGGCCCAGGGCCTGCGGCGAGATGCTCGTCGCCACCTTCGTTGCCTACGATAAGCTGTTCCAGTTTGAGTCCAGTCCAACGTTGGATGCCGAACCTGACTCCCGCGGCCCGATCATCGTTGCCAGCGCCGGACCGCCGCCTCGCTTCGGCCCGTCGCAGCTTCAACAGGACACTTGCAGGTGGCCTTGCGGGCGCCTGGTGTGTCGGCATCGGGCCGCGTCCCGCGCAAGCCTCGACGGCGGCTCGCGATCGCGCCGATCCCGTTGTCGTGCTTCTGCGGGACCACCTCACTTCGCAGGGAAGCAGCCTGCTGGCAGTGGACGTGCGCGGGGCGCAGGTCCACCACGTCGCTGCCTCGCGTCCGGATGCGCCGGCGGTCGACGAGAGCACCCTGTTCGAGATCGGCTCGATCACCAAGACCTTCACCGCGCTGCTGCTGGCCGACGCGGTGGTGCGCGGCGCTTGCCGCCTCGACGATCCGGTCGAAGCCGTGCTCCCCGCGGGCCTGCTGCTGCGCGATCGCGCGGGGCAGCCACTGCGCTGGCGCGACCTCGCCACCCACCGCAGCGGGCTGCCGCGTCTGGCGGCCAACATGGCGCCCGCCAACCCGGCCGATCCGTATGCGGACTACCGCTGGGAGGATCTGGCGCGCTTTCTCGAGAACTGGCAACCGACGCGCACGCGCGACGAGCTGTTCGAGTACTCCAACGTCGGCTTCGGCCTGCTGGGGAAGGCGCTCGCCCTGCAAGCGGGTCTGGACTACGCCGAACTGCTGAGACGACGCGTCATCGAGCCGCTCGCGATGCAGGAGGTGCGGGTCGCGATGGTCGGTCGGCCTTCGCTCGCATCGGGTCACGATGCGCGGGGCCGGTCCGTGCCGCCGTGGCATTTCACCGACGCCACAGCGGGCGCCGGAGCGATCGTCGCAAACGGGCGCAGCCTGGCGCGCTATGCACAGGCCGCACTCGGCCTCGTGAAGCACCCGCTGCGCGAAGCCTTCGCGCTCTGCCTGCGGCGCCATGGCGACGGCGCCACGCCAATGAACCCGATGGGCCTGGCGTGGATGCTGGCGCCGCTCAACGGACGTACCGTCTTCAATCACGACGGCGCCACCTTCGGCTTCTCCAGTTCGCTGTGGCTCGATCCGAAGCGAGGGCGCGCGTCCATCGTGCTGGCCGATGCGGCGGTGCCCGTCAATCGGCTTGCGCTGCACCTGCTGGACGACAGCGTGCCGGCTCCGGATCCGCGCGCGCAACAAGCGCATGAGAAGCAGCGCGCGGTGCCGGCGGCGCCTTCGGAGCTTGCCCTGTTGGCCGGCGTCTACGCGCTCTCGCCGCAGTTCAAGGTGACGGTGCGTGCCGCAGACGATCGATTGTTCGCGCAGGCTTCCGGCCAAGGGGAATTCGAGCTCTACCGCCTGGCCGGCGCCGGGCCGCGTCGCTTCTTCGCCCGCGTCACCGTCTTGGAGATCGAGTTCGACGGCCGGGATGACATGCCGCCAGGCTTCACGCTGCACCAGGGCGGACAGCAGCTGCGTTTCGTTCGCGAATAGCGACGCAGGACCCTTCGAAGGCCCGAGCCCCAAGCTCCAACCTTCGAGGACCTCACCACACCGAACGCCGCGCAGCCTGTGGGAAGCGCGGAAGATCCTGGACCGATTCTTCCCGAGCACCTTCAAGACGTCTCACTGAGCCTGATCCAGTTGATCAGTTGATGAAGCCGCTGCCGAATCACTTCGCGGATGTCTTCTTTCGTGAGAGGGCCTTCCCGGGAGCGCCGCCCAGCCTGCCCGGTCCGGGAGCGGGCTCGCTGTAGCGCAGCGCATCGACCACCAGCGAGAAAGCCGTGGAGGGTTGCCGCCGGCTGGGGTAATACAGGTAGTACCCCGCGAACGGCGCGCACCAGTCTTCCAGCACCCGCACCAGACGACCCTCGTCGATGTGCGGCGCGAACTCCTCTTCGGGCAGGAATGCGATGCCCAGCCCCGCCAGCGCGGCGTCCACCATGTTGGGGGAAGTGTTGAAGACGAGCTGCCCATCCACGCGCACGTTCAACTGCCGGCCCCGACGCTGGAAGTCCCAGACATAGAGCCCGCCGGCGGTCTGCATCCGCTGGTTGATGCAGTTGTGGCCGAGCAGGTCGCGCGGCTTCCTGGGAAGCGGACGGGAGGCGAAGTAGGCGGGCGAGGCGACCGCGGCCATGCGCAATTGCGGCCCGATGCGCACGGCGATCATGTCCTTTTCAATGGTGTCGCCGAGGCGCACGCCCGCGTCGAAGCGATCGGCCACGATGTCGCGAAAGCCGTAGTTCACGTCGAACTCGACGTGGATGTCGGGATGTTCGAGCAGCAGGGGCGTGAGCTTGGGCAACAGCGTGGTTCGCAGGATGTGATCGCCGCAGGTGATGCGCACCGTTCCCGCGGGCTTGCCGCGCAGTTTCGACAGCTCGTCCAGTTCTGCCTCGATCTCGTCGAAGCGGTTGCCGATCGCGTTCAGCAGGCGCTCTCCGGCCGCGGTAGGCGAAACGCTGCGCGTGGTGCGGGTCAGCAACCGGATCTGAAGCTGCGTCTCCAGGCCGCTGATCGCCTGGCTCAGCGCCGATTGCGTCACCCCCAGCAGCGCGGCCGCGCGCGTGAAGCTGCCTTCGCGCGCTACGGTGACGAAGGACAGAAGATCGTTGAGGTTGCGTCTGGCCACGACGCAGTCTTCCATGAATACCGATTAGTAGCACTTATATATCTTTTAAGTATCCATTAGCTAGTCAATCGGAGCCGCTGAAGCGATCATGCGGGGCATGGATAAGCCCGCCCCCATGTCCCTGCGCCAGAGGCGACGCGAGACGCTGGCCCTGATCGTCGCCTCGTTCGTGGCCGCAAGCGCTTGCGCCCAACCGTCGTCCGGCGCGCCGTCCGCGCGCGCCAGGGAGTCCCCGATGAAGATTCGCCTGATCGTCGGTGAGCAGGTCGCCTCTGCCACGCTGTACGACAACGCCACCGCGAGAGACTTCGCGACGCTGCTGCCGCTGTCGTTGACGCTCAGGGACTACGACGTCATCGAGCGCGTTTCCGACCTGCCGCGCAAATTGTCCACCCAAGGCGCGCCCGAGGGCATGGCGCCCGTGGCCGGTGAACTGACGCACTACGCACCCTGGGGCAACCTGGCGATCTTCATCAAGCCTCGCTCGTATTCGCGAAACCTGCTGCCGCTGGGCAAGGTCGACGAGGGTCTGTCCATCCTGGCGCGACCCGGGCCCTACCAGGTACGGATCGAGCGCATCGAGCCCTGAACGATCCGAACGAGTACGCACCATGTCCGACCCAGGACACACCGGGCGAGGCGAGTTCCCGAGCACGATCGGCACCGGCGCGAAACGACTGTCGAGCGTACGAGTCGAGTACGCCGCTCGAGCCTGAGCGGAAGACTTCGCCTGAATCGGAGGATGAATCGTGAGCTATACCCTCGAAGTCAACGGAAGACGGCATGCCGTCGAGGTGGACGGCGATACCCCGCTGCTGTGGGTCTTGCGCGACGTGCTCGGCATGACCGGAACGAAGTACGGCTGCGGCATGGCCCTGTGCGGCGCCTGCACGGTCCACATGGACGGCGCTGTCATCCGCGCCTGCGTGACACCGGTGCAGGCGGCGGCGGGCAAGGCGATCACCACGATCGAAGCCGTGCATACCACCGAAACCGGCCGCGCCGTGCAAGAAGCATGGCTCGACGTGGACGTGGTTCAGTGCGGCTACTGCCAGCCCGGACAGATCATGTCGGCCACGGCGCTGCTGATGCGAACGCCCTCCCCCAGCGACGAGCAGATCCGCGAGGGCATGGCGGGCAACCTCTGCCGCTGCGGCACCTATCCGCGCATCCACGCGGCCGTCCGGCAGGCGTCCGGTGCGCTTCGATCGAGGAAGGGGGGCTGAGATGCGAGTCGACCCCTCGATCCCCCGCTCTTGCGGTGTCTCGCGGCGCACCTTCCTGAAGGCAGCTGGCGTAGGCGGCGCCTTGCTGCTGAGCGTCGAGCTGCTGCTGCCCATCGCCAAGGCGCTCGCAGCAGCCGGCGGCCGGACGAATGCGACCTTCAACGCCGTTGTGCGCATCGACACCGACGACGTGGTCACGCTTGTGATGCCCCGAGTCGAAATGGGGCAAGCCACGTACACCTCCCTGCCCATGCTGATCGCCGAGGAGCTGGAGGTGGACCTCGCGCGGGTACGGCTGGAACACGCGCCGCCGGACGACAGGCTCTACGCGCCGACTCCGGGCGGTCAACAGATCACCGGCGGCTCCGACTCGGTTCGCACGGCATGGCTGCCCATGCGTCAGGCGGGGGCCGCAGCCCGCATGATGCTCGTTGCCGCCGCCGCGCAGACCTGGGGAGTCGAACCCGCGCAATGCACCGCGCGTAGCGGCAGCGTGAGGCACGCGCCCAGCGGCCGGCAGCTACGTTATGGGGAACTTGCAGGGCGGGCGGCGCAGCTGCCCGTACCTGCGCAGATCGCGCTGAAGAACCCCGAGCAGTTCCGGATCATCGGCAGCGGCTTGAAGCGCCTCGACGGACCCGAGAAGGTCAACGGCAGCGCGCGCTTTGGAATCGACGTGCAGCTGCCGGGTCTGCGCGTGGTCGCCGTTGCCGCCAGTCCGGTCTTCGGGGGAAGCGTCAAGAGCGTGGACACGCAGGCGGCCATGGCGGTATGCGGCGTGCGGCAGGTCGTGCGGCTCGATGATCTGGTCGCAATCGTCGCCGATCACATGGGCGCTGCACGCAAGGGCCTGGCTGCGGCCGCGATCCAGTGGAACGATGGGCCCGCCGGGGCATATTCCACGCAGGACATGATCGACGAACTGGCGAACGCCTCGCTGTGGGAAGGCGCAACGGCCCGTAGCGAAGGCGACGTAGCCGCGGTACGCGCCGAGGCTGCGTCGAAGGGCCATCGCACCGTCGATGCCATCTACGAGCAACCCCTGCTGGCGCACGCCACCATGGAACCCATGAACTGCACCGTGCGCCTGAGCCCGGATGGATGCGACATCTGGACGGGAACCCAGGTGCCCACGCGCGCGCAAGCGGCTGCGGCCCGGGTGGCGGGGCTTGCGGTGGAGAAGGTGCAGGTCCACAACCAGCTGCTCGGCGGCGGGTTCGGCCGTCGACTCGAGGTCGACTACGTGACACAGGCGGTGCGCATCGCCCGCGAGGTCAAGGAACCGATCAAGGTGATCTGGAGCCGGGAAGAGGACATCCAGCACAGCTCCTATCGCCCCTATCACTACAACCGTCTGAGCGCCACGCTCGACGCGCAGGGGCGACCGATCGCCTGGCACCACCGCGTCACCGGTTCGTCGATCATGGCCCGGTTCGCGCCGGCGGCATTCAAGAACGATATCGACGTGGATGCCATCCGGGACGCAGCAGGACCCTATGCGTTTCCAAACGTTCTGATCCAGTACGTCCGCCAGGAACCGAGACTGCCGGGCATGATGACGAGCTGGTGGCGCGGCGTGGGCCACATGCAGAACGCGATCGCAGTGGAAAGCTTCATCGACGAGCTGGCCCGCGCTGCCGGACGGGACGCCATCGCCTTTCGCAAACCACTGCTGGACAGCCACCCTCGCGCGCTGCGAGTTCTGGACGTACTGGCCGAGCGATCGGGCTGGGATCGTCCCTTGTCAAAGGGTCGAGGACGCGGCGTGGCACTGACGTTCGCGTTCCACACCTACGCGGCACAGGTCGTGGAAGTCACCGTCGATGCCGACGGCAACGTGAGGACCGAGCGCGTCGTCACCGTAGTGGACTGCGGCCGGGTGGTGTCGCCCGGCTCCGTGGAAGCCCAGGTCCAGGGCGGTACCGTCTTCGGTCTGTCCGCGGCGCAGTTCGGCAACATCACGATCAGCAACGGGCGCGTCGAACAGTCGAATTTTCATGACTATCGCATCCTGCGCATGAATGAGATTCCGAAGATGGAAACGCACATCCTGCCCAGCACCGAAGATCCTACCGGCATCGGCGAGCTCGCCACGGTCCTCATCACGCCGGCTTTGCTCAACGCCATCCACGATGCGACGGGCGAACGCATCCGGAAGTTGCCCCTGACGCGATGACCTCGCCGAACCGACACTGCCTTGTTCATCCGCTGCCGGCGGCGTCCGCGCTTGCGCTGGCACGGGGCAGCGCTCGCCCATCGGACGCTCGGTGCACGGCCTGGCTTCGCCGCTGCGTGAACGGAAGGCAGCCTGGATGAAGAAAGTCATCCTCCTGGGCGCCAACGGCCGCACGGCCAGGGAAGTCATTCCCCGCCTGCTGCAGCAAGACGACGTGGTGTTGACGCTCTTCGCGCGCCATGCGAAGCGCCTGGACGACTTCAGGAACAGGCGCATTCATGTCGTCGAAGGCGACGCCAGGAATCCCGATGCTCTTAAGAATGCCATCCAGGGGCAAGACATCGTCGTTAGCGCAATGGGCGGCATGGATCTCGGCGACGTCACGCAAGGCGTCGTCGCGGCGATGGAGAACCTCGGAGTGCGCCGCATCATCGCCATCAGCGCCGGCGGTATCTACGACGAGTTGCCCGAACCCTTCAACACCTGGGTCAAGGCCATGGTGGGCCACACCCGCCCCACCAATCGGAAGACGGCCGAGGTGATCGAGAAGTCTTCCCTGGACTACACCCTCCTGCGTCCGATCTGGCTCACCGACAAGCCTGACGAGGCGGTCGAACTCACTCGCAAGGGCGAGACCTTCAAGGGCACGGAGACCTCGCGCGCCAGCCTCGGACGCTTCATCGCCGACCTCGTCGCGCACCCGCAGCGGCACGTCCGCCAGGACCTCGGGATCAGCCAACCGCACACCGACGGCGACAGGCCGGCAGCCTATCGTCAGGTGGCGTCGCGATGAGCATCCGGTTCGATTTCACCGGCAGAGTCGCTTTCGTGACGGGCGCCGGCACGGGCATCGGGCGGGCCACTGCCCGGGCCTTCGCGAAGGCGGGCGCGAACGTCGCAGTCGTCGGAATCCCCGAGGAGAAGACACGGGAGACGGTCCGCCTCATCGAAGAGGCCGGCGGCCGCGCCCTTTCCGTTGCGGCGAACGTCGCCGACGAGGCAGACGTCGAAGCGGCTCTCACCCGCACGCTCGACGCCTTCGCGAGGATCGACTTCGCCGTCAACAACGCTGGCGTCGAGCAGCCAAGAACGGATCTTGGCGACATCGGCACGCCGGAATGGAATCGCCTGATCGGCATCAACCTGGGCGGCGTGCTCTTCTCGATGAAGCACGAGCTTCCCGTGATGCTCGGCCAGGGTGGCGGCGTCATCGTGAACATCGCCTCGGGCGCCAGCGTGAAAGGCTTCCCGAAGCAGGCGGCCTACTGCGCTTCGAAGTTCGGCGTGGTCGGCCTGAGCAAGGGTGCGGCCCTCGACTATGCGGACCGGAACATCCGCGTGAACGTCGTCTCGCCCGGCATCATCCAGACACCGATGTGGACAGGTTCTCCGGCGGCACCGAGGAAGGCCGCGCATCGGTCATTGCACAGGAGCCCGTCGGTCGCATGGGGCGCCCCGAAGAGATCGCCGGCGCGGTGCTGTGGCTGTGCTCGGACCTCGGCGCCTTCACCACCGGCGCCAATATCGTTGTCGATGGCGGTCAGACGACCTGAACCTGGAGAAACTTCATGATCAAGGACAAAGTCGTCATCATCACCGGCGCATCTTCCGGCATCGGCGAGGCAACGGCCAGGCTGCTCGCGAGTAAAGGTGCCAAGGTCGTGCTCGGCGCACGACGCGAAGAGAACCTGAAGCGGATCGCAGACCGGATCAAGCGCAACGGCGGTCAAGCGGTCTATCGGGAGCTGGACGTGACCAGGCAGGTGGAGAACCACGACATCGTCAGGCTGGCACAGGAGGAATTCGGTCGCGTCGATGTCGTTTTCCTGAACGCCGGCCTGATGCCCAATTCGCCGCTGTCTGCGCTGAAGACCGATGACTGGAATCGGATGGTCGACGTCAACGTCAAGGGAGTCCTGAACGGCGTGGCGGCCGTGCTGCCGGCGTTCCTGCAACGGAAGTCGGGTCACGTCATCGCAACCTCTTCGGTCGCCGGGCTGAAAGCCTACCCGGGCGGCGCGGTCTACGGCGGCACGAAATGGTTCGTGCGCGACTTCATGGAAGTCCTGCGCATGGAGTCGGCCATGGAGGGCACCCACATCCGCACTGCCACGATCTACCCCGCCGCCATCAACACCGAGCTGCTCACGACGATCAGCGAGAAGCAGACGCTCGAGCAGATGCAGGGCGTCTATGGCCAGTACGGCATCTCCCCGGACCGGATCGCCAATGTCGTCGCCTTCGCGATCGACCAACCCGAGGACACGACGATCAACGAGTTCACGGTCGGCCCGGCAAACCAACCCTGGTGAGCGCAGGCAAGCTCCGTCCACACGCGTCCTGGCCGCCTGATCGAAGACACTTCCGTGGACCGTCGAAGATTCCTCGCCGCAGTCGCCGCAACGGGTACGGGGTTCGCTGCAGCATCGCTCCCTGCCGCCACGCCACCGAATTCCCGAAGGGAGTCCCCCATGTCCAACGCTCGAGGAGGCGCAGGCCGCAAGGCCCGCGTGTTCGTCACCGGCTCGGCCGACGGGCTGGGCCATGCCGCGGCCAAGACGCTGCTCGCCGACGGCCACGAAGTCGTCGTGCATGTCCGCTCCCCGGCCCGGCTGCCGGCCGTACAGACGCTCGTGGACCCGGGCGCCATCGCCACGATCGGCGACCTGTCGAACATCGCGCAGATCCGCGATCTCGCCCGCCAGGTCAATGCGATCGGCCCGATGGATGCCGTCGTCCACAACGCCGGGATCATCTCGGGGCCGCCGTTGCTGGTCGTCAACGTCGTAGCGCCGTATCTGCTCACGGCGCTGATCCGGCGCCCGCAGCGCCTGATCTACCTGAGCAGCAGCATGCACAGGAACGGGCGCGCCAGCCTGGACGGAATGGACTGGTCCGGCCGCACATCCACCGGCAGCTACTCGGACAGCAAGCTGTTCGTCACCTCCTTGGCCGCTGCAGTGGCGCGGCTGTGGCCGGACGTGTTCAGCAACGCCGTCGATCCGGGCTGGGTGCCCACCCGGATGGGCGGCTCGAACGCGCCGGACGACCTGCGGCTGGGGCATCTGACCCAGGAGTGGCTTGCCACCAGCGCCGATCCCGAGGCGCTGACCACCGGCGGATACTGGCATCACCAGCAGCGGCAAAAGCCGCATCCCGCCGTCCACGACATCCAATTCCAGGATCGATTGCTGGCCGCTCTCGCGCACGCCACCGGCACGACGCTGGCGTGATGGCCACCCTTCCCGCATGCCCTGGATGAAAAAACGCCGGTCCGGGTGGTGAAGTCCCCCAGGCCTACGCCTGGTAAGCGGCGATCTCGAAGACGGACTCTTCGTTTGGGGTGCGTCGAAGCGCCCGCGGCACCTCATGCATTCGGCAGGAAGTCGGAAGCCTTGGCCGCTACCCTCAAGCACTCGTCGACGTCCAACATGCCGATGTGACAACCGGGCTGCGCAATGCCGGTGACCCGCGCGAGCCATTCGTCGGCCTGCGCCCGTGTCATCAGGCCGCGCTGCCAGAGCCGATCGAAGGCTTCGTGCGCGGCGCGTCGCGCATCGCGCAGGTCTTCCCTGGCCAGCGCACCTTGCGGGCGGTGCCGTTCATCGTCTGCCTGCGTGCCCACCCAGGCGTCGCAGGCCCAGCAGACCCAGAAGTGCAGGCCGGCCAGGTCCTTGCGTCCCGGATAGACGTCCGCCCCCAGATGTAACTGCGCGGGCTTGCCGCAGTAGTCGCAGAGGACCTTCAGCGAACTCGCGATCGGCGTCGGCTCGGCAAGCGGACGGCCTTCGGCCTCGCGCTGCTGCACGAGAAACGCCAGCATCTGCGTCACGCCTTGGCGCTCTTCCCCGCTTGCCAGCACCTGCCACTTGCCGCTGCCCGGCCAGAAGTCGATTCTGCCGTCCAGGCGCAGCCGCCGGCCGCCATCGAGGCGGACCACTTGACTTGCGCCGAACAAATCCTTCCCCGTCGGCGCGCCCGCTTGCGATGCAGGCGAGTCCGTGCGGACGGCGGTCACGGTGCGGTTGCGCATCACCGAACGATGTCCTATGCCGCGAGACGGTGCTCGTAGTACGGCCGCTCGCGGTCGTCGAGGATCGCGTACTGCGCCTTCAGGTCGCCCGGATCCGGATTCAGCCAGGCGTGCACGTTCTCGGCACGGATCGGGATGATGCAGCGGTCGTGGCCCGCCGCCGCGACTTCCGGGGGCGGCGCGTCGGTAATCGCCGCGAACGACCACAGGTCCGGCTGGCCCGGCGCGCTCCAGCGCGACCACAGGCAGGCCACTAGCATGTCCTGCGTGGGCTGCGGCCGAAACTCCAGCACCACGTTCTGCGGCTTCTCGTGCGCCGCCAGCTCGCGACCTTCGACGCGATGGCGCTCGACGTTCTCGTAGAAGGCGTTGACGATCACGATGCCGGGCGTGTGGCCGAACTGCCGGCGCCAGAAACCTTCGAGGCTGTCGCGCCGCGCATTAAACGTCCCCGGGAACTGATCGAAGGACGGCGGCTTGCCCTGCGGCCGGCAGTGATAGCGCATCGGCACCACAAGCTTGCGGCCGTCCTGCACGATCATCACCGGCGCGTAGACGCCGGGGAAGATTCGTGAGTCGCGCTCCAGCGACTCGGTGCGCCGCAGGTCGTCCAGGCGACCCCGAAGCTGCTCGATCTTCACGGTCGCAATGCGCTGGTGCTGCGCGGCCGTCTTCGTTGGCTTGCCCTGCAACACACGCTGCGCATCGGCCAGGCGCTTCCTCTGCACGAACAACTCCTTGATCCGGCGCTCGTCCTCCGATTGAGGATCGGCGAAGGCCGCTTCCATCGCCTTCGGGATTTTGACGGCAGTCCCTTCGTGCCGTTCGTAGAACAGGCGCACGAAGGTTCGATGGTCGGCGCGGATCTGGGCGGATTAGCACATGCAGGCGAATGCAGCAGCAGGTAGTCAGGTCGTTGAAAGGAAGGACGCAGCGATCCGAAATGAGCTTACAAACTTACCGGAATTCGGGGCGGCGGCTCGACAAGGCGACGAGCCGATGATACTGTATAAAACAACAGTTAACCCCTATGGCCAGCCCTATGAACAACAACCGCTCTGTCTCTGCCGCCATTGGTGAATACCTCGTTCTTGGCGAACTTCTGAAAAGGAACATTGAGGCCTATCTCGCTCACGGTGAAACGCAGAAGGGCTGGGACGTCGTGATCGTCACGAACGAGAGCACAAGGCGCGTTCAAGTCAAAACTATCGATTGGCCGAACCAGCTAGCGGTCAACGGAAACTTTTCAGATGGGTTCGATTACCTCGTCGTTGTGTTGCTTGATCGGCAAAATCCCCGCAGCCGATTCTTTGTGTTTAAGCATGAGGAACTTGACGATCTTCTCTCCGCACCAAATGAAAATAGGGCAGGCGGTAAACGAACCCTCACCATGAGTCAGAAGGCCATGGACTCGCGAGTAAAGACTCACGAAGACAACTGGAAAGTACTGCAGCCAGGCCCAGCGGAATCAAGACAAGACGTACTTCATGCCGGACCGGAGTGTGAGGTCTGACCCATCATTCCAGCGGACCGCCTACGGCGGCCGCTGAATTCAATCGTTAATCATCCCTCCCATGAGCGCTGTCCCCCTCCCCGCCG